>NZ_JBHRYU010000004.1:0-314984 GCF_042649185.1 Cohnella sp. GCM10012308
CAGACACCTGGCGAAGACTTCTTCCTGCAAAGGTTCGGGCTTTTGGTGCGCACTGTCGACCATTTATTTACATATTCGTCGGATCAGGCTACAGTTGGCTGCGTAAAACTGCTTTCTCAACAGCCTGATATTTGCATTTATTTCAATAAATCCGCTGCCGCACTCGGAATTTACCTGCAGATATGCAGCTTTCCATGCTGTCCTGACCACCTCGGCGGTTAATTCAGCAGACCGCCTCTTCTCAGACTCGTCAACGCCCGCCCTACCACTCCTGCCGCGCGAGCAGCGACGACAGGAACACCAGCGCGAGCCCCTGCCCCCAGCCCTGAATGCGCTTTTCCGACGTGTCTTTGTAACCTTGGACATCGCGCATGACCGCCGTGCCGGCCGATACGCCCGAGACCATGCCGTCCTCGGTGATGCGATCCAGAATGCCGCGCACGGACCGGTTTACGTACTTGTTGTACAAGCGCCCGCGCGACAACAGCGCCGCGGCGATGCCGGCCGAGCCCGACGTCTCTATATAGGACGACGGATCGTCCAGCACGGTGTGCCACAGCCCCGTCTCCTCGTCCTGCAGCCGCACGAGCGCGCTCAGCTGATCGCGCAGCGAGCCCTCGATGATCATAAACGACGCATGGTGCACGTCGACGAGCTCGAGCGCGCGCGCCATTGTCAGCGCCGCCCACGCATTGCCCCGCGCCCAGAAAACGCCGGACATATGATTCCCTCCGACATTGTCCCAGCCGTGGTAATACAGGTTCGTCTTCGGGTCCTGCAGGCAGTTCTCGTGGCCGTGGTATTGGCGAATGCCGTCCATGATGTAGTCCTGCCGTCCGAGCAGATGGCCGACCCGCAGCAGGAAGTAGCCCGCCATGAACATCGTGTCCACCCATGCCTGCTCCGGAAAGTCGTAGGTGTGCGAGTTGACCGTGTGCTGGAAGATGCCGTCTCCGAAGCGCACCGCCTCGTGCGCGAGGAACTCCGCCATCTCCGTCGCCTTGTCCAAATACAGCTGCTCGCCGGTCGCCTTGTGCAGCGTGAGCAGCGAATGACCCACCGAGACCGCGTTGACCGTCAACTTTGGAATGCCATCCTCCAACTGTTCGTCGACCCACGCCTTTAACTTTTCCAAATACGCCTTGTTCCCTGTCGCCTCATAAGCCTCGCATACGCCATAGAAAGCGACGCCCGCCGGCCAATCCCAATTGAAATCCATGCGAAACGTGCGGTCGACCACACGATCGATTGCCGCGCGCACTTCCGCCTCGTCGAATTGCAATGCTGGCATGTCCGTTTCCCCCTGTGCGCTAATCATTATTTGAGACCGCTGGTGCTGATGCCTTCCACGATATAGCGCTGGAAGACGAAGAAGATGAGAAAGATCGGGACGAGCGACAGCGTGGCCATCGCGAACATGCCGCCCCAGTTGTTGACCGAATCGCCGTCGAGGAACATTTTGAGCGCCAGCGACACCGGGTACAGCTTCGGATTGTTGAGGTACAGCAGCGGGTTGATGAAGTCGTCCCATCTCCAATAGAAGGAGAAAATCGCTGCGGTGACGATCGACGGCACGATCAGCGGCAGGACGATGCGGAAAAAGATGCCGTACTTGCTGCAGCCGTCCATCTTGGCCGCCTCGTCGAGGTCGTGCGGGATCGTGCGGATAAACTGCATGATGAGAAATACGAAGAACGGTACGGCGAAAAACTGCGGCACGATGACCGGTTTGAACGACGACAGCCAGCCGATCTTGGAGAACATGACGTACTGCGGAATCATCGTCACGTCGTGCGGCAGCATCATGGTCATCATCATGCAGGCGAACCAGAAGCCCTTGCCGGCGAACGGGATGCGCGCAAATCCGTAAGCGACGACCGCCGAAGAAGCGACCGCGCCGATCGTCGAGATGACTACAATGATGAGCGAGTTTTTAAAGAAAGTCGTAAACGTATTGCCCGCAAAACCGGCCCACCCGCTGCGGTAGTTCTCCCATGCGATCCGGCTCGGGATCAGGTTGTACGCCTGCGAGAAAATCTCGCCGTTGGGCTTCAGGGAGCTGGAGATCATCCACAGAATCGGGTAGATCATGACGAGCGCGAGGAGACCGACGACGAGGTGGAACAAAATCGGTTTCCATTTCTTTCTCGTATTCGCCTTCAGCCTCGTTTGCGCGGGACTGCTCGTCAGCATCGCTTTTGCCGGTATCGCCATCTTAGCTCTCTCCCTTCGACTCGTAGTGGACCCAGTACTTGGACGTCTGGAACAGGATCAGCGCGATGATGCCGACCGTCAGCAGCATGACCCAGGCCATGGCGGAAGCGTAACCCATCTGTGTAAATTGAAAGGCGCGTTTGTAGAGGTACAGCGAGTAGAGCAGGGTACTGTCGAGCGGGCCGCCTTCGCCGCGGGAGATGACGTAGGCCGGCGTGAAGGTCATGAACGCGGAGATCGTCTGCATGATCAGGTTGAACAGGATGATCGGGCTCAGCATCGGGAGCGTAATCTTGAAGAAGCGGCGTACGGCGCCGGCGCCGTCTACGTTCGCGGCTTCGTGCAGCGAAGCCGGGATGCTCTTGAGGCCGGCTAGGAAGATGAGCATCGAAGAGCCGAACTGCCAGACGGAGAGGGCGATCAGCGTCCAGATTGCGGTGCCCGGCGAGCCGATCCAGGACGTGGTCGCATGGGCGCCGAACAGGTTCAGGAACGAGTTGAGCAGGCCTTTGTCGCCGAACACTTGCGTCCACATGATCGATACGGCGACGCTGCCGCCGATGAGCGAGGGCAGATAATAAGCGGAGCGGTACAGGCCGATGCCGCCGATCGCCTTGTTCAGCAGCATCGCCACCGCCAGCGCGAACGCCAGCCGCAGCGGTACGCTCGCGACGACGTACGTGAACGTGACCCGCACCGACTTCCAGTATTGATCGTCGCCGGAGAACATCGTCTTGTAGTTGTCGAACCCCACCCAGTTCGGGGCTTCGAACAGATTGTAGTCGGTGAACGAATAATACAGCGATGCCAGCATCGGGAACATCGTAAAGATCAGAAAGCCGATAATAAAGGGCGCGGTGAACAAGTATCCGACCAAATGGTTGTTTTCGCGGAACTTTGTCATCTCGATCACTCCAATCTAGGTCGCGTACGCGAATGTAAGCGTATACCTTATGCTTTAATTATAAATTTTGAGCCGGAAACCAGAAGGCAAAAAACCGTTGTCTTTGTTCAAAAAACAGGCCTCCCGCGAGTGGGAGGCCTGTTGGGAGCTTCAAGTGGAGATTAGACAGACGGGCATGCGAGGCAGATGTAAGCGAAGCCGAATTGATCTACGTTCATACTTCGGGGGCCGGAGGTCGGTTAGTCCGCAAACTGTTGATCTACGTTCACACTTGGGGGGCTGGGGCACGGTAAGTCCGCGAACTGTTGATCTACGCGCACGCTTGAGCGATCCGGCAACTAAACGCGCACATGCCGTAAAAAAACCGGCCCCTCGCGATTTCTCGCGGAGGAACCGGCTCTGTGCCCGCCCGATATCCGGACGGCTCGACGTCATTTGTTTTTCGCCAGGATCGCGTTCGCTTTCTCGCGGAACTCCGCGGCGCCCTTTTCGACGGTGGTCTGCTTATAGAGAATCTTTTCGACCTCTGCTTTGAGCAGCGCGTCGACTTCGACGGCGCCGACCGGGTTCGGCGGATTCATTTCGCTACTGTTCTTCTCGGCCCAAGCGACGTAGTCGAATACTTTGGTCTGCTCCGGCGTCAGATTCGGACGGATCGCTTCCTGCACCTTGGACGATACCGGCACGCCGCGCTCGCCGAGGATCACCTTGTTCGCTTCGACGTCATTGATGAAGTAGTTGATGAAGTCGATGGCGGCGTCTTTTACTTTGGACGAGTTGGCCACCGTGAAGTACATACTAGGCTTCAGGAAGAGCGCCTTGTTCGTATCCCAGCCCGGGACTGGCAGCAGGTCGAGATCGCGCTTCGCCGCGGCGGAAATGCCGATGAACTGGTTGGACCACTGATTTGACGACAGCGCCGTGCCGAGTGCCACGAGATCCTCCTCGGGCGTTCCCTTGCTCTGCGACAGCTTGTCGAGGGAGAGCGTGTAGCCTTTGTCGTACCATTCTTGATATTTGTTGTAGTAGTCGATAAAGAGCTTGTCGTCGTCGTAGCCGAGCTTCGTGCCGTCCGCCGCATACATCAGCTTGCCCTGGCCGCGCAGATAGAACGGGAAGAAGACGTCGTGACGCAGGTCGCTGAACAGCAGCTTGCCCTGAGCCTTCGCCTTGTCGCCAAGCGCGGCGAACTCATCCCAGGTCCAGCCCTTGTCGGCGGCCGGCTCTTCGATGCCAAGCGACTTTAACATCGCCGGGTCGACCATCATCGTGAGCGCATTGGAGCCTGCGTTCATCGCGTACAGTTTGCCGTCGATTTTGCCGCCGGCGAGCGTCGTCTCGGCCACCGAGCTCACGTCGAGCTTGCCGCTCTCGGTATACGGCGTCAGATCGGCCAATTGGTTGCGGCCCGCGTATTGGTTGAGGTAGGAGATATCCATTTGGATGACGTCGGGCAACTGGTTGGCGGCCGCTTGCGGGGCGAGCTTTTTCCAGTAATCGTCGAACGCCGCGTATTCAGGCTCGATCGTCACGTTCGGATGCAGCTTTTCGTACATATCAATGACCTTGAGCGTATAGTCGTGACGCGCTTGCCCGCCCCACCAGGCTACGCGCACCGTGACCGGCTTGTCGTCGCTCTTGGCCGTCGCGCTTGCGCTGCTTCCGGCGCTGCCGGACGCCGCGGCATCGCTCGCTTTGCCGTCGTTGTTCCCGGAACCGCAGGCGGCAAGGCCGATCATCAAGCTCGCGGCGATAAGCGTCGTCGTTAATTTCTTCATATTTCGTTCCTCCCCAGGATCGATGGATTCAACAATTGATAGTGCTTACATTTACTATTATTGCGTTTATGCGGGAGGATTTTAACTCAAAAAACAGAGGTGTTTGTATAAAAAACAGAGTTTCGGAAAGCGCTTTATCGACTCAATGCGCAGTCTCTGCCATGCACCATTCCGGTGCACGATCGGGATGTAGAATAAGTCCCGGCCCCATGCTTAACTCCACCATGCGCCATCCTCGTGCGCGCATCCCCACTGCCGAAGCCCAAGCTCGCCCATCACCCCAGGCTCTTGATATATTCCGACGGCGTGCAGCCTGCGTACTTTTTAAAAATTTGGCTGAAATACTGCGGATTGTCCCCGAAGCCCAACCGCTCGGCCAGCTCGAATATTTTAACGTCGGGCTCGGCGGCGATGTCCGCCATCGCCTGCTTGATACGGGACTGGGTGACAAAAGCGGAAAACTTCTCGCCCGTTTCCTTTTTGAAAAGCTTGCCCAGATAGTCGGCGTTCATGTACAGCATTTCCTGCGCGACCCAGTTCAGCGACAGCTCCGGATTGCCGAGCTGCTCCTCGACGATCGCGATCACCTTGCGCACGATCGCACTATGCTTGTTCACGTTCTGCTCGTAGTTCCACCTTGCGATCTCCTTGGCCGCTTCTTCAAGAAAGGCCTGGATCGCGTGGAGCGAAGTCAGCTCGACAAGCGCGGGAATACGCTGATAATAGTCGCCCATTCGGCCCGGCTCGCACAGCCGGATCAGAGCGACGAACTGTTGAAGCACGTACGACTTGGCGACGCCGATGTCCAGCTGGGCTTCCTTTAAGCCGCCGATAAACTCGGCCAGCCCGGCCTCCGCCTCCTCGAGATGGCCTGAACGCACGGCCATGCACAACCGCTCTTCGTCGAACGCGAACGAGTCGTCCCGGCTAGGCAGAAGCGTATCCTTGCGCGTGATCAGGCTGCCCTCTTCGACATAGAAGCCGTAATTCAGGCAGGACAACGTCTCCCTGTACAAGCCGCGGGCATTGGTAATATGGTCGGGTTCGCTCAGCGCGACCGTCGTTTTTAGCTTATAGTAGTCCTGGAAAATATCGCGGATGCGGCCCAGCTTGTGCTGGAGCCCTTCGCCTTCGCCAACACCTTCGCCGTCCCTCTGCCCCTCTTCCCGGATGACCAGCAGCACATGGTCGCCGATGGTCGTGCTGAGCAGCGGCTGCGCGAGCACGTCGCCCGCGATGTTCCGAATCGCGAACAGATGCTCGAACTCGAACGGCGGCTGCAGCTGGAACAAAATCAGCCTCACCCGGTAATCGTAGTCCAGCTTGAACAGCTGCCTGTACCGCTCCCAGTCCCGGATGCCGAAGGTCTTGTTCGTCACGAATTCCTTCAAAAACTGCTCTTTGACGTGCGGCATGACGGCGTCCATCTCCGTCTTCATCTGCTGCAAAAACGTTTCGCGCCGCTCCTCCTGGCCAAGCTCCGCGATCAGCTCGGCGAGCGCGCCGGCGATCTTGTGCTCGTTGGTCGGCTTGAGCAAGTAATGCTTGACGCCGTATTGCATCGCGCGGCTCGCGTATTCGAATTCGCCGAAGCCGGACAGCACGATAAACCGGATATGCGGGTAAATACCGCTCGCTTTTTCCACCAGCTGCAGACCGTCCATGACCGGCATCTTGACGTCCGTGATGACGATATCCGGCGCGAGCTCCCCGATGCGCTCGAACGCCTCTGCGCCGTTGCGAGCCGTGCCGGCAAGCATGGTGCCCGCCGACGCCCAATCGACGATGCTTGAGATGCCGTCCAAAATAATCCGTTCGTCGTCTACTAACAGTACCTTGTACATGGTCAGTCCCCCTTCGTTCGGTTCGTCTTAGGCTCGCGCGTCCTCTGCCGGCAGCGCCAGCGTGACCCGGGTGCCGCCCCCCGATTCGCTCTCCACGCGAACGCCGTAGGCTTCGCCGAACGCGATCCTGATACGCTCGTCGATGTTAAGCAGTCCGATGCCTCTGCCCTGGCCGCGGGCTTCCCCGCTGCGGAGCCGCTCCAGCATCCGAGGGTCCATCCCGGGCCCGGAATCTTCGACGGTTAGCAGCAGACCTTCCGAGGCCGACTCTCGCGCGCGGATCACGATTCGGCAGGGCGTCATCGAAGGCTCCACTGCATAATTAACGGCGTTCTCGAGCAGCGGCTGGAGCGTCAGCTTCGGGATCGTGCGCCCCATAAGCGCCTCCGGAATATCCGTTTCGAATTCCAGCCGCTCCTCGAACCGGTATTTTTGAATCGTTACGTAGCTTTCCACCAGCCCCAGCTCTTCGCGCAGCGGAATGAGCGGATCGCCGAGCGAGATCGAATTGCGCAGGAGAAAGCCGAGCGCCTCGACCATCTGCGAAATTTGCGGCTGCCGGTTCATCTTGGCCATCCAGTTGATCGATTCGAGCGTGTTGTACAGAAAATGCGGATTGATCTGCGCTTGAAGCGCCCTGAATTCTGTCTCTTTTACCAGCAGCCGGCTCTTGAAGTTCTCCGTGATCAGCGTATTGATGCGTTCGATCATAATGCGGAACGAACGGTGCAACAGGCCGACCTCGTCGCGCGGCACGCTGGCCGTGTCGATCGATAGCAGGTTGGCTTCCTCGAAGTTGCCCCGCTCGGCGAGCCGCATCCGGGCGATCAGATCGTCGATCGGACGCGTCATGCTGCGCGAAAACCGGAAGCCCCACGCGATCACCACGATGAGGAGACCGACGAACACGAACACGACGAGCTCTTTGATAAAAATGATTCGCTCGAAAATTTGGTTGAACGGCGTTAGGTTGAAGTACATCCAGCCCGAATTGCCCGATTCGATATGGGACACGAAATACCGTTCCCCGCCGAAGCTGCCGACGAAATACCCGCTGCCGTAGCGGCTATCCTCCTCGCTCAGTCCGACGTCGGCAAAGGCGGGATGCACCGGGTATACGATATCCGAGCCCGACCGGATGAGCAACTCGCCCTCCGCAGGCGCGTTCTCGCGCACGATCCGCTCGATATTGATGCGGATGACGAGCATGCCGAGCCGCTTGAGGCTGAAGTCGGTGCCTTCGTACGACCGCACCTTCCTCGCCGTGACCAGCGCGCTGTCGCTCTCGTCCGGGTACAGCAGCACCTGCTCGCCCTCTGCCTGATCGGATCTGCTTAACAGGTCCGCGACCTTCGCGTCGCTTAGCGCCTTGATGTTTCCCGCCGCATTCTCGTGACCGAGCGAGTCGTACAGTTGGATCGAGAGCAGGTAGGGCTCCGTGCCAGTATAGCTCAGCAGCCGGTCGACGAGATCGCGCCGGAGCAGTAGCCGGTCGTAATTGCTCGTTTCCGGATTCGCGATTTTTTTAAGCAGCGATTGGACCTGACCATCCGCCGTCACGTTGTAAGAGATCTGCCGGATCCGCTTGAGCTCAGCCTCGATGGCAGAGGAGGACAAGTTCAGCACCTGCGACGATTTGGTGTAGATCTGGCTGTCGTAAATGGAGAACGCGTACTGCTGCACGAGCAGCGTCGCGGAAAAAGAAAGCGCCACGATGAGCGCGATCAGCAAGGACAGCTTGTTGCGTATCCGCATATTGCGGTAAAAATCGAATCCGAACCGTTTGCGCATCGGAATAAGCTCCTTCGCGGGAGGACCGGCACCAGGAACGCCGGCGCGCGCGGACAAGCAAGCGCCGCTCGGCGGCCAAGCCGGCCGTTAAGCCTCATTTTACTACATATCGCGGCATCTCCGCCCCGCTGCGAATCAGGGGGAAATGTTCAAAATTCAGAGGAATCCGCCGACGAGGGC
Source organism: Cohnella sp. GCM10012308 (assembly GCF_042649185.1). Taxonomy (NCBI): domain Bacteria; kingdom Bacillati; phylum Bacillota; class Bacilli; order Caryophanales; family Paenibacillaceae; genus Cohnella; species Cohnella sp. GCM10012308. The sequence goes on from NZ_JBHRYU010000004.1 coordinate 8,712, forward strand.
GAGCATGCTAAGAAAAACCGTCCGGGTAGATCGCAGATCGCCCTGACGGTCCATTAAGTTTGGCAAATATCTGTAACTGGCGTTACGCGGAATTTCTGTCGCTGGCTCATACAGTAGTTGCTCCGACGGGGTCGGGCAATCGCCGCCTGCGTCGTTCTTTCGGCGCAATGCCTGCAAATATACATCTTTTTATGCCGATGTCGACCCTTTTGAACAGAATAGATGCGAAAGCGCAGTTATTTTACGCCATCCTCCGGATTTCCGGATTGCGCATTGCATTTTCCTGCATATCCGCAGGTATTTCATCACGTGTCGCGTGTCGGCTGAAAATACATGTACAAATGCAGGCTTTTTAATCCGCCATACTTTCGAAAGCTCCAACATGAGGATAGCGCACTTCATTGTCCGCGTATGGCCGCCCACTTTAATACTTTTTAATCTTAAAAAAAGAGATAAAGCAGAAATATCGCTCTGCTTCATCCCTTTTGGCTGGCTTTGCTGCTGAAGTATCGATTACAGATTGTCGACCGGCGCGACGCCGGCGAACGGAATCTCGCCGAACAGCCCGCGCACGAACGCTTCATGGGAAGACGGTACGTTGCTGTAGGCGTTCACGGCGACCGGCGCCATGTCAAAGTAGTCGGCGATGAGGTACGGCGAGCCGAAGGAGGCCACGACCGATTTGTCTCTGCCGGCGGTCAAGGCGCTCCAGCAAGCCGAGGCTTCCTCGGCGCTGAAGGCGAGCGGCCCCATCGGGTGATGATGACGCAGAATCGGCGCATAGACGATCAGGTCGACCTCGGGCTCGCGCGCGATCAGATCTTCGTACCAGACGTTGCGGATGAGTTCGGCCTCGATGCCGCGCCGCTCGAACGCTTCCTTGAGCGTGATCAAGTCGTCGTAGTCGGCCGTCGACGGGCTGATGCCGATGATGAGCGCCTTGCGCACCGCGCCGGACGCCAGCGGCAGCAGGCCTTCCTCGTCGCGGACAAGCGTCAGCGCCCCCTCGGCTACGCTTTGCGCCGTGCGCTCCGCGAAGGCGGCGATGTCGGCCTGACAAGCGGGACTTTCCGTCGCCTTCAACTCATAAGCAGGCTCGCTCGTTGCGGAAGCTTCGCCGCGCTCCGCGATCGCAGGCGCTTCTTCCTCCGCCGCCAGCACGCCGAACCGACGCTTCATCCGCAGCACGCGCTCCACTGCATCGTCCAGCCGCTCCATCGTCAGCTCGCCCGTCTCGAGCGCTCTTTCGGCCCTTTCAAAATAAGTAAGCTCCGGCCACAACAGCATGTCCGTACCTGCGTTCAGCGTGTGCAGATACGCTTCGTTGCGCTCGTACCACTTGAGGTACCCGCCCATGATGAGCGCATCGCTGACGATAGCGCCCTTGAACCCCATCTGCCGCTTCAGCAAGCCGTCGCTCAGCTCCGCCGACAGCGTCGCAGGCAAGTAGCGGCCGCCGAGCGCCGTCTGCGACTGGAACGCGGGAAGCGAGATATGCCCCGTCATGATGGACGCGAGCCCGTCGTCGACCAGCGCCTGGAACACCGCGCCGTGCTGCGCGAGCCACGCCTCGCGGGTCAGCGAGTTGACCGTCGTCGTCATATGCTGGTCGCGGTAATCTACGCCGTCGCCCGGGAAGTGCTTCGCCGTCGCCGCGAGCCCGTGATCCTGCATGCCGCGCACGACCGCCTTCAGCAGCGGAATCGCCCAGGAAGGCTTGTCCGAGATCGCCCGGATCGCCGTGATCGGATTGAAGCGGTTGACGTTCAGGTCGGCGACCGGGGAGAACGTCCAGTTCACGCCCGCAAGACCCGCCTCGAGCGCGGTCGCCTTGCCGTAATCGTAAGCGAGCTGCTCGCTGCGCGTCGCGCCGAGCGCCATCGGGAACGGCAGCTTCGTGAGGCCGGGAATCATGCTGCCGCAGCCATTTTCCAGATCCGAGGCGAAGATGAGCGGGATGCGGGTCGCCGCCCGATACTGCTCGGTTGCTTCTTTTACCTGCTCGAAGCCGTTGCTCGTCATGACATCCTTGATTATCTCGGCGCCGACGAAAAAGCCGCCAACCGGGTAACGGTCCAAGAAGGCTTCCAAACTGCCGTGCTTTTCGATTTCTTGCGCCCGGCCGGACAGCAGGACGACGGTCTGGCCGATTTTCTCCCTGACGGACAAGTCCGCGAGCTTGACGTCGCGAAGCGCCTGATCATTGTTCGTAAGCAAGGTACTCTCCCCTTCCAAGCATGCATGCCGGTCGTGCCGGTCTTTGCGCTGTAAGTGCGTTCATCGACCAGTATGCGGTCTTGGGCGGGGCGCGCCTACTGTAAAATATTCAATTTTGTTGCCTGAGGGACTGTCCATTTTTAACTTTACTGTACAGAGACGGCCAGGACGAAAGAAAAGAACGCTCCAGTGTCAATAAATGACTGGAGCGCTCCCTCAACTGTCTAATCTGCCAACGAGATGGACAATGGGTCCGCTATTCCCTCGATTTCTAGCGTTTTAGCAAAGGCTGCGGACCGTGAGTCCGCTATTTGGACTGAAGTCAGGCTTCGTCCCCTGATACATCGCGAATAGCGAATTCTGCGTCCGGCAAATCTGTATTGTAGGCGTTATCGGGCAAATAGCGGATCCACGGTCCGGCCAGCAGGGACGAGGGGCTATATTACAGGATGACCCCGTCCTTGAAAATGGCGATCTCGCGGAACCCGTTGCGCTCGTTGTTTGTCTGCTTCTCGCCGGAAGCGAGGTCCACGATCTGCGCGAGCAGTTCGTCCCGCAGCGCGTCCATGCTCATGCCTTCGATCAGACGGCCCGCGTTGAAGTCGATCCAGTTTTTCTTGCGAGCCGCGAGCTGAGAGTTGGTGGCGATCTTCACGGTCGGCACCGGTCCGCCGAACGGCGTGCCGCGCCCGGTCGTGAACAGCACGACATGCGCGCCCGCGGCAGACAGGGCCGTGACCGAGACGAGATCGTTGCCCGGCGCCTGCACGAGATTAAGCCCCGGCCTGCGCGAAGGCTCGCCGTACGCCAGCACGTCGGTAACCGTCGCGTGGCCGCCCTTCTGCGTGCAGCCGAGCGACTTCTCCTCGAGTGTCGTGATGCCGCCGTCCTTGTTGCCCGGCGACGGATTCTCGTAGATTTCCTGGCCGTGGCGGATGAAGTAGTCCTTGAAGTCGTTGACGAGCTTCACGATGTCTTCGAAAACGGCCTCGTCGGCCGCCCGCTCCATGAGGATCGTCTCCGCGCCGAACATCTCCGGCACCTCGGTCAGCAGCGCCGTGCCGCCGACCGACGTGATGGCGTCGGCCACGCGGCCGACGAGCGGATTGGCTGTAATGCCGGAGAAGCCGTCGGAGCCCCCGCATTTGAGCCCGATGCGCAGCTTGGACAGCGGCACCTCCGTCCGGACGAAGCGCTCCGCGTAGTCGACGAGGTCGCCGATCAACGACAGTCCTTCCTCCAGCTCGTCTTCGACCTCCTGCGACTTCATGAACTTCACGCGCTCAGGATTGTAGTCGCCGATGACCTTCTTGAACGCGTCGACCTGATTGTTCTCGCAGCCAAGGCCGATCACGAGCACGCCGGCCGCGTTGCCGTGGCGCACGAGCGCGGCCAGCAGCTTCTGCGTGGCGGTCAGATCGTCGCCGAGCTGGGAGCAGCCGTACGGGTGCGGAAAGTGGAATACGCCGTCGATGCCGCGCCCTTCGAACTGACGCGACGCAAGACGGGCGAGCGTCTCGCACGTCTTGTTGATGCAGCCCACGGTGTTCACGATCCAGATCTCGTTGCGGATGCCGACCTCGCCGTCGTCGCGTACGTAGCCTTTGAAGGTAGATTGTCCGCCGGGAAAGGAAGCCGCGGGGGATGCGAATGGCGCTCCGGATCCACCGGGATGATCGTCGAATGCGGAATCCGCTGCGAACGCGCCGTCTCCGTCTGAGAGCGGCTTGTACGTATAGTCCAGCACCGCGCCGAGGCCTGTCTTGAGGTTATGCGTATGCACCCAGTCGCCGACAGCGATGTCTTCCTTCGCGATGCCGATCGAATAACCGAACTTGTTGACGTGCTGCCCGGCCGCGACCGGCCGGATCAACAGCTTGTGCCCGCGCGGCACGTCCCGCAGCGCGAGCACCGCGCCTTCGCCGCCTGCGCCGTCCGACCAGTCCACGGTCTCGCCGGCGCGGATGTCGCGCAGCGAGATGGCCACCTGGTCGCGCGGATTCAGCACCACGGTGTCGCTCGCAGCCGCCTCGGCCGCTGCCGATCCGGCTGCCGCAGCGCCGTTGATTCCGGTCGCCGCGGCAGCGTGCGTCGTATCCGTCTCGCTCATGATGCGTTCGCCTCCATTTTCGTCAATGCGCCGGACAACGCCGCGCGCAGCCCTTCGATCTCGCCCAGATCCCGTCCCCACCAGTCGGTACGGCCGAGAATGTCCGCAACGAGACCTTCCATAGTCAGCTCTCCCTGGTCCAGGCGCGCCCATAGCCCGGCCAGGTCCGCCAGCGCCGCCGCGTCATCACGCAGCGTTAAGGACTTGCCGTCCAGCCGGTTGCCCGCAAACCCGCCGTCCCCCGTCTCGCGAGCGCGATACAGCCGCAGCAGCGAGGCGAACGCCTCCACGATTCGCGGCGGCAGCCCGCCGGTCCGCTCCGCGTAAGCTTCAAGCGTCGGCAGCAGCCGCACCTTGAACTTGGACAGGCTGTTCAGCGCGATGTCGGCCAGCTTGTGCCGGACATGCGGATTCGCAAAGCGCTCCAGCACCTCGCCGGCATAACGGCGCATGTCTGCATCCGGCAGCGGCACCGACGGCACGATCTCGTTCATGATCGCGTCGCGGATCCATTCGCCGTACGCCGGATGCGCGACCGTCTCGCCGACCGTTTCCAGCCCGTTCAGCAGCCCGACGCTCGCCATCAGCGTGTGCGCGCCATTCAGGATGCGCACCTTGCGCAGTTGATACGGCCGCAGGTCGTCCGTCCACAGCACGTTCAGTCCGGCGCTCGCCAGCGGCAGCCGCGCATCCAGCGCCGCCTCGCCCTCGATCGCCCATAGATGATACGGCTCCGCCGCATTCAGCAGCCGGTCTTCGGCGCCCAATGCAGCAAAGCGCGCCTCGGCCTCCTCGGCCGGATAGCCGGTCACGATCCGGTCGACGAGATTGTTGAGGAAACGGTTATGCTCGCGGACCCACGTTTTGAACGCCTCGGGCAGCCCCCAGTCCTCCGCATGCCGCAGCACGATTTCCTGCAGCTTGTCGCCGTTATTTTCAACCAGCTCGCACGGCAGCAGCAGCACGCCTTTCGCGGGATCGCCCCCGAACGTCTCGAACCGCCGGTACAGCAGCGCCGTCAGCTTGCCCGGATACGATAGAATCGGCCGCTCCGGCTGCCATTCGGACGCCTGGTAGACCAGCCCCGCCTCCGTCGTGTTGGAGACGACGATCTCGAGCGCCGGCTCTTCTCCCAGCGCCAGAAAGCGATCCCACTCCGCGTAAGGATCGACCGTCAGCGCGAACACCGCCACCAGGTCCAGCTCGTCGACGGGGCGGCCGTCCTGCAGACCGCGAATCCATTGGTAATACAAGCCGTCCTGCTCCCGCAGCTCGGCCAGCTTGGCCGCGCCCGACGGACGCGGCTGACAGACGGCCACGCTGCCTTCGAACAGGCCCTGCCGGTTGCACCGGTCGATCATCCAATCCGCAAAGCCCCGCAGGAAATTGCCTTCCCCGATCTGCAGCACCTTGACCGGATAAGCCTTCATCCAGTCGTAACGCGCTCCCGCCGTTTCGTCCAGCGTCGCCCGGCTCAGACGGGGCGGCGCCGCCAAGTCCTCGGCAGCCGTTGCGTTCGCCATGCCGGCGCGCTCCGCGCCCGCGCCCCCGCTCATATGCCGCTCGCCGTGCGCGCGATCTCGATCCGCGCGGCTTCCGCGCCGAATCGGAAGTAGGCTTCCGCATTGCGGTAGCAGACGCCCTCGACGATCTCGCCGAGCAGCTCCGTGTCGGCCGGCACGAGGCCCGACTCGACCCATTCGCCGAGCAGATTGCACAGAATCCGGCGAAAATACTCATGCCGCGGATACGACAGGAAGCTGCGGGAATCCGTCAGCATGCCGACGAACCGGCTCAGCAGCCCCATGTTCGCCAGCGACTTCAGCTGCGCGAGCATGCCGTCGATCGTATCGTTGAACCACCAGGCGGAACCGAGCTGGATCTTGCCGGGAATGCCGTCCCCCTGAAAGCTGCCGATAATCGAGGCCAGCACATCGTTGTCGCCGGCATTCAGCGAATAAAGGATCGTGCGCGGCAGGCCTCCCTGCTTCTCGATCCCGTCGAGCAGCTTGACGAGCGGACCCGCGAGCGCGCCCGCGTTGATCGAGTCGAAGCCGGTATCCGGGCCGAGGCGCTCGAACATCGCCGTGTTGTTGTTGCGGTGCGCATGGATGTGCAGCTGCATCGTCCAACCGCGCTCCGCGTATTGCCGCCCGAGGAACAGCAGCGTGAACGTCTTGTACTGCGCCTCTTCGTGAAGAGACACCGCCTCGCCGCGCAGCGCCTTCGCATAGATCGCCGCCGCTTGTTCCTGCGTAGCCTCCGCATGCAGGACGGTATCGATCGCATGGTCGGACAGCAGGCAGCCGGTGTCGTGGAAAAATTGTACGCGCTCGCCCAGCGCCTTCAAGAGCAGGCCGTAGTCGGACAGCTCGTAGCCGCAAGCCTCGCGAAGGCGCGCCAGCCAAGGAAGGAACGTCGCCCGGTTAATTTCGAGCGCCTTGTCCGGACGGAACGACGGGCGCACCTGGAAGCCGTGGCGGTCCTCTTCGATCAGCTTGCGGTGGTATTCGAGCGTGTCCGCCGGATCGTCGGTCGTGCAGACGACGCGGACGTTCGAGCCCCGCACCAGATCCTGCGGCGTGAAGCCGCCGCCGTTGATCTTGGCGTTCGCTTTTTCCCAAATGACGGGCGCGTTCTTTTCGTTGATCAGCTCGTCGATGCCGAACAGGCGGCGCAGCTCGAGATGCGACCAGTGATACAGCGGATTGCCGATCGTCATCGGCACGGTTTTCGCATAGGCCAGAAACCGGTCGTAGTCGGAGACGCCATCGCCGCCGGTGACGTACTTCTCAGGGATGCCGTTCGCGCGCATCGCCCGCCATTTGTAGTGATCCCCGTACAGCCACACCTCGGTCAGGTTCGCGAACGGTTTATTTTCGTAGATCGCCTTCGGATCCAGATGGCAATGGTAGTCGATGATCGGCATGGGCGCGGCGAATTGCTCGTAAAGCATCGCGGCCGTATCGTTATTCAGCAGGAAGCGGTCGTCCATGAACGCTCTCACAGGATATTCAACCTCCGTATCGTAATATGCAATCGCTTTCTGTCCACAGGTTACCGCAAAAAAGGTTGGAAGTCTCCGCGATTTTTGCTTATATTATAAAAAATCAACTTATTTTGCTCCAGAAAGAGTAACTAGGCTCAGTTTGACGCGGAAAGGAGCAGCGCACATGTACGACGAGGCGGACGCCTTGACCTACGGCGACGAAGAATCGGACTTTTATTACCACCGCATACGCCGCACCCGCCCCTTCGAGCGGACGAACCACTATCACCGCACGTATGAGATTTATTACCTCGTCTCGGGCGAGCGTCTCTATTTTATTAAAGAAGAAACGCATCGCGTCGCCGCCGGCTCGCTCGTATTCATCGACAAGCAGCAGGTGCACAAATCGTCGATGAAGGACTCGCACGCGCATGAGCGCGTCGTCATCAACTTCAGCGACGCCTACCTGGGCATGGAGCGGCTGCCTTACTACGACGAACTGTTCCGCGTGTTCCGCGGCGGATCGCGCATCTTCCGTCTGTCGTCCTACGAGCAGGCCGGCGTGCTCGCCCTGCTGAACCGGATGGGCGCCGAGATCGCGGGCCGCCAGCCGGGCTTCGAGACCGGGCTGCGCCTGCTCCTCGCGGAGCTGCTGCTTCTGGCTTCCCGGCTGCCGGATTCCGGCGGCGAGGAAGGACAGGCTGCGGCCCATCCGCTCCACAGCAAAATCGCGGACGTCGTCAGGCATTTGAATGCGCGCTACCCGGATAACGTAACTTTACCCGATCTGGCCGCCCGCTTTTACATGAGCCCCTCTCACCTTAGCCGAACCTTCAAGGCGGTGACCGGCTTTACGCTGGTCGGCTATCTGAATTTGGTCCGCGTGCGTGAGGCCCAGACGCTTCTGCGCGAGACGAACCGCAAGATCATCGACGTCGCGGCGGCGTGCGGGTTCGAGAGCGTGACGCATTTCGAGCGCACGTTCAAAAAAACGGCCAAGCTGACGCCGATGCAGTACCGGAAGCTGCACGATCGGCCGCATGGCTAGACCGGCCTGAGAAACCCGCCCGGATTCGTCCCGGCGCCCGGCCTAGCCGCATAAGCAACAGGCGCTTCCCCGGACGGAGAGGCGCCTGTCGTTTATGCGGATTTGTATTTTAAGCGGTCTTTTAATAAAACTTCACGAGCTCGTCGACCTTGACCGCTTGTCCGGTGCGGATCGACCGGTTGGCCGCGATGCCCGTCAAAATCGAGCGCGCGCCGTCGACGTGATTCGCCGCGCGATGGAACTCGTCCTCGACCGGGACGCCGAAGATGTCGTTAAGCAGCACCGGATCTCCGCCTCCGTGTCCGCCTTCGCCCATCTCGAATTCGGCCTTGTACGGCTCGCCGAACATCGGGAATACGAGGATCGTGACGCCCTGTACAGCGCCTTCGAGCGCCTTGTCCCCGCCAGAATTCACGTACGACTGCTCGACGATCTTCATCTCGATGCGGCCCTTCGTGCCGTTAAACGCGATCTGGTAGCCTTCCCAAGGCAGATAGGCGTTCAGCGAATAAGTCAGCTGCGCTTTGTTCTTGTACTTCACGAGCACGCTCATCGTGTCCTCGATCGAGATGCCGTCGCCGAACACGCTTTGATCGCGGCGATAGCCGTCTTCGGGCTCGGCGTCGAGGTACATCGCCTTCAGATGCGGATTGCCGTCGAGCGGCAGGGCGAACGGATCGCCGGCGGCATTGGGATTGCCCGTCGCGCGCTCGTAGAACTTGGTGACGCCGCGCTTCTCCGCGTTCTCCCTGCCGTAGAAGAGCAGATCGCCCATTGCGAACACCGTGTCCGGCTGCGAGCCGATCCAGAAGTTCACCAGGTCGAAGTGATGCGTGGACTTGTGCACGAGCAGGCCGCCGCTGTTGCGCTTGTCCCTGTGCCAGCGGCGGAAATAGTCCGCGCCGTGCTGCGTGTTCAGCAGCCACTCGAAGTGGATCGACGTCACGTCGCCGATGACGCCGCTCGCGATCAGCTCGCGCGCTTTCGTATGATGGGGCGCGTAGCGGTAGTTAAACGTCACGCGCACGCTCCGTCCCGTCCGTTCGACCGCGTCGAGAATTTCCTGGCACTTCTCCTCGTCGACCGTCATCGGCTTCTCGGTAATGACGTCGCAGCCGAGCTCCAGCGCGCGGATAATATACGTATGGTGCGTCCGGTCGACGCTCGTCACGATGACGGCGTCCGGCTTTTCAGTCTCGATCATCCGTTCGAATTCGTTGCTCTTATAGGTACGTACCGCCGGATAGTCGTACTTCTCCGTCAGCAGCTTGTTCGCGTAGTCCATGCGGGTCTGGTTGATGTCGCAGAACGCGATCAGTTCGCTCGTCTCCCGATACGCAGTGGCGATCGCCGAGTAAAAAAACTCCGCTCTCCCTCCTGCGCCTACCTGTACGTATGTCTTTTTTGCCATCTTTGCCATCTCTCCTCGTCTTAAAGGATCTTCTGAGGAAAATGTACCGCAAAATGTGCTTATTTGCTCCGCAATTTATGTTATTATTCTTGAAAACCCGCATTTTTTGTCCTCTGGGAGGCGATTGGCTTGAACTTGAGCAGCACGCTTCGTTACGGAGACCCGCACGATCCTTTTTACGTAGAATACAATCGGAGGAAAGGCCATTATTCGATGGTCTCCGACCATATGCACGGTCAGCACGAGCTTTATTACCTGCTCGGCGGCGAACGGTTCTATTTCATCAAGGACCGCGCGTACCAGGTTCAGCCCGGAGACCTTGTCATCATCCCCGGAGACGAGGTGCACAAGACAAGCGATACCGGCGTGCCCAATCACGAGCGCGTCGTGCTCTATTATGACGAGCGGTACTTCGCGCAGTTCGGCGAGGCGGAGGCCGAGTTGCTTCGCTCGCCGTTCCTTGGCGCCCGCCGCCTGCTGCGTCTGGACGCCCCGGAGCGCCTGCGGATCGAGCAGCTGCTGTACGGCATGCTGCGCGAGATTCAGGATCGCCCGCCAGGCAGCGAGCTGCCGATCCGGCACGCGGCTGCGGAGGTGCTGCTGTTCGCGGCCCGGCACGCCCTCGGAGCGGAGGCCGAAGCCGCCGAAGAGGAGTCTTCGCCGACGGCGGCCAAAATGACCGAGGTCGCACGGTATATCGCCGCGAATTTTCGCGAGCCGATCACGCTGGACAAGCTCGGCAGCCGCTTCTACTTGAGCCCCAGCTACCTGAGCCGTACTTTTAAACGGTGCACCGGCTTCGGGATCGCCGAATACGTCGGCATCACGCGGGTCAAGGAGGCGCAGCGGCTGCTCCGGGAGACGGACGCGCGAATTACCGAAGTATCCGAAGAGGCCGGATTCGATAATTTTTCGCATTTCGAAAAGGTGTTCAAAACCTTTGCGCGCATGACGCCGCGAAGCTACAGAGCCCAGTTCCGACGTCCGGGCTGAATCTTAAGCCGCCCGCAAGGGATGTTCTATATCTATCTGCCGGCAGGAAAGTTATAATTGTATGCAGCAGATATCATCAAGTATATCTACGCAGTCTATCATTCCGACGCAAAGGCGGTCTTTATGAATATCACCAAGAAGATATGGGGCCTTGGCCTCGCGTTTCTGCTCCTTCTCGGGGGCATGACGGCCATCGCTTCCGTCTATACGAGCGGACGAATATTGGGGCTATCGATTACGCTAGGCGCCCTCGGCCTCGCAGTCGGCGCCTACTTGATCTCCACCGTACATCGGAGCATCTTCACGGGTATGCGGCGCATCTCCCGGATCGTGGACGATATGGCGGCCGGCAAGACGGACGCATCCGCGCATGACGACTTGGCCGAAGACGAATTCGGCCAGCTCGCGCGGCGCTTTCGGGAGCTGGCGTTGTCGCTGCATCATAAGACAGCGCAGGAACGACAGCTTCGCGAAGATGCCGAAAACGAGATCTGGATCAACGCCAACGTATCCGAGATGGCGATCCTGCTTCAAGGCTCCGTGCAGGTACAGGAAGCTTCCCGCATTTTCATGGGCAAGCTGGCCGGCGCGCTGGGCGCAAACTGCGGAGCGTTGTACGTGAAGCGCGACGACGCGCTGCACTTTACCGCGGGTTATGCCTATGACGATTCGGGGGAAGCCCGCAAGCCTATCCCGCTCGGCGCCGGTCTGGTCGGCCAGGCCGCGCTGGAAAAGCATCCGATCGTCATGAGCGATCTGCCGGCAGACTATATCAAGATCCGCTCGGGGCTGGGCGAGACGCCTCCCGCCTACCTCACGCTCGTGCCGATCCGCTACGAGGACGAGACTGTCGGCGTCGTAGAGCTGGCTTCCCTTCACGCCTTTTCCCCGCGCGAACGGCAGTTGATCGACCGGGTATCCGCTAATATGGGCGTTTTGTTCAACACGCTCGCCGATATCGCGCGGATCGACGAACTGCTGCGCCATACTCAGCACCAGAAGGAAGAGCTCGTAGCCCAAACGGAAGAGCTGCTGGCGCAGACCGAAGAGCTGACCGCGCAGACGGAGGAGCTTCGCACGCAAACCGAAGAGCTCGATGCGCAGGCTAGGCAGATTAGCGAAGCCAACGAGACGCTGCGCACGGAAGTGCTGATAACCGCACGGCAGAAGGAAGAGATCGCTCAGCAGGCCGAGTCCCTCGCCCGGCAAAAGGAGGAGATCGAACAGCAGGCGGATTCGCTTGTCGATCAGGCTGAGGAGCTCCGGGTGCAGGCGGACGAGCTGCGCGTCTCCAACGAGCAATTGCAGGAGGAGATGGTTCTTACCTCGCGGCAGAAAGACGAGATCCAGCAGCAGGCCGAAGAGATTTTCAGGGCCGCGCAGTACAAATCCGAATTTCTCGCCAACGTCTCTCACGAGCTGCGCACCCCGCTCAATAGCCTCCTGATTCTGTCGCAGATTCTCGCGGAGAACCGGGCGGGCAATCTGCAGCCCAAACAGCTTGAATACGTCCACACGATCTTCTCGGCGGGCAAGGATCTGCTCCGGCTCATCGACGAGATTCTCGACCTGGCCAAGCTCGAAGCCGGCAAGATGGCGGCCGTCTTCGAGACGGTACAAGTCCAGGATGTCGTAGACCATGCATATCGCACGTTCGATCAAGTCGCGCGCGGCAAAGGACTCGAGCTGCGCGTGCGCCTCGATTCGAGGCTGCCGGCTTCTTTCCGGACCGACAGCCACCGGCTGCAGCAGATTCTGGCGAACCTGCTCTCCAATGCCTTCAAGTTTACGGAGAAGGGCCAGGTATCGCTGACGGTCGGCCGGAGCGAGGCGAATCCGGAAGATCTTTTCTTCGAGGTAAGAGATACGGGCATCGGCATTCCGAAAGAAAAGCTCGACAGCATCTTCGAAGCGTTCCAGCAGGCAGACGGCACGACCAGCCGCAAGTATGGCGGAACGGGACTCGGTCTCAGCATCTGCCGCCAGCTCGCCTCGCTGCTGGGCGGACGGATCGAAGCCGCGTCGGAACCCGGCAAAGGAAGCGCCTTTACCCTGCTCCTGTCTGAGCAAGCCGAGAAGTCCGTTCCCGAGCTTGAAGTGGAGCGGACATCCGAGCAGACAGGGGGGGCAGCGCCAGCCCTTAATAAGGAAGCACCCGCTGCAACGGCGCCCCGGCCCGAGCCTGTATCCGTCCCGGAACCGGCGCAGCGGACGGCATTCCACGAGCCGACGCCGGTCGAATTCAAGGCTTCGCCGCGCCCCGGCGCAGACATTGCCGAGTTTTATGAATCGTTCGTGCCGGACATCTCGATCTCCAACCCGAAGCTGCTCCAGCATGCCGTAATGGATGACGACCGAAACGACCTGAAGCCGGGAGATACAACGCTGCTTATCATCGAGGAAGAAGCGTCGTTCGCGGCCATCCTGCTCGAGCTTGCGCGCAAGCGCGGCTTCAAGGCGATCGTCTCGCTGCAGGGCGACCAGGGGCTCGCGCTCGCTCACGCCTACAAGCCGGACGCGATCGTCGTCGACGCCGACCTCCCCGTCCTCAACGGCTGGGCGATCATCAGCAGGCTCAAGAGCCGGCCCGAGCTGCGGCATATCCCCGTGCACGTCATCTCCACTGCCGACGACAGCAAGCAAGGGCTCTCCATGGGCGCATTGGACTTCTGGAAAAAGCCGACCGACCGCTCGGAGCTTGAAGCCGCGTTCCTGCGGATCGAATCGTACATCCGGCGTCCGGTCAAAAATTTGCTGATCGTCGAGGACAATGCCGCCTTGCGCGGGAGTCTGGTCGACTTTATCGCGCACCCCGACGTATCCGTGACTGCCGCGGCCACCGGCAAGGATGCGCTTGGTCAGTTGAACGCCCAGCACTTCGACTGCATGGTGCTCGATCTCGGCCTTGCCGACATCTCCGGCTTCGAGCTGCTGGAGCAGGTCAAGACGAACCGCAAGCTGCAAACGCTGCCGGTCATCATTTACACGGGCCGCGACCTCAGCAAGGAAGAGGAGCTGCGGCTGCGGCATTACGCCGAGAGCATCGTGCTCAAAAACGTACAGTCGATGGAACGCCTATACGACGAGACCGCGCTGTATTTGCATCGCAAGCATGAGGACCTGCCGCCGGACAAGCAGCTCCTCATCGAGAAGCTGCATAACCCGGAAGCCGCGTTCGAAGGTAAAAAGATTTTGCTCGTGGATGACGATATGCGCAATATTTATGCGCTCTCCAGCGTGCTGGAGGGCTACAATATGGAGATCAGCTTCGCGCAGAACGGCAAGGAAGCGCTGCAGCATCTGAGCGTACACCCGGACGTAGATCTCGTTTTCATGGACATCATGATGCCGGAGATGGACGGCTACGAGACGATGCGGCGCATCCGCCAGATGTCGCAGTTCGAAAACTTGGTCATCATCGCGTTGACCGCCAGAGCGATGGAAGGCGACCGCGTAAAATGCCTTCGGGCCGGCGCTTCCGACTATATCGCCAAGCCGATTAATACGACTCAGCTCGTCACGCTTCTCAAGGCGTGGCTCATCAAATAGACCCGTCGGAAGGAATGACAGCCAGCATGGGACATCGCGTTCACATCCTTCTTGTCGACGATCGGCCCGATGAGTTCTTGTCCATTCAAGCGATTCTTGCCGATTCGCCGTACAAGCTCGTCTCCGCTTCGTCAGGCTCCGAGGCGCTCAAGTGCCTGCTCAACAACGACTTTGCGCTCATCATCATGGACGTAATCATGCCGGACATGAACGGCTTCGAAACGGCCCGGCGCATCAAGACGCGCAAAAAGTCGCAGGATATTCCGATCATCTTCCTCACCTCGCTGACGTCGGAGCTGGACAACTACAAGCAAGCGTATTCGGCCGGCGCGATCGATTTTATGACGAAGCCCGTGCATCCGGAGGTGCTGAAGAGCAAGATCGACGGCTTCGTGCGCCTCTACCTGACGCGGCTCGAGCTGGAGCGCCAGACGAAGGAATTGGCCGCCAAAACGCGGGAGCTCGAGGCGAAAACGAGCGAGCTGGAAGCGCAGGCGCAGCAGATGGAGGTAGCGAACCGCGAGCTGACGCTGATGAAGGAAACGGCGGAGACGGCCTCCCAGATTAAGTCGGGCTTCCTCGCGACGATGAGCCACGAGCTGCGAACGCCGCTCAACGGCATCATCGCGATGTCGGAGCTGCTAATGGAATCGGAGCTACGCGCTTCGGACCGCGACATGGTCGACATTATCCGCACCAGCGGCAATGCGCTGCTCTCGATCATCAGCCACATTCTCGACTTTTCCAAGATCGAGTCCGGCAAAATGGACCTGGAGCTCGCGCCGTTTAACCTGGCAAGCTGCATGAAGGAAACCGCGGACCTGTTCATCGCGCTGCTCCGCGAGAAAGGGCTGACGCTTACGACGGAGATCGATCCCGCGATTCCTTCGCTGCTGCTCGGGGATCCAAACCGGCTGCGTCAGGTGCTCAACAACTTGATCGGCAATGCCGTCAAGTTCACTTCCGCCGGCGGCGTTCGCGTCTATGCACGGCTGCTGCGTCGGCAGGACGCGGAACTGGAGCTCGAATTCGCCGTGGAGGATACCGGAGCGGGCATCCCGGAAGGGCAGTACCACAGGCTGTTCCAGCCGTTCTCCCAGCTCGAAGGAACGCAGGGCGGCAAGACCGGCGGGACGGGACTCGGACTGTCGATCTGCAAGACGCTGGTGGAGCTGATGGGCGGACGAATTTATGCGAAAAAAGACGCAGCCCAAGGTGCGGCATTCGTGTTCACGATTAAGACGAAAGCCGTGGAAGAGGAAGGTGCCGCCAGGCACCCCGCTCTCTCTTGACAATGCAAGCGGCCTGGGTGAAGATGATTTTAAATAAGTCCAAAGCAGTTCAAGGCGCGAAGCACGCGTCCTGCGCCGATCCTGTGTTTTCGTACAGGACGGCGAAGGGCGCGTTTTTTGCGTTTTCCGGGCATGTTGCGCCGTTCGGAGAATCGCTCGATTATGATATACTGGAGGCAAAACGGTTATGAATAAGCGGTTGAATCCGAAAAACGATTACTTGTTCAAGCGTCTGTTCGGCGAAGCCGACAGCAAGCCGCTGCTAATCGGATTGCTTAATGCGGTCCTGCGCAGAAGCGAGCGGGACGCGATTGCGGACCTTGCCGTACTGGACGGCAAGCTGATCACCAAGCGCCTAGTCGAAGACAAAGAAGGCGTGCTCGACATTCGCTGCGAGACGGCAGAACGGGAGCAGATCAACGTAGAGATGCAGGTGGGCCGCTATCGGCATATGGAGAAGCGAAGCCTGTTTTACATGGGGCGGCTGCTTGCGGATTCGATTCGGGAAGGCGAGGATTACGGCCAGCTCAAAAAACGATCTGCATCAACATGCTGGATTTTTCTTTTCTCCCCCTGGAAGGCTTCCATCGCTCGTTTCATCTATATGAGGATACCGAACGGCAGTTCATCCTGACGGACCTGATCGAATTGCATTTTATCGAGTTTCCAAAGTTTCGCTCGGCGCCTTACGTCATGGCGGACCCGCTTCATCGTTGGCTGAGGTTTCTGGACGAACGCACGACTCACGAACAACTGGAGGAGCTGATCGCCATGGATCCGACGATTCGGACGGCCGAGGAACGGCTGAGCCATCTGAGCGAAGACGACATGACCCGCTTGCTGTACGAGGCCAGGGAAAAAGCAACCCGGGATCGGATCAGCTTTTTGAAGGATGCGCGGGAGCAGGGCTTGGAGGAAGGCAGGGAACTGGGCATTGAGCAGGGCAGAGTCGCCGTCGCGCTTAATTTATTGAAAGCCGGCACAGACATCGTCACCGTCAGCCGCTTGTCCGAATTGCCCGTAGACCAGGTAAGACGTCTGGCCGCACAACTGGAAGAATAGGCAAACAGCGAATAGACGTCGCAGGCAAAAGCCTGCGACGTCTATTTTGTTGCGCTTATGCTTCGTTTACTTGGTAATCAAACCTTGCTTGAGCAAGTTCGAGGCGATGACGGCCGCCATCTCGCGGGTCACCTTGGCCTTCGGGTCGAACGCGGTGCCGGATGTGCCCTTCAGCAAGCCCTTGTCGTAAACCGCGCGGACCGACGCGAGCGCGTAGCCGGAGATCTGGCCTTGGTCGGAGAATGAGGTCTTTGATCCCGAGCCATCCAGCTTGAAGGCGCGGGTCAGCACAACAGCCAGATCTTGGCGGGAGATTGCGTCGTTCGGCTTGAACGACGTTGCCGTGACGCCGCCGATCAATCCCTTGGATTTCGCCGTCATGACCGCATCGAAATACCAGGCGCCCGGCGCGACGTCCGCGAACGCCTGCTTGGCGCCGGAAGCCGGCGTCTCGCCGAGCAGGCGCAGCATCAGCGCGGCGAACTGCACACGGGTCAGTTGCTGCTTCGGCGCGAACTTCAGCTCCGTCGTGCTTACGCCTTGAAGCCAGCCGGCCGCGTAAGCTTCGTTTACGGCACCGCTTGCCCAAGAAGAGATATCCGCCGCGTCCGCGAACGAATCGCCGCTTCCCTGGCCTGCGTTCACGGCTACCGTGCCCGAATACTTAAGCACGAGCGGCGCGGCGCCGGCACGGTATCCCGTCACGGTGTAAGCCAGCTCGCCTGCGGACAAGCCCTTGAAGGTCGCCGTGCCGTTCGCGTCGGTCGTCGCTGTCTGTCCGCCGATCGCGACCTGTACGCCAGCCGCCGGTCCCGTTACTTCCTTGTAGCTGCTGTCGTAATAGGTGTACTGCACGTTCACCGCAATGGCGCCGCCCGCAGCAGCCTTTGCCGTGACAGATTTCACGAGGCCGCTGTCAGCGCCGGACAGGTACAGGTACAGCTCGTCGCCCGCCTGCAGCCGGAATTTCTCAAGCGAGGTATCGACCGTTGCATAAGCGCCACCGCGCTTGACAGCGAACAGCCAGTAGACGCTCTGATCGCCTGCCGCGTCTCCGATGGCGGACAGGAACTTGCCGTATTGCGGATCTTCCGTGTAGCCAAGCTTCAGCTTGTTGCGATCGGCGATCTCGACCAGCCCGTCCCACGCATATACCGCTTGCGTAGCGCTCAGCGCAGCCAGCGGGCCGTTCAGCCCTTCTACGGCTGCGCCCGTCGCAACCCATTGGCTGGCAGCGTTGACGTATACGGAACGATGCGATGCGCCGAACAGCCCGTAAGCGGCCAACGCGCGCAGCGCCTGCTCGGTGGCGAACGCCTTGTCCGATGCGGTGTCGGACAGCTCGTGCTTGAAGCCGCCGTCCGTATTTTTGAACGCCAGCAAGCGCTGGATCAGGTTCGATCCGTTCTTGGCGAACTTCGCGTCCGCCGGATCGATGCCGTAGGCGGCAAGACCGATGATCGTTTGCGCGATCGCCTCGCTATTGTCGTTGGCGAGGTTCGTGGACAGCCACGCGACAGCCTTGTCCGCCGCGGCAGCAACCTCGGGGCGGTCCTTGTACTTGCCCAGGGCGCTGAGCGCCATGCCGTACAGATCGGGGACCGTGGAGCCGTCGATGCCGGAGACGATCGCCGCGACCAGATCGCCGCGCGTCCACGCGGTACCGGCAGGCAGCTCGTAGTTGCCCGAATCAAGCGCGAGCAGCACAAAGATATCGGCGTACACATTGGCAAAGGAAGAATAGCTCGCAAGCTTCGCGATCAAGTCGTGGCCGCCGATGCTGCGAGCGTCCAGTCCGATCGCGTTCGCGACCAGCGCAAAGCGCGCAAGCGCCGTCGGATCCGGCGAAGCCTTGGCCCACTCGGCCTCTACGCCGGCAGCCAGCTTCGCCGAATAGTCGGCAGGTACGGCTTGTCCCGCGCGCGCGAAACTGAGGGCCAGCCAATCCGAGGAAACCCCGCCGTTCGCGTTGACATAACCAATGGCGGCCTGGATATCCGACTGGACGTTGACGGAAGCGACCGCGGCGACCGTCGTGGCGCTAGCGCTCTCGGCGTAGCTCTTGCCCGCAGGCAGCACAGCCGACAGCCCGGCGACCGCCAGCGATACAGACAGTGCGAGCGATGTAAGCGATTTGAAGCGTTTAAAGCCCAACATGAGTCATTCCCCTTTTCAACCTATAATGATGAGTCCTCTTGCCCGTACGGCTCGTCCGCGCCGAAACAAAAAAACCACTCCGCAGCGGGAGTGGTTCAAAATTGCAGCACGGCGCCGTACCGCAACACAACCGCTCCATAGCGGCTTGGCTGGCACAGCCGATCCCGCCGCTCACTCCGCGAAGCGGACGGAATACATTCGTATCGAGGCAGGTCTCCTGGCTCTGCTTCATCGCGACTCCTGCGCCTTCCCATTCGGTTGAACAGTGGCATCGCTCGGAGCGCTCGGCATTACAGTGGCGGGACCGCGCCGGATTTTCACCGGACTTCCCTATTAAGCGGCATGGCAGCATGCGCGCGCCTGGTACGAGGATATGCAGTTATGCCCTAATGATAGCGGGTCGTCCGGCCTTTGTCTATGAAAAGGGAGGCATCTCTTCCAAGAAACTCGCCCAGAGATGCCCTTACGCCGAGGAAACGAGCCTGACAGGAAGTCTTGACTCACGCCGGAGTTGTAGCTATTATGGTTACAACGAATGTTCGCGTTCTATGTATCTTCTTAAGCCGAAGCGCGGAGGCTAGCCAATACGATTCCAATCAGGAGGTTCAATTCTAATGAAAATGCTAGTGACCGGTGCAACGGGCCATCTCGGCTCCCTTGTCGTACAGACGCTTCTGGGGCGCGTTCCCGCGGAGCAAATCGCCGTAAGCGTTCGCGATCCGCAAAAGGCGGCAGCATTGAGTGAGCAAGGCGTGGACGTACGGCGCGGCGACTTCGAAGATCCTGCTTCGCTTGAGCAAGCCTTCGCCGGCATCGATCGCCTGTTGATCGTCTCCACCGACGGGGACACGGAGACGCGTATTCGCCAACATGCGAACGCCGTGGAGGCGGCACGCCATGCAGGCGTAGGATTCATTGCCTATACCAGCGCGCCGAATGCCCAAGAGAGCGAGCTGTTCCTGGCGGAAGTTCACCGCGATACGGAAAATGCGATCCGCGCGACCGGCATCCCCTACGCCTTTTTGCGCAACAATTGGTACATCGAAAACGAGGCCGGCGCGATCCAGGGCATCGTCGCGGGCGCCCCGCTCGTCACGTCCGCCGGAGATGGCAAAGTCGGCTGGGCTGCGCGCAGCGACTATGCGGAGGCGGCTGCAGCCGTGCTCGCCGGCACAGGGCACGAGAATAAGGTGTACGAGCTGGGCGGACCGCTGCGTACGTATGGTGAGCTCGCCTGCGTGCTGTCCGAGGCGCTCGGGCGTGAAGTTTCGCTCCAGCAAGTTGACGATGAAACTTATGCGGGCGTGATGAAGAGCGCAGGCGTTCCCGAGTTCGCGCTGCCGATCGTCACCGCGATCCAGCAAGCGATTCGCGCAGGCACGCTTGCAGTGGAGAGCAGCGATCTGGAAAAGCTGCTCGGGAGGCCGGCGACGCCGCTGTTTGAGGTCATATCCGCGCTATTCAAAACAAATTAAAATGAACGGCCGACAGCGGAGCCCAGCTTTCCGTATCGGCCGTTTTTTTATAGGAGACGCGAAAGCAATTAAGACGAAGGCGCCTCCAAATATAAATGAGCGAGCGCGACCGCCTCGTCCGGATCCATGCTCCAGATGCTGATGCAGGTCACGATCTCTTTTGTGGCCTCCTTGTGATAAAGCATCATCTGCCATCTGCCCTTCTGCAGATTCATCAGAATCGCGAGATCGTCGCCGAAGCCCTCAATGAACTTGGAGCCGTACGGATATCCGGAGCTGAAAGTCTGGTTCGGCTTTTTCTTCAAGGACATGGTGTAGCTGTTGTCGAACGCTTGTTTTACGACGACGCGCTTGCCTTGGGGATCAAGCAAGAAGGACCAATATTCGGCATTGCCCGGATTCAAACCGGTGGAGCGCACCTCTGTCCAGCGGGCCGGCAAGACCGGGATTCGAATCGGAATCGGGGCTATTCTTCTGGTCTCCTGCAGCGTTAATAACGGATACCCCTCTAATATGTGCTTACCGTCGAACGCTTCAAGCGGCGTCAACATCTCTGTCAGATCTTCTTTCTTAGCGCTAAATGAAACTGTCGTGTTAGACCAGTTCGTCACGCTTTGATAGACGGCAGTGCAGGCCCCCGCCAACAGCGCCGCGAGCAAGGGCAGCGCGATAAGCCAATAGCGTCGAAAAGGCCTGCGCGTCATGCCCTCCGCCCGCGCCCAGAGCTGGTCGAAGGACGTGGCCGGCGTTTCCGGTGCGAGCGCCTCATCAATCACCCGTCGATACTTCGAGACATCACTCATGGCTACCCCCGCTCCCGTATGCGAAATAACGATCCTTATTCGGCAAACGCGCCCTCAGGCTGTTCAGCGCCGAATGGAGCCGGGATTTGCAGGTCCCGAGCGGTATTCCCAGCAAGTCGGCCGTCTCCTGAAGCGTCATCCCCGCATAAAAGTGGAGCGTCACAACCTCCCTCGTCTTCAGCGATAGCCCTAATACCTCGCGCCATAACTCCCGATCGCGCTCGTCCGACAGGACGATGGCTTCAATCGAATTCGGGTCCGCCCGTTCAGGCGGTTGACCTATCAAGAAGAGCCAGCGGCTCTTTCGAAGCGAATTGCGCGTCAAATTGATCGCGATGCGGGACAGCCACGGCCGCGCCGAGCCGGTTCGCTGCGGGTCAAAGCTGCCGTATTTGCGAAAGGCTTGCATAAAAACGTCTTGGGTGATGTCTTCCGCCAGCGATCTGGATTTCGTCAGCATGAGCACGAGCCGGTAAATATAAACGGCGTTCTCTTCGTAGAGCCGCTGCGCTTCCGCTTTAGCGATCTCCATTCCGCCCCTCTCCTCCCTTCCAAGCGTATCGCAGCTTATACACTTCAACTTGGAAAAGAGTTCGGTTCGCCGCCGCCCTACTCCGCGAGTCCTTCCCGCAATGCAGCGTACAGCTTCGCTCCCGCCGGCGTCAGCGGCGACTCGGCGGCTCTGCTGAGCAGGCCGCACGCCATGTCCACGACCGTCCCCTCGATCGGGCGAGCGGTGACGCCGGCCCGAGGCTCGTCCGCCAGCACGCGCGGAACTAGGGCGACGCCAAATCCGATCGCTACATAGGAAGCGAGAGCGGTCATGCTGCCGATTTCCATCGTCTCCGCCGGCGGCATCGCACTTTCGGCCAACAGAAGCTCAAGCTTGCGGCGATAAGGACAATTCGATGCCGTGACGAGCAGCCTGTGAACGGCAAGCTCTTCAAGACGGACAGCCGCTTGCGAGGCCAATGGGTGACCGGCGGGCAGGAGCGCGGCGAACGGCTCGCGATATAGCTGCTCGAAGTGCAGCCCCTCCGCATGCTCCGGCAAGGCGCAGAGCGCCAGGTCGAGCTCCCCTTTGCGCAGCCGCTCGCTCAAGCCCGGCGTGTTCGATGACTCGACGGAGACTCGAATCTGGGGATAACGATCCGCGAAGCGCTTCAGCAGCGTCGGCAGGCGGCAGCTGACGGCAGGCTCCGTTGCGCCAAGCCTGACCTCCCCGGCGTACCCCTCGCGCATCTCCGCCAACGACCGCCGCAGACGGTCCATGTCCTGCAAGATCGGCAGGCTCCGCTCTCTGAGCAGCCTGCCTTCTTCGGTCAGCCGAAGCCCTCCGGCACGCTCGAACAGGATGACGCCGAGATCCTCCTCCAACCGCTGGATTTGCATCGTTACCGTGGACTGGGCGTAATTAAGCTCTTCGGCCGCGAGGCGGAAGCTTCCGAGCGAGGCGATCCGGTGAAAAGCGCGCAGCGATTTGGGATCCATGTGACGCATCTCCAATCGATTTTCGTGAACAAAATCTTCATTTTATTCAATTATACGAAACACAGCTCGGCTTATAAACTTATCAGAGAGCAGATCTGAACAGAACTGAAGGAGGAACAGCCATGAATCTGAAAAATCGTACGGCGATCGTTACCGGCGGCGGCACCGGCATCGGAAGAGCGGTGTCGCTGGAACTGGGGGCGCTGGGCACGGCCGTCGTCGTCAATTATTCGCGTTCGCGAAGCGACGCGGAAGAAACGGTCGAGGCGATCCGGGAATTCGGCGGACAAGCGATCGCAATGCGGGCGGACGTATCTTCGGACGCGGAGGTTAAAGCAATGTTCGACGCCGCAGACAGGGCGTTCGGATCGGTAGATTTGCTCGTGAACAACGCCAGCGTCACGCGGCACATTCCGCTGCAAGACCTGGAGGCGGTGACGGACGACGCGTGGGAAGAGCTCGTGGGCACTAACGTCAAAGGCATGTTCTACTGCGCCAGGGCGGCAGCGCCTCTGATGATCCGCGGAGGCGGAGGCGCTATCGTGAACGTCGGCAGCATCGCAGGTAAGACTGGTCTCGGCTCCTCCCTGCCGTACGCCGTCTCCAAGGCTGCCGTTCACGGTCTCACGCTGTCTCTGGCGCACGCGCTCGCCCCGCGGATCCGCGTCAATGCGATCCTGCCCGGCGCCGTCGACACGCGCTGGTGGGCCGGGCGCGAGGAGCAGATGCAAAAGCTCGCGCCCGCTACGCTGCTTGCCTCCATCGCATCGCCGCAGGATATCGCTCGCGGCATCCGCTTCGCGCTGGAGCAGGAGGCGATGACAGGACAGCTCGTCACCGTAGACAGCGGACAGACCCTCTGACCTAGGGAGCTGCGCACCCGCCGCTTCTTTTACCATAACATCCAGCCCCGCGCCTCCGTCTCCGGTCCGATCTTACGCTATGCGCGAGTTGGACGACAGAGACGATCTCCTAGTGTTAAGCTATAAGCAACCAAGCTTTGCTTATAAGGAGCGATTACTTATGAAAATCCATCGCGGCTCGTTGCTCGGTCCTCTCCTGCTTCTGGCGGGTCTTTTTCTGCTGTTCCGCGGCGATCTGCATCTGGGCACGGGCTCGATTTTCGCGCATTTCTGGCCGACGCTGTTCGTGCTCCCGCTGGGAATTTTCTTTCATTGGCTGTATTTCTCGGTGCTTGGCGGCAAAGGCGTCGGCTTACTCGTCCCCGGCGGCGTTCTGCTCACGGTGTACGGCGTCTGTCAGATCGCGATGCTGCTGGACAACTGGTCGATGATGTGGCC
This sequence comes from Cohnella sp. GCM10012308, assembly GCF_042649185.1. Classification (NCBI taxonomy): domain Bacteria; kingdom Bacillati; phylum Bacillota; class Bacilli; order Caryophanales; family Paenibacillaceae; genus Cohnella; species Cohnella sp. GCM10012308. The sequence continues at coordinate 32,610 of NZ_JBHRYU010000004.1, forward strand.
CGGCTTCATTCTCGCCCCTGCCGTCGGGCTGTTCGAGCTGTACTGGTTCGGCGGCCGTAACAAGTGGCTGTTGATCCCGATCAACATCCTTACGTTCCTTTCTTTGATCTTCTTCGTGATCTTCTCGATCGGCTACCTCCTTGGCAAGCTGACGGGCGGCTCCTCCATCGTGGCCATCCTGTTGATCGGAGCTGGCGCGCTTGCCCTAATGTCCCGCCGGCGGGAATCGATTTAAATCGGCAACCCGGCCTGTTCGCGAAAAGCACGCCAAGACAGGCGATCCCGGCACGCGGATGTTAAATTGGAATCAGAGAGGGGATACGCATGGAGTGGCTGGAGCGAATGCGGCACGCGCTGGACCGGATGGAACGAATGGTCGAGGAGCCCTTCGATATGGCGGAGATCGCGCATGCAGCGTGCACTTCGCCGTATCACTTCCAACGGATGTTCCACATGTTAACGGGCATGACGGTCGCGGAGTACATGCGCAAGCGCAAGCTGACGCTGGCGGCACAGGAGCTCGCGATGGGCGCAGCCAAAGTGCTGGACGTGTCGCTGAAGTACGGCTACGAGTCGCCGGAGTCGTTCGCCAAGGCGTTCCGTAAGGCGCATGGCATCGCGCCCTCGGAGGCCAAGGCCCAAGGCGCCTCGCTTAAGGCCTACCCGCGTATCTCCTTCCATCTGTCATTGAAGGGAGACAAAGAAATGGATTATCGGATTGTCAAAAAAGAAGCCTTCGCGGTCATCGGTAAAATGATCCGGGTCGGCACCGAGAACGGGGAGAACACCCGGAGAATTCCGGCTTACTGGGGAGAATGCGAGGCTGACGGGACACTCTCCCGATTAGCGGAGATCGGCGCCGGCAGCCCTTTGCTTGGCATCTGCTCGATGCCGCCCGGCGAAGAGCTCCTTACCTATCTGGTCGCGGTAGAGTGCGCGCCGGGCGCGGAAACGCCGGACGGCTACGTCACATGGACGGTGCCTCAGGCTACCTGGGCGGTATTCACCTCGGTCGGTCCCGTGACACCTTCGATCCAACGGCTATGGGAACGGATCTATAGCGAATGGTTTCCGTCCTGCGGTTATGAACATGCCCCGGCCCCCGAGCTGGAGGTGTATCTGAGGGGAGATACGAACGCGGAGGATTACCGCTGCGAGGTATGGATTCCCGTCGTCGCGAGTCAGGCATAGTTCATTCGGATTGACAAACCCTCCCGCTCAAGCGAAAATAGTTCTAAGCAATTGCATTCGGACGCGAAGCACGCGCCGCCGTTACACCCTTCTACCGGGGTAACGGGCGGCGCGTGCTTTTTGGCGTCCTCCAAGCGCGCAAAAGGCTATGGTATACTGAAGGGAGCAATGGGACATGAAAAAGCGATTGAACCCGAAAAACGATTACTTGTTCAAACGGCTGTTCGGAGAGGCGGACAGCAAGCCGCTGCTCATCGGTCTGCTTAACGCGATCCTGCACCGAAGGGACCGGACGGCGATTGCCGATCTGACGATTTTGGACGGCAAGCTGCTCACCAAACGGCTCATCGAGGACAAGGAAGGCGTGCTGGATATCCGTTGTGAGACCGCCGATCGGGAGCAAATCAACGTCGAAATGCAGGTCGGGCGCTACCGGCACATGGAAAAGCGCAGCTTGTTCTATATGGGACGCTTGCTGGCGGACTCCATTCGCGAAGGTGAAGACTACAGCCAGCTCAAGAAGACGATCTGCATCAACATATTGGACTATTCGTTTTTGCCGCTTGCGCACTTCCATCATTCGTTCCAGCTCTATGAAGATAAGGCGAGGCAATATCGGCTCACCGACCTGATCGAACTGCATTTCATCGAATGCCCCAAGTTTCGATCCGGGCCGTATCGCCGCGACGATCCGCTGCATCGCTGGCTGCGTTTCTTGGACGAACGGACGACCCCAGAACAATTGGAGGAGTTGATCGAGATGGATCCCACGATTCGAAATGCCGAAGAACGTCTGTCCCACCTGAGCGAGGACGACATGACCCGCATGCTGTACGAAGCGCGGGAAAAGGCGCAGCGAGACCGGGTCAGCTTCTTGAAGGACGCATGGGAAGAAGGCCGCGAAACGGGCTGGGAGACCGGCAGGGATGAAGGTCTTAAGGAAGGTCTTGAAAAAGGCCTCAAGCAAGGCAAAGAATCGGCCAAAGAGGAAATTGCTATTCAAATGCTGCAAGAAGGTCTTGACCCAGCTACGGTCGCTAGGCTCGCCGGTCTGCCCCATGAGCGCATCCAGCAGCTTGCCGAGCGAAAATAACAAGAAAGGGGCCGTATCCTACCGGCCCCTTTCGCATGTTAGTTCGCCGCCGCGATTTGCTTGCTTCGCAGCTGCCCGCAGGCCGCGTCGATGTCGGCGCCGTGCTCCAGCCGCACGCTCACGCTCACGCCGCGCTTTTTGAGCGCGTCGTAAAAGCCCCGCACAGCATCTTGCTCGCTGCGCTGGTACTGGCTGTGCTCGTCCACCGGATTGTACGGGATGAGGTTGACGTTCACCTGGCCCCGCCTCGCCTCGCCGATCAAGTCCGCCAGCTCCTCCGCGTGCTCCCTGCGGTCGTTCACATCCCGCAGCAAGATATATTCCAGCGTGAGCCGCCGGTTCGTCCGCTCCAGGTAATAATCGATCGCAGCCATCAGCTTCGCGATCGGAATGGCACGATTGATTTTCATAATCCGAGTGCGCAGCTCGTCGTTCGGCGCATGCAGCGACACGGCCAGATTCGTCTGCAAATCCGAATCCGCGAATTCGCGCAGCTTGTTCGCCAGCCCGCTCGTGGACACGGTGATGTGGCGCGGTCCGATCGCCAGCCCCTTGTGATCCTTCATGACGCGGATAAAATCCGCCATATTGTCGTAGTTGTCGAAGGGCTCGCCGATGCCCATCACGACGATATGACTGACGCGCTCTCCGTCGCCTGCGGCATCGAGATGTGCCTGGACCTGCATGATCTGCTCCGCGATCTCGCCCCCGGACAGATCCCGGCTCTTGGCAAGCAGGCCGCTCGCGCAGAAGCTGCACCCGATGTTGCACCCGACCTGCGTCGTCACGCAGACGGACAAGCCGAACTTGTGCCGCATCAACACCGTCTCGATGAGGTTGCCGTCGGCCAGCCGGAACAGGAACTTCACGGTTCCGTCCGCGGACTGCTGCTTCACGTGCTCCGTCATCGTCCGAAGCGCGAAGCTCTCCTCAAGCAGCGAAGTCACGGCGGGTTCGAGCACAGGAGCCATCTGCGCAAAGTCCGCGACACGGCTGCGGTACAGCTGCTCCCACGCCCGGTCGGCGCGCGACTTCTTGAACCCCCGCTCCGCCAGCCAAGCGGCAAGCTTATCGTAGGTCAAGCCGTATATCGATGGCTTGGTCATTTGCATTTACCTCTCTTCTAGCGGTTCAGCACGTTATCCTCGAGCACCGCGTATTTGTCCCCGTATTCCTTGATGATATGCTGCTCGCCCCAGTTGCACAAGGCGTCCAGAATCGACTTCAGGCTCCATCCGTAAGCGCTGAGCTCATACTCGACGCGGGGAGGGACTTCGTTATATACGATCCGGTTGACGATGCCGTCGTCCTCGAGCTCGCGCAGCTGCTGCGTGAGCATCTTCTGCGTAATGGCAGGCATCAGGCGCTTGAGCTCGCTCGTGCGCTTCTTGCCGTGCGTCAAATGACAGAGGATGACGCACTTCCATTTGCCGCCGATGACTTCGAGTGTCGCTTCCACGGAGATATTGAACTTTTTAGCCACTTCGAGGTCACTCCTTCCGCATGCCGCCATGGGTACTTTTTAGTACCTATATCACTTAAAAGTACGTACTGTCCATTCGGGCAACATTCATCCATAATAGCATTCACCGGCCGGGATATCTACTATGGGAGTGATGCTCCAATGACGTTAGCCGCCAACAAAAGCACGGCCGCGCTGCTCGCGCTCGCGGTCAGCGCGTTCGCCATCGGCACGACCGAATTCATCAGCGTCGGGCTGCTGCCCCTCATCGCGGATGATCTTCATATATCCGAATCGCTCGCGGGCCTTACGGTCACGCTATACGCACTGGGCGTCATGTTCGGAGCGCCGATCCTGACCTCGCTCGCCGCAGGCGTGCCGCGCAAGACGCTGCTTCTCTGGATCATGGTCGTTTTTATCGCAGGCAATATGCTCGCCGCCGCTTCCGGCGGCATCGTCCTGCTGCTCGCCGCCCGCGTGCTGTCCGCCTTCGCGCATGGCGTCTTCATGTCCGTCGGCTCGACGATCGCGGCGGATCTCGTGCCAAGGGATCGCAGAGCCAGCGCGATCTCCACCATGTTCTCGGGTCTTACGATCGCGACCGTGACGGGCGTTCCGCTCGGCACGCTGCTCGGCCAGCATCTCGGCTGGCGGACTGCCTTCGCCGCGATCGCGGCCGTCGGCATCGTCGCTCTCGCGGCCAATCTCGCGCTCGTCCCTTCCGGGCTCCGGGGACCCGCCCGGACCAAGCTGCGCCGCCAGCTCCCGCTGCTGGGCAATCGCCGGCTGCTGCTCGCCTTCTCCATCACGGCGCTCGGCTACGGAGGCACGTTCGTCGTCTTTACTTATTTGTCTCCGCTTCTGCGGGATATAACCGGATACGGCGAATCTTCGATCGCCTTGATCCTGCTCTTCTACGGCATCGCTATCGCGATCGGCAATATCGTCGGCGGCAAAGCCGCCAACAAGCGCCCCGTTCCTGCGCTGCTCATCATGTTCGCGCTGCAGGCCATCGTGCTGCTCGCGCTGAACTTCGCCGCGCCCTACCGCGCGGCCGGACTGGCGTTCGTCCTGCTCATGGGCCTGCTCGCCTTCATGAACGTGCCCGGGCTCCAGCTCTACGTCGTGATGCTGGCGGAACGACATGCCAAAAACGCCGTCGACTTCGCTTCGTCGCTCAACATCGCGGCTTTTAACGCGGGTATCGCGATTGGCGCCTTCCTCGGCGGCATCGTCGTGGATCGGCTCGGCGTCGCGCATACGCCGTGGATCGGCGCCGTCATGGTCGCCGGCGCGGTGCTGCTGACGGCGGCAAGCCTGCGCCTCGAAAACGCGGAATCCCGCGCGAGCAACGACCTCCGAACGCAGACAGCGTCAGTCTCAAACTAACTTTAATCAAAAAAAGAGTAAGGGGATAAACTGAGATCATGAATACACATACTCCTATTCAAAATCTTCAAAGCGCTTTTCCGCTCGCAAACGACGTTCGCATGCCATGGCTCGGCCTCGGCGTATTTAAGGTTCCGGAGGGTGCCGAAGCGGCGAGCGCCGTCAAGGAGGCCATTCGCCAGGGATATCGCAGCATCGACACGGCCGCAATCTACGATAACGAGACGAGCGTCGGCGCCGGCATTCGCGAAGCGCTCTCCGAGACGGGACTTGCCCGCGAGGCGTTATTCGTCACGTCGAAAGTATGGAACGCGGACCTCGGATACGAAGAGACGCTGACCGCCTACGAGACAAGCCTTCGCAAGCTGGGGCTGGATTACCTCGATCTTTATCTGATCCATTGGCCCGTCGCGGGTAAATACAAGGATGCCTGGCGCGCGCTTGAGAAGCTGTACGCAGAAGGACGCGTCAAAGCGATCGGCGTGAGCAACTTCCATGTTCATCATCTGGAGGACCTGCTGCAGCACGCAAGCGTCGTGCCGATGGTCGATCAGGTCGAACTGCATCCGCGTCTTCAGCAGCCGGAGCTGCGCGCGTACGCCGCCGAGCGCGGCATTCGAATCGAAGCCTGGTCTCCGCTCATGCAAGGAGAATTGCTCGACGATCCGACGCTGGCCGCGATTGCGCACCGGCACGGCAAGTCCGTCGCGCAGATCATCCTCCGCTGGGACCTCGAGCTCGGCGTCGCGACGATTCCCAAGTCGACCCGGGCGCATCGGATCGCGGAGAACGCCGACGTCTTCGGCTTCTCGCTGTCGGAGGAGGATCACCGCCTGATCGCCGCGATGGACCGCGGCCGGCGGGTCGGACCCGATCCCGACAACTTCGACTTCTAAACAAACGGCGCCGCACCCCAGCCGGGAGCGGCGCCGTTCTCGATTCGCCGGAAGCCGGCGGCTGCTTACGGATTGGACTTGTCCCGCTTCTGATGCGAATGCGGGGGACTTCGCAGACAAACTCGCGAACCCCAAGCCCCCTCGGCGCTGCTCTTCCGGCAGCGCGCGTGCGGTCAGGCAAGCGCGGATCTGCCGAAGCCCGGCTCCCACATCGTCGAGCCCTCCCGGATCATCTCCGGCTCGGCCTGGCAGGCCCGCTCCCAGGCCTCGACGCAGGCGGGCTCGAAGTGGGTCCCCTTGCTCGCGTTCAGGATCGCCATCGCATCCTCGTGGGACATTGCCGGCCGGTAAGCGCGGTTGCTTGTCAGCGCATCGTATACATCCGCGACCGCTACGATTCGCGCCATTCTCGGAATCTCTTCGCCGGCCAGGCGGTCGGGATAACCTTCGCCGTTCCACTTTTCGTGGTGCGAACGGATGATGCCCAGCTCCTCCTCCATGAATCCGAGATTTCTGCACATCTCGTATCCCCGGACCGGATGCTCCTCGATGATCGTCCGCTCCTCCGGCGTCAGCCGCCCGGGCTTGTTGAGCACCGCGTCGGGCGTCTCGATCTTGCCGACGTCGTGCACGATCGTGCCGCCGACGAGCGCGCGCAGCTGCTCCGGACGGAGCTGCAGCTGCTCCGCAATCTTAAGCGCGTACAGCGTCACGCGGAAGTTGTGGCCCGCCGTGTACGTATCCTTGCTCTCGGTGGCCAGCATAAGCGCGCGGACGCTCGGCTGCAGCGCGTTGGTGATGCGCTCGACCGGGTCCGTCGTGAACAGCCCTTTGATCGCGCCGGTGAGCGAACGTCTGGAAGCGTACTGCCGATAGAGTCCGAACAGCACGACGACCATCGCCGCCAGCAACAGGAAGTGGTAAAGCCACCAGCTGCTGCGCCATACCGTTCCTTGCGTCATGATGAGCTGAGCCGCGATGAGCCAAGCCGTGCTGTAAACGATCGCCAGTTCCAGCGGGAAGCGCGAATATAAGTAGGAACGGTAATAACGGTAACCCGTGACGATATTGACGACGATAACGAACAGCGTCGCAGAGCTGTTAAGCGGATGAACGTCCAGACGGATAAAGTCGACAATCTCGGGACGCAGCAGGCCGATCAAGCCGGCGAGCGCCAGCAGCACGGTCCACAGCGGAAGAAGAAGCCGTTCGCGGCAGGAGAAAAAACGGATAAGAGGGTGGTCGGATCGCCAGGAGGACAGCCAGAGCCAGACGGTGGCGAAAATGACGCTGAGCGGGGCGCTAATCTTCGGCAAAGGCGTGGCGCCTATCAGAAAATTAGGCGTAGACAATCCGTGCACCATGAAGAGCACGGCTAACGAGACAAAAGACAACGCAAGAAAGCTGACCTTGATATTGCGAACGCGCCTGCCGGCGACGGCGACGAAGCCGGCCACGATCAGCGCCAGCAGCGCGACCGAACTCACGATGTAAAAGTGCGCGCCAGGCAACACGAATAGGCCATCCCAGCCGGGATTCCTGCTCAATACGACGAACGCGACATAAGGAAGAATCGAGGCGGCGAGCGGACCAAGCAGAGAGCGTGCGTTCATCGGCTTTTTACTCCATTTCTCCGATATGGGTCATTGGACCTGTCTTTCTCCATCTTAAATCACGGCGTCCAAAATGGAAATACTTGAAATACGCGATGCGTAGAACAATCGGCGCATTTTAAGCGCGATCCAGCGCCTTGGCCTGCTCCTCCAGCCGGCCCGCCGCGTCCTCGATCCTTCGGAAGGCAACGACCGCGTCCTGCAGCCTGCGCCTGCTCTCTTCCATCGAAGACTGCGACCGCTTCGTCCCGCTGCCGATCTCCGCCATTCTCGAAACGACCTCCTCCACTTCGGCGTTTGCTTTTTTGGCGGCTTCCTGGACCTCGCCCGCGAGCTTGCGCACCTCCGCAGCGACGACTTCGAATCCCCGTCCGAACTCCCCGGCGTGCGCCGCCTCGATCGCAGCGTTCAGGGAGAGCAGCTGCGTTTGCGAGGCCACCTCGCGAATGACCCGCACAATGCCCCGTATCGCGGCGGTCTGCTTTTCCAGACGCTGCAGCTTTTCAAAATTGTCCATCGAATCCGCGCGCAGCCGGTCAATCGCGGCTTCGATCTCTCCGCTCCTCGATATGCCTTCGCCCGCCCGGCTCGACAGCTCCTGCGCCGTGCGATTCAGTTCCTCGGTGTGCCGGATCGCCGCTTGCTCGCGGGACGTAATGTCGGTGGCAATCTTGATTACGGCATCGTATTCCCCGTCCGCCCCCCGCACCGGCATATAAGTCGCTTCGAGCCACAGAAGACTTCCGTCCTTGGCGACCCGTTGGATTTTTTCCTGAAAAGTCTTGCCTTTGCGCAGGTTGGACCACAATTCCCGGTAATCGTCGCTACCCGCAAACGCAGGCGTGCAAAACCGCCGATGCGGCAGTCCGCGCATCTCCGACTGTTCGTAGCCCAGCGCGTCCGCGAACTTGCGATTGGCCCACAGCGTCATGCCTTCCATATCGAATTCGATCATCGCCAGGGAACGCTCCATCGCCCCCATTACGGCTCCCGCATCCAGCACCTGCGTATTGTCCTCGTATTGCGCCCGCTCGCCCATGAGGTCCTTTACCATCCTTTTCACGCGGTAATTTGTATATTTTATGTATAGGTATTATCGCTAATTATTTGATTTCAATTGTACACAACCTATACAATACAAGCAATAAATATTGGCACGATGTACGTCAAAATGCATGTTTCAAGCTATAATGAAGAAGTTTTGTATCAATTATGTATAATTCTAGGCGGAGGTGCGCACAGTGTACAGCATTCAAAAAGTAACCGACATGCTCGGCATCCCAGGCGTCACCCTTCGCGCCTGGGAAGCCCGCCACCGCATCGTCAATCCGCTCCGCAGCGCCGGAGGACACCGCCTTTACAGCGAATCCGACATTGCTACGCTCAGATGGGTCAAGCGTCGGATCGAAGATCAAGGGATGAAGATCGGAGAGATCGCGCAGCAGCTAAAACAAGACAGGCCGCTGCGTACGGAGGGCCCGGATGCGGAAGGTACGTCCCTTCCGTTTCTGCCGCCGCCCGCAGAATCGCGACCTTCCCAAGTCGACCTGCATATCGCGGATCGCCTCTATCCGGCGCTCATCGCTTTTAATACAGAAGAGGCCCATCAAAACATCGATCTCGCGCTATCGCTGTACGGCTACGAAAAAACGTTCCACGCGATCCTCGCTCCGCTCCTCGTCCGCATCGGCACCGACTGGGAAGCGGGGAAAATCGCCGTTGCCCAAGAGCATTTCGCCTCGCAGCTCATCTTGCAGCGGTTCATGCAAATCTTCCGTTCGCTGCCGGTCGATCCGAGCATGCCCAGCGCGGTCGCCTTCTGTCCGCCCGGCGAGCATCACCATCTCGGCTTGCTTCTGTTCAGTCTTTACTTGCGAAAAAGAGGCATCGACGTAATTTACCTGGGTCCTGATACGCCCTATGATGGGCTCGGCCAGCTCATCGAACTGAAGGACGTACGGGCGGCCGCGATATCCGTTACCGATCCGCTTCATATCGCGTCCCTCTCCGAATGGCTGAGCCAGACAATCGACCGTTATCCGGGGCTTTGCGTCTTGCTGGGCGGCGCCGGCTTCGGTCCGCGGAACGCCGGCAGAAGACATTGGGAGCGCGTCAGTTACGAGGACAGCATCGATTGGGACGCCTGGTTTTTTGCCGCTTTCGCTCCTAGGCAATAAGGCCCAACCTCGCATGAACTTTTGCCCGACGAATTGGCGTTTCATACAGGAGTTTGATCCATGCTGTCGAATTTTAGTTGGTAACAGGCAATTTTTCCCGCGTCAGATCTTACCAAATCGATGCGACAGGTAAAATGGGGTGCAATATGAAAGCGGTTCGCTTAATCGCAGCGATGGCGTGTGCGTTCGTCATTGCCGCGTTGTTCATTATAGGGCCGAATACCAGCTGGGCAGCGGCGCCCGAAGCGAAAATCGACCATTGGCAAGTGATGTGGATTCCGGACGGCGCGCAGCTCGGCGCCTCGCCGCCCGCGGACGGACAATGGATCGAAGCGGAGGCGGGCACGCCGCTGGTCGATCTGCCGGAAGGCGTCCAGGGCGCATGGATCCGTCTGCAAGTGCCGCCGACGAGCGGCTGGCAGCGGCCGGGCTTGCTGGTCCGGCGATTGTACGGGCTTGAGTTGGCCGCCTTCAGAGAGGGGACGCTGCTCTTTGAGTCGAAGCGCGACTTCGACTTTCACTTGAACCGGCTGCTGCTGCCGCTCGGCGCTTACGACCGGGCGTCGAACATCGACGTGCGGATCCTTACGACGGGGACGCGCGCAGGGTTCATCACGAACGCCCGGATCGGCGAGTTCGCGCCGCTGGAGGAGAGCTACGTCCGCAGAGAGCTGCCGGACCTGCTGCTCGGGGGCTCGATCTCGTTTCTGGCGCTGATCATGCTGATCTGCTCAAGCTATCTGAACCGCCGGCAAAGGAGCTCCTGGATCTCGCTCTGCCTCATCGCGCTGACGATCGGCATGTTGATATCGGTCTATTCGCCGATGCTGTATATCTATTATAAATCGTACGCCAATCTCTTTTTATCGCTATTCGATCTGTCGATGTTCTTGCTCTTTCCCGCGCTCAGCTATTACGTGGACGAAGTGCTAGGCGGCCGCTTCCGCTTTTTTACGAGATTCCGCAAATGGCAGGCCGGCTTCTCCGCCTTTTGTTTTCTGGCGTTTATCGCATACAAGGCGACGAACGAGCGATATTACGATCTGTACTACCTGCTCACGAACCCGATCCTCGGGTCCTTGATCCTTGTCCAGCTGATCATTATCGCCGTGCTGTCCGTCGTCCATGCGATGCGCAAGAACACGGACGCCATTATCTTGTCCGCATGCCTTTTCTTGCTGGCGCTCTCGGGGGCTACGGATCTGGTTCTCTATTATGCCAGCGGCAAGAGCTACATTCTGTTCTTGTGGAAAATCGGGGTCGTCCTGCTGATCGTAGGGCTCGTCATCATCCTGGCCAGACGCATATCCGCCGATTATCGGATGCTGCTGTCCTACTCCAAGCGCCTGGAGCTGTTCAATCATCGGCTGGAGCGCACGGAGAAGCTGAAAATCATCAGCGATCTCGCCGCATCGGTCGCGCACGAAGTCCGCAATCCGCTTCAGGTTACGCGCGGATTCCTGCAGCTGCTGGCTGGGCGGGGAGACAACGAGAGCAAAAAGCATTTTAACATCGCGGTGAGCGAGCTGGATCGCGCATCCGGCATCATTACGGACTTTCTGACCTTTGCGAAGCCCGAGCTCGAGACGGTCTCTCCCTTGAATCTGGCGGAGGAGCTGGCGCAGCTCGAAGTCATTATCGCTCCGCATGCGGCCATGTACGGCGGCAGGCTGCACATTAACGCGGATCCGGGACTGACCGTAATCGGCAGCTCGTCCAAGTTCAAGCAGGCGCTTATCAATCTGTTGAAGAACAGCATCGAGGCGTTCAAGGAAGACGGCTATATCGAGATCAACGCTTATGAGGAAGACGGCGAAGCGACCATATGGATCAAGGATAACGGGGAAGGAATGGACGAAGCGCAGATCGCCAAGCTCGGCGTGCCTTATTTCTCGACCAAGTCCAAAGGTACCGGACTCGGGACGATGGTGACCTTCCGCATCATCGAGGTGATGAAGGGCACGATCGATTTTAAAAGCCGCAAGGGGCAGGGAACCGAAGTGTTAATTCGGCTCCCGATAGCCAGCGATGCAGCCCGCGAAGAGGCCGCGGTCGCTGCGGCAGGCGTCTTACCAAACAACTTCGACGTTTGAGTCGCCGTTGCCGAGGTCCTCGGGATTCGGCGGGATGACCAGATAGTAGTGCGAAGCGCTCTCTTCGACGGTCGTCACTTGAATTTCTTGCGGCAAGTCTACGCCGAACGCCTCTTTGACCGCAGCCTTGGGATCGGCCAGCAGTTGTTGCTTGAATGCGGGATCTTCCCATGCTTTTTTGATGACCTGGACTTTGAGCGATTCGAGGGACATTCGATTCACAACCTTTTCATATGATTGGGCCTATCAACCCATATCCTACCATATGATTAGGCTTCTCGTCCCTATAATTCTTTCATTTTTGATAAAAAATATGAAAAACCGCCACCGCTAGCCAATTTATCCGTTGTATCCCGGGTCGCCTGAACGTCGTTCAAAATCCCGGCCACGATCTCCTGCTGGAATCGGACCAGTCCAGGCGCCGCGCCGGGCAGCGCGGCGAGCCGCTCGCCGTGGCCGAGCACGATGGAGGCCAGCTGCTCCAGCGCCCCTTTGCGGTAAATCGCCTGCAGGACCAGCCGTTCCTGCAGGGGCTGATCCTCGGGCATGGCCAGGCTCTCGCGTCTGACCAGCGTCAGAAAAGCGTTGCTTCGTTCCTCTGCCGGCAGATCCTCCCGCCAGTCGGCCCAATCGTCCGCCAGCTGCAAAGACGCAAGCGCCAGCTCGACTGCCGCCTCCATGTCGGCAATCTGCTCCGAAAGTCCCGCGTCCAGCAGGACCGCGACGGCGCCAAGCTTCACCGGGGCCGACTTGCGCGCGAGCGCGCGAGGATCGCGCGGGTCCGCACGCCGCAAGCCTTCGCCGGAGACGGCGGTCGCCCATTCGCCCAGATAAGTCCGGTAGTAGGTCCAAAGCGGAGATTCGGGCGGGTAGTACCGGCCGTAACGCGCTATGAAAAGCGCGTTCAGCAGCTGGCCGACCGCAAGGGCCCGCTTGCCCTCCATGCCGGCATCGCTGCCGTCCATCATATCGTCGAGCACAAAAAAGTGCAGCATCGCGTATACGTTGCCTACCGCCAGATCCCGGCACAGCGCCGGATCGGCTCCCGTCCGCGCGCCGATCCAGGACGGGAGCAAAAAGGCGATATAGTTGGATTTGCGGTCCCGGCCCGTCGGGTCGGCCCGTTGGACGAGCCCGCGAATCGCGGCGCTCAGCGGCTCCGGGTATGCGTCCGCTCCCGCAGCGGCTTCCGCGAATACGTTCGCGATCTCTCGGGCGATTTCCGATTCGGCTTGTACGGTTTTCATGAAGAGGCCTCCAATATGTATGGCACCCATCTTCCGTATTCGCGTCTGCCGGCATAGCGGATCGTGGGGGCGTTCAATGCTTTTATCATACCGTACGGAAGCATGAAATTCTGTAATCCCGTTCACAAATTTTAGAAATAGCGATCCCTGCGCACATAACCCGGCTCGATGACGATCGGCTTGCAGTCGGGCGGCATGTCTACGTACGCCGTCTCCCGAGGGCCAGCCACCAGAATCAGATTGTCCCCCGCTTCTCCGCCGGGACCGGCCACCGATATGGCAGCCGCATAAGGAAATACCGCTTGAAGCGTCGCCAGCATCGAAGCGATCCGCTTGTCTCCCTTGCCGCGCGCGATGACATTGAGCAGCATTGCGCCGCCGTCCCGCAGCCGCTCCCGCGCCAGGCTGTAAAACTCCAGCGTCGCCAGATGCGGCGGCGTCCCGTCAGCGGTAAAAGCATCGACGACGATGTAGTCAAAGCTGCCGGGCTCCGTCCCGGAGAGCAGCGCGCGCCCGTCGCCGATCGCGACGCCGTCCTGCCTGCAGCCGAAATAGTTGCGGCTCCACTCGACGACCGTGGCATCGATCTCCGCCGTATCGATCCGTTCGCTCCCGTAATGCCTCGCGATCGTCCCCGCCCCGTGCCCGATGACGAATGCCCGTCCGAATTGCGGATGGATCGCATCCATGAGGTTGATAAGCGCGCGCTGATAGGCCAGCAGGACACGCGAAGGATTCCTCAGATCGATCGCTCCTTGAACGGCGCCGTCCGCGAACTGCAAGACGCGGAATCTGCCGAGCTCGCCGTACAGCTCCGTCGTATCGAAGACGCTCATTTCCCCGTGCCGGCCCTTCTCGTGCGCTATTCGTTGCATGGCGCGCCGCCTCCCTTCTACTCCTTACAATAGACGTCGGATACAGCTGCCGCAATGCTTGGCTGCCGGAAGGCCGGACGCGTCATTCATGTTATTTTAAGGCTGGCGGCTTATAATGACCGCATCATCCGACAATCGAAGGTTAGTGACATCATGAGCTGGTATTCGCAATTCCCTCCGCTCCTCACGGAGCGCTTGCTGCTGCGCCAGGTAACGGCCGAGGACGCCGATGATCTGTATGCCTTGTGCACGGACCCGCAAGTCAACAACCTGCAGGACTGGCACGGCCCGGCTTCCGTAGCGGACACCGAGGCGATTATCGAGAGCTGGCGCCAGGGCTATGCGGACAAGCGCGTAGTCGCCTGGGGCGTGACGCTGCGGGGAACCCGTCCGCTGATCGGCACGGTGACCTTGATGCCGACGCGCGGCAGCTTCGAGGACCTGCCGCGGTTTCCGCTGGCGCTGGGCTACGATCTGAAGCCGAACTTCTGGAACCGCGGCATCGCGTCGGAGGCGGTGCGCGCCGTGCTCGACTTCAGCTGCACGTTCATCGGTCCGCACCGGATTCAGGCCGAGGTGCATCCGGACAACGCCGCATCGCTGAAAGTGCTGAAAAAACTGGGCTTTAAGGAAGAAGGTCTCCTGAAGCATTATTTGATGCATGAGGCGACCAGGCAATTCATGGACGTCCTGATACTCGCTTTGCTATTCAATTGATGCCGCTTAGGACGCCATGCCTATTGGTCCCATACGGCCATCAGGATGCGGTTGACGGCCCAGACGGCAAGCAGCGCAGACGCGCTTGCCTGGCGTCCTGCAGCGTATAAGGCGGCTGCGGCCACGACAAATACCGCAAGCTCGATCGCCAGCTTCAAGCCGCCGCCCAAAGGGATCGACGCCTTGGGCGATAGAAATGCGCCCCAGACGACGGCGGCCAAAACCGGAGCGCCGATGCCGAGCATCCAGCTAAACGCGGGCGCCAGATCCGTCTTGAAGCCCCAGTAACCTAACGCCGCAAGCATCGCCAACTCAAGGGCAAACCGGAGCGCCAGGTTCGCAGCCTTTATCGTTTCCATCATCGTTTAAGAGCCTCCCAAAAAACTAATGTCATTAGTTTTAATAT
The DNA here is from genome assembly GCF_042649185.1 of Cohnella sp. GCM10012308. Taxonomy (NCBI): domain Bacteria; kingdom Bacillati; phylum Bacillota; class Bacilli; order Caryophanales; family Paenibacillaceae; genus Cohnella; species Cohnella sp. GCM10012308. The sequence continues at coordinate 47,769 of NZ_JBHRYU010000004.1, forward strand.
AACTAATTTCATTAGTTTTGGTCAACAGCCCATTTAAAAGCCTGGCGAAGAAAGGGATGCCTCTCTTATCGCCAGGTTTTTTATATCGGTTATTCGCTTATAAGCCCGGCGTCACATCGAATGTCCTGCCGCAGGAGGAGCAAAATTTAGCCTCAAGCGGGGCCGTCTTGCCGCATGCGCATTCCTTTTCGTCGGAGAGTGCGTTAATCTGCGCCTTGTTCTCCTGGATCTCCTGCTCGAGCAAGAGAATGCGGTCGTACTTGGGCTGCAGCTCATGAATCCCGGCCTCGACGCGACGGCCGACGGCAGTCTCGAATACCAGCTGGCCGATCTGCTGCTGTATTTCTTCGATCTCTTTTCTTTTCGAGCTGTTCTGAAGCTTGAGGCGATTCACGTCGACCAGAACCTTGGCCTTGTTGCCCGCATCGTTCAGCCCGGATTTGACTTTATCCAGAAATCCCATGGACACAACCTCCTCTAATCTTGCTCGGACTTTCGTCCATTGCAGTCAGTATACTATATATATGGGTAAATGAGACGACATATGACTCGCCGCGGTGACGAGGGACGACGAATCCCCCGAAGTTTCGCGAGGCCTGATTTGATGTCTCCGATACGGCTAGGCCTTCGCCGCAGTTCCTGATAAACTCAGTATATAGCGGGAGGAGGAGCTTAGTTGGAGCACGTATTCGCGAACCAATCGTTGCCTTACGAACAACTTTATTATCATTCACCGGTCGGCACGGCTTTCCTCTCCCCCGATGCGGCAGTGTGGATCGGCGCCAACCCGTCGTTTTGCGAAATGCTCGGTTATTCCGAAGAAGAGCTGCGGGATATTCCCTATGCGCAAGTGGCGGTTCGTGCACCCGACGAGCGCGCTGAGCTTCTTGCGCCTCTGTTGGACGGCAGGTTGACCAGCTTAATATTAAACGAATCCTTGTCGCGCAAGGACGGATCGGCCGTCAGCGTCCGCCTTTGCCTGTTCCCGGTTCACAGCGCAGGCATCGTCCGGGGCATTGCGGTCCAGGTGACGGAGATTCTCCCGACTGCGTCGCCGGATACGCTGTCCGAGGAGACGATCCTGCGGCTCGTGCTCGATCATGCGCAAGACCTGATTACCGTGTCTACGCCCGACGGCATCACCCGTTACGTTTCGCCGGCCATCCATTCGATATTGGGCTACGAACCGGACGAGCTCATCGGCCGCAACAACACGGCGCTGTACCATCCCGACGACGTCAAGCAGCTGCAGGCGCAAGCTTTTCGCGACGTCGGCGTATTCGAATGCCGGGTTCGCCACCGGGACGGCCATTATCTCTGGTTCGAGACGGCGTTTGAGATTCTGCGGACCTCTGACGGCCAATTCGACAAAATCGTCGGTATCGGACGGGACATCACGGCCCGCAAGAAGTTCGAGGACAATCTTGCCGAGGCGCAGCGGCTGGCCCGCATCGGCTCGTGGGAATGGGATCTCGACACCGGCAAATTCTCCTGCTCCGACGAGATGCACCGTATGTTCGACGCGCGGATCGACCGGCATCGGAGCGATCTCGAAGCGTTTTTCGACTGCCTGCATCCAGGCGACAAGAATCGCATCCAAACGAATCTGCAGGAAGCGTTTAAAGGCGGCTTTCATGAAACGGATTTTCGTATCGTGACCCTCGGCGGAGAAACAAGGCTGATCCATGCACGGATCAAGACGATTTGCATGCCCGGCAGCGAAAAAGTCAGTCGGCTTCTCGGTACGCTGCAGGATATTACCGACAGCAGGCTGATGGAAACGCAGCTCCGGGAGAGCGAGCAGCGCTACAAATCGCTGTTCGACTACAATCCGTCGGGCGTGTATTCGTTCGACCTGGAGGGCAACTTCACCTCGCTCAACGCGAGCCTGGAGAAAATGCTCGGGTTCACGCGCGAGGAGCTGATGCCGGGCTCGTTCGTCCACCTCGTATACCCGCCGGACCTGCCGCGCACGCAAGCCAACTTCAACCGGGCCGCGCAGGGCGAGCCGCACAACTACGAAGCCGTCGTTCTTCACAAGGACGGCTCCTTGCTCGACCTGACCGTCACGAACGTGCCGATCTTCGTAGACGACCGCGTAGTCGGCGTATTCGGCATCGCTTCCGATATTACCGATCGCAAGCGCCACATGGAGCAGATCGAGAAGCTTAGCTACGAGCATGCGCTCATCCTGAGCTCGGTGTCCGAAGGCATCTTCGGCGTCGACCGGGAAGGCCGGGGCATCTTCCTCAATCCGCCCGGCGCCCGCATGCTCGGTTGCGAGGCGGAGCTGTTCGCAGGCCGCCCTTACCAGGAGTCGGTCCACCATACCCGCGCGGACGGCAGCCGCTATGCCGAGGGCAAGTCTCCCGTCCATCAGACCATTCGGGACGGCCAGCCGCGCGCGGCGCGGGAGGATATTTTCTGGCGCACGGACGGTTCGAGCTTCCTCGCCGACTATCGCGTGACGCCGATCACGGACAGGGGCGAGATCCGGGGCGCCGTCGTCGTGTGGCGGGATATCACGAGCGAAGTCGAGGTGCTGAAAGCCAAGGAATCCGCCGAGCGCGCGGACCATGCCAAGTCCGAGTTTCTCGCGATCATGAGCCATGAGCTGCGGACCCCGATGAACGGCATCATGGGCATGACCGACCTGCTGCTGGATACGCCGCTCTCGGATTCGCAGCGCGAGTACGCGGAGATCGTCATGAAGAGCAGCCGCAGCCTGCTTCGCATCCTGAACGACATTCTGGATTTCAGCAAGATCGAGGCCGGCAAGCTCGATCTCGAATGCGAGACCGTCATCCCCGCCGAGCTGCTCGAGTCGGTCCGCGAGCTGTTCGAGGTCAGAGCCGACGCGAAGGGAATCGCGCTGGACATGCGCATTGAAGACGGCACCCCGGCGACCTTCGACGGCGATGCCGCCCGCATCCGGCAGGTACTGGTCAATCTCGTCGGCAACGCGATCAAGTTCACCGAGGCGGGCAGCGTCACCGTCAGGCTGCGTCACGCGCGGAGCGATGAGCTCGCGGCGGACATGCTCGAATTCGAGGTGGCGGATACGGGAATCGGCATTCCGGCGGACAAGCTCGACCGCCTGTTCCATTCGTTTTCGCAGCTCCACCCGGCCTTCAACCGCAAGTACGGCGGCACGGGCCTCGGGCTCGCCATCTGCAAGCGTCTCGTCGAGCTGATGGGCGGCCGGATCGAAGCCCATAGCGAGGAAGGGGCCGGCTCCCGCTTCCGCTTCACGCTGCTCGCCTCGCGCGATCCGCTGCCCCGGTAAATACAGGCGATCGGCGAACGTTCGCAACGTGTCATCCTGGCGCGTGCGCCGCCTTTTTTCCGGCAGAAGGAAATAACGCAGCAATGCAGCATCGCGCAGACGAACGGAGGAACGCCTCCGTTCGTCTTTTTTGCGTGTCTTGCAGCGGCTGGGGATGCTTCGCCCGAAGCATGCCCAAATAGACCCGATTGACGAACCGGCCTCCGTTAACGGATGATACTGCTATTAATCGATTCGGATGCCCGAAGGGCAGGGAAGGAGCCGACAGGAATGAATCCCGTCAAAGTCATGATCGTGGACGACGAAGTGCTGGCGATCGAGCATCTGAAGCGTCTCGTCTCCTGGGAAGCGCTCGGCTACGAGATCGTCTGCACGGCGACGCGCCCCGCGCAAGTGCCCGAGCTTGCCCGCAAGCATCGCCCCGACCTCGTCCTCATGGACATCGTCATGCCCGGTCAAGACGGCCTGGCGCTCAGCAAGACGCTGCTTGCGGAAGGCACGGCGCTGAAAATCGTGCTGCTGACCTCGTACAAGGAGTTCGAGTACGCGAAGGAGGCCGTCCGGCTCGGCGTCGCCAGCTATTGGGTGAAGCACGAGATGGACGCCGATACGTTCAGCCGCGAGCTCGGCGGCCTGCGCGAAGAGATCGTACAAGCCCGCAGAGCGCTGAGGAGCGGGCGGGACCGGCTGCTGGTCGACTGGCTCGGCGGACGGGAGCTGTCGGATGCCGGCTGGCGGACGGCGACGGACGGGCGCTGCGAAGGCTTCGACCGCTGGCAGCTCGTCGTCCTCCGGCCCGACAGGCCGCCGTTTTTGCCGCCTGGCATGCCGGCGCCTTCGCCGCTGCCGGCCGCCTGGCCCGCCTCGGACGACGCCGGCCTGCTGGCGGCGCTCCCCTTCTTGGAGGAGTACTTCGTGCTCCTCTACGGAGACGCCGGCGCCCGCGGCGAAGGCCGGCTGCGCGAGACGGCCGAGGCGAGGGCTTCCGAGGCGGCGGCCGCGCTGGAGCGGCTGACGGGCGGCACGGTATCGGCCGCCAGCGCCTACGGGCTGGCGGATCGCGGCGCCGTGCCCGGCCGGCTCGCCGAGGGCCTCAGGCGGCTCGGACTCGCCGTCTATTACGGGCCGCGCCAGCTGTTCAGGCTGAACGAGCCGCTGCCCGAGGCGGCTGCGGTCTCGGCCGGGCACTTCGACTGGAGCGCGGGGCTCGCCTCGGTGCGCGGAATGCTGCAAGAGGGCCGCTACGCGGAGGCTGCGCTCGGTCTGCCCGGCTTATTCGCGCAGGCGCGCGCGGCGATGGACATCCCGGGCTTGACCGAGCTGTGCCGTCAGCTCGCCGCTTCGATCGCCCGCAGCCGCGCGCAGCTCGGCCTGTCCAATCCGGCCGAGCCGCAGGATGCCGCGGGCTGGACGTCGCTGACGGCGATCGAGGCCGCGTTCGCCGGCCGGATCGCCGCGCTCGAGGCGGCCGCGGGCGCCCCGGCCGGCTCGCGCAAGGTTCGCGCGGCTATCGCTTATCTGGAGCGGCACTACGCCGATCCGGATATCGGCGCCGACGCCGTGGCCGCCCATCTGGGCATCAGCCGCGATCATCTGCGCCACGTCTTCAAGGAGGAGACGGGCCATACCGTGCTGGACCGCCTGACCGAGATCCGCATGGAGCAGGCCAAGCGGCTGCTCGCGGACGGCGCGCTCAAGATCTACGAGATCGCGGAGCGCGTCGGCTACCGCAACGGCCAATATTTCAGCCAGGTATTCCGCAAGCAGACGGGCATGAATCCGAACGAATATACGGAGAAACGCAGGTGAGCGCGACATGCGCATGAAGATCCGCACCAAGATCATGGCGAGCGCCGCGCTTGTCGTCTCGTTGTCGCTCGCCGTGAGCGGCTTCTTTATTTACGACTACGCCCGGAATATCATCCGCGATCAATCGATCAAGGACAGCCGGACGAAGCTTGCGCAAATCTCTTTTCAGCTCGGCAAAATTCAGGAGCAGGTCGCCAAGACGGCCGAGTACATCGTGTCCGACGAGGAAATCACGAGCCAGGTCTACGCGCAGCCGGGCGACAGCATCGAAACCGAATACTTCCGCAAGCAAGCGGTTCAGGAGAAGCTGGGCCGGTTCGTCGCCCTCGGCAACTTTATCCTGAACGTGCTGATCGTGCCGCCCGGCGGAGAGACGTATTCCAACTTCAGCGGCTACGAAGACTATTTTGCGGACTATCTCAAGCAAGACTGGTTCGCCAAGCTGTCGCGCGAACGAAGCGCCTACAGCGAGCCGCATTCGTTTTTCTACATCAGCGGGCAGCGGCAGGTCGTCAGCTACGTGCTCAAGTACCGGCCGATCGGCATCAGCTCGTCGGCGGACAGCTTTCTCGTCATCGATGTCGCCTATTCGGAGCTGTCCAACGTCTTCCTTCAGACCGCGCGGGATTTCGAGCAGATCGAGCTGTATTCCGGTCAAGGCGCGCTGCTGTACGCGGCGAACGAGGAGCTGCCGGCGGCGGACCGCGAATTCATGGCGAGCGCGCTCGGCCCGAACGCGGACTATGCCGAAGACGACAGCCGCATCGCGCTCGCCGACGACGGCATGAACTACGGCTGGCGCCAGACGGCGCTCATCTCCAAGCATGCGCTGTTCGAGAAGATCAACCGCATTTTCTACTTTTACGTGCTCATCATCCTGTGCGGCATCGTCGCGTCGACGGTCGTCATGCTGCCGATCATCGTGGGCCTTACCCGCCCGCTCATCCGCCTGACGAACGCGATGAAGCGCGTAGCCGTGGGCGATCTGGGCACGACGGTCGACATCCGCAGCGGGGACGAGTTGGAGATTCTGGGCGGCGGCTTCAACCGGATGGTCGGCGACCTGAAGGAGACGATCCAGGCATCGGTCCGCAGCGAAGCGGACAAACGGCAGATGCAGATCGATCTGCTCATGGCGCAGATCAATCCCCATTTTTTGTACAATGCGCTCAACACGGTCATTTACCTGTCCCATGCCGGCCGCAGCGCCGAAGCCGCCGAGGTGACCCAGGCGCTCATCGCCATTTTGCAGGATACGATCAAGACGGGCGAGGGCGCGGTGCGGGCGCCGCTCGCCGACGAGAAGCGCATCGTGGATAAGTACGCGGTCATCCAGCAGACCCGCTATCCCGGCCGCTTCCGCCTGATCTGGGAGGTTGACGAATCGCTGCTCTCCCGCTCCGTCCCCCGCATGGCGCTGCAGCCGCTCGTAGAAAACGCGATTTTGCACGGCATCGTCCCCTCCGACGCGGACACCGGCACGATCGCGCTGCGCGCCTACAGGGACGGACCCGATCTCTGCCTGGAGGTGGAGGACGACGGCCTCGGCATGACATTGCCCGCGACGGGCTGGCTGCCCCGCGGCGGTACCGGACACGAGCGTACGCGCGGCATCGGCCTGTCCAACATCCAGGAGCGGCTGCGCTCGCACTTCGGCGCCGCCGCGCGGCTGGAAGTCGAGAGCGAACCGGGGCGCGGCACGCTCGCCCGCATCCGGCTGCCCTGGACCGGGACGGGCTGACGAGGTGCGGTGTCGCCCGTAGCTTGGCTGCCTTATCCCCCGAACCTCCGGATTTTATACAAAATCGCCGGTTTCCCGCATTATCCGCACGGGCTCCCCCGGGTTACGATATTCATGCAAGCACTTACAACGAAGTTCTATAGGGGGTCTATCCAAAGTGAATCACTTGCTCACGAAAAGCCGCGCAGCCGGCGCGCTCTCGCTGCTCCTGCTCTCCGGCGCGCTCGCGGCCTGCGGCGGCAACGGCAAAGACAATAACGCCTCATCGCCTTCCGCTTCGTCTCCCGCGGCCAGCAGCGCAGGCGCCTCGTCCTCCGCACCCGCCGCAAGCGCCGATCCGACGCAGCTCAGCGGCACGGTCAAGGTGTGGGATTGGGACGAAGCTTTTCAGAAAGGCATGATCGCCGAATTTAACAAAACCTACCCGAACATCAAGGTCGAAGTGACCGTCGTCAATCCGAACGACTACCTGCAGAAGCTGCAGAGCGGCATCGCCTCCGGCTCGGACGTACCGGACGTCATCCTCGGCGAATCCGCTTACCGCGGCAAGCTTTTCGACCTGGGCGTATTGGACAATCTCGAAGGCGCGCCGTACAACTTTGACAAGAGTACGGTCCTCGACTTCACCATCCCGTATATCTCGAACGGCAAGGGCGAGGTTATCGCGGTCGATCAGGCGATTACGCCGGCCGGGTTCGCGTACCGCCGCGACCTCGCCAAGGAATATTGGGGCACCGACGATCCCGCCGAGCTGGAGAAGCTGATCTCCACTTGGGACGACTTCATCGCGAAGGGCAAGGAGCTGAAGGACAAGAGCGGCGGCAAGGTGCTCATGCTCCCAGGCCTCGGCGACGCCTTCATCCCGCTCAAAGGCCAAAACTTCGCGCCGTACGTGAACGGCAACGAAGTCGACCTGACCGCCAAGGTCAAGGAACCGCTGAACCGCCTGTTCGAAATGCGCGACGCGGGCATCCTCGGCAAGAACGAGCTATGGACGCCTGCCTGGTCGGCCTCGATGGCCAAGGGAGAGTTCATGTTCTACCCGATGGCGCCGTGGGGTCCGAAGTGGCATATCTCGGCCAACGATCCGGACGGCTCCGGACGCTGGGGTCTCGTCAAGGCGCCGGAGGGCGGCTTCACCCGCGGCGGTACTGCCGTCGGCATTTACAAGGACAGCAAAAACAAGGAAGCCGCCTGGGCGTTCGTGCAGTACGCCTACCTGTCAGACGAAGGCTCCGCTTACAACTTCAAGACGTTCGGCAACATGACCGGCTCCAAGTCGTTCTACGAGACGCACAAGGATCTGATCGAGACGCCCGGACCGTATGATGAGTTCTTCGGCGGCCAGAACCTGGCGAAGTACTTTATGGAAAAGATCGTGCCCGACATGAAGGGCGAGCCGCAGTCGAAGTACGACTCGGTCGTGGACGGCGTGTTCAACGCGCTGTATCCGCTCTGGACGAAGGATACGTCGGTCACCGCTGACGCCGCGCTGCAGAAATTCATCTCCGAAACGAAAAACAAGGCGTCGGACGCGACCGTCAAGTAACCTACAGAATAGAGGGATGAACGTGAACGCGGAACAAAGCCTCGCACCGGCCGCCGCCACCTCCGCCGCATCCCGCAAACGCAGATGGGGGCCACATTTGTGGCCCTATCTTTTCGCGCTGCCGTTTGTGCTGACTTATGCGGCTTTTCAACTGTACCCGGTCCTCTACTCCTTCGTGCTGAGCCTGCATGACTGGAACGGCATCGGCGAGAAAACGTATATCGGCTTTAAAAACTACGTTCAGCTGTGGACCAACGACCCCTTGTTCATCAAGTCGCTGTGGAACACGCTGATCATGATGCTCATGTTCATCCCCCTCACGCTGATCCTCGGCCTCGTGCTTGCGTACTGGACGTTCCAGTTAACGCGGGGCAAGCGCCTTTTCCAGACGATCAACGTGCTGCCTTACATCACGACGCCCGTCGCGATCGGCTTCATCTTCTCCTACCTGTTCGACTGGCAGACCGGGCTCGTCAACCTGCTGTTGACCAAGTTCGGCTGGCTGCAAGAAGGCTTCTACTGGCTGCAGGATCCCTGGGGCTCGCGCGCGATCATCGCCTTGATGGTCATCTGGCGCAATCTCGGCTACTTCATGATCATCTTCATGGCCGGCATGACGGTCATTCCGCAGGACGTATACGAGGCGGCCAAAATGGACGGTTCCACGGGCCTGCACACGTTTCGCAAGATTACGATGCCGCTGCTGCGCAACATCACCGTGTTCCTCGTCGTAACGTCCGTCATCGGCGGACTGCAGCTGTTCGACGAACCGAAGCTGCTGTACGGCGGCTGGTCGGGCTCCGCGCAGGTCGGCGGACCGGACAACACGGCGCTTACCGTCATTTGGAAATTCGTGGACGAATCGTTCATTTCCAATACGCGCTTCGGGTACGCCTCCTCGATCGCCTACTCGCTGTTTATCATTATCGTGTTCTTCTCTATCTTGAGCTACAGGCTGACGGCACCAAAGGAGGACAAGCGATGAACGCGGCAAAAACAACGAAATCGCTCATGTGGATCTGCCTGGTCGCGATCTCGCTGCTGTCTTTGTTTCCGTTCTACATCATGATCGTGATGGGCACGCACTACAACGAGGACTTGTTCAAAGGCATTCCGATCCTGCCCGGCAATTACTTCGCGGATAATCTGAAAACGGTCATGTCCGCCGACTTCATGGGCGTCTACCTCAACAGCCTGATCGTGTCCGTCGTATCCGTCGTCCTGGCGACGCTGACGAGCACGCTCATCGGCTACGCGCTCGCGAAGTTCGAATTCCGCGGGCGGAAGGCGCTGCAGACGTTCGTCATCCTGACGATGATGGTCCCGACGCAGGTCGGCCTGATCGGCTATATCATCGAAATGCGCAACCTCGGCGTCGGCAATACGCTGTGGCCGGTCATTCTCGTGTGGGCGGCGTTTCCGTTCGGCGCGTTTTTCATGGTCCAGTTCATCCGCGACTCGATCCCTAACGACTTGCTGGAATGCGCGCGCATCGACGGATGCTCGGAGCCGGGCATCTTCGCCCGAATCGTGCTGCCGATCATGAAGCCGGGTCTCGCGACGCTCGCCACGCTCGTCTTCCTGTGGTCGTGGAATAACTACCTGCTCCCGCTCGTGACGATCAACAAATCGGAGTGGTATACGCTGCCGATCTTCATCTCGAACCTCGGTATCGTCCACCGCACCGACTACGCGGCGCGGATGCTCGCACTCTCGCTGACGACCGTGCCGGTGCTGATCCTGTTCATTCTGGGGTCGAAAACGTTCATGAAGGGATTGACCGCGGGAGCGGTCAAGGGCTGATGGATCGGCAGCCTCTTTGACGTAGGGTGCTGCATGTTGAGGCTGGCCGGCGATAACTGCATTTGTGCATTTAATCGCGTCGGATGGCCTCTTCTTGCCGCGGATAATTGCGTAAATGCAGCTAATCCGAGCTCGAAGGTCATCCCAAGAGAGCGTACCGGATCGAATAACTGCACATTTGCAGCTATACTGAACGGCCGGTCGGACTCGGCTCAAAACAGATGTAAAAATGCACTTAAAACCAGCCGATCGGCTCCGCGACACAATTCTCGGAATGCCGAAAGCGCGGAGGTTACTTAAAGTTACTCAGTGGAACGGAGTGTAGCCGCGATGCGAATGTACGAACGACATATGCAACTAGACGGGGAATGGCGATTCTTGCTCGATCGGGACGACCGGTATGCGGATGCGCCACCCCCGGACGGCGCCTTCGGCGAAGGCGTCATCCGGGTGCCCGGCTCCTGGGAGGAGCAGGGCTACGGGGACGAGCCGCCTTACGGGCAGATCGATACGTGGACGAAGGTGCGCGAGTACGAGGGAGCGGCTTGGTATCGGACGACGTTTTGCGTCGGGCACGGGGGGCCGGCGGACCGGGCCGGGACTGCGGCGGAGGTCGTTGGGGAAGCGAGTGGCGCGGAGGCTGGCGGCGTGGCGAACGCTAGGGGCCGCGGTGCGGGCGGCGGTGCGGACGAAGGTGCGGATCGATTGTCCGCTGCAGCCTGGGCGTTGACGATTGCGGGCGCGCGCTGGACGACGGAGGTGTGGGTCAACGGCGCCTATGCGGGCAGGCAAGACAGCCTGTCCGCACCGCATACGCACCTGCTGGAAGGACTTGTCCGGCAAGGCGACAACGCGCTCGCCATCCGCGTGGACAACCGGATGCGGCTGCCGCTCGCGGACAGCCATATCCATACGCGACATACGGCCACTGCCTGGGGCGGCATTACGGGCGGCGTGCGGCTCGAACGGCTCTCCCCCGCGCGAATCGAGGCTGTCTCGATCGCGCCCGATCCGGAGGCGTGCCTCTTCCGCTGCCGCGTGAGAGCCGACGGCGAGATCGCGGCGGGCGACGCCGTCGTCGCGACGTTCCGCGCGCCGGACGGCGGGACGTTCCGGGCGGCGGCGACGCTCGCTCCCGAGAGCAGCATCCACGGCGGTTACGGCGAGCTTTGCAGCGACGACGAGGGCGGCGATGGTGGCGCGAGTGGAGATGGTAGCGCGAGCGGTACGAACGGTGCGAATGGCGCGCCTGCAAGCTTCTTCGCCGAGCTGATCTGCGAGATCGGCGACGCGCCCGCCCTTTGGAGCGACGCCCGTCCACAGCTTTATGAAGCCGCGTTCGAGCTGGTCCGAAACGGCGAGACGCTGGACCGGACGGTAAGGCGTCCCGGCCTGCGGCGGCTCGCAGCCGACGGCAAACGGCTGCTGCTGAACGGACGCCCCGTCTGGCTGCGCGGCTACGTCGATTGCTGCATTTTCCCTCTGACCGGGTACCCGGTCTGGGATAAGGCTCATTACGAGCGCCAATTCCGCATCGCGAAGTCATACGGCTTTAATCATGTGCGGCTGCACGGGTGGACTGCCCCCGAACCGTTCTGGGAAGCCGCCGACGAGGCGGGCATGCTCGTGCAGGCGGAGCTGCCGCATTGGTCGGCGCACTATCAGCCGCGCGGGGCCGAGCCGCCAGCCGACGTGGACGCCTTCCTCGAAGCGGAGCTTAGGCGCATTTACGCACAGCTGAACGCGCATCCGTCCTTTGTCCTGTTCGCGATGGGCAACGAGCTCATCGAAGACAACGGCCATCCGCGGCTGAACGAGCTGGTGAGGCTGGCGCGCGAGCTCGATCCGACGCGGCTGGCGACGGACAATACCGGCTTCGGGCAGCTGCCGGAGCAGGACCGCGAGGGCGAGTTCTTCATCCCGTCGTTCAACTGGCACGCGCCGCTCAAGACCGAGGAGATTGCGATGCCCGCCACCGACCGCGACTTTTCCGCCGTCGCCAGGCTGAGCGCCAAGCCGATCATCGGACACGAGCATGCGCAGTTCGCGATGTACGCGCGCCCGGCGGAGAAGTCCAAGTATACGGGCGTCCTCCGGCCGACTTGGCTGGAGACGATCGAGGAGACGATCGAGGAAAAAGGACTCTCGAACCGCGTGCCCGCGTTCATTGATGCAACCGGCATCCATCAGGCCCGGGCGCTCAAGGAAGCGATGGAGCGGGCGAGGCGTACGCCGGACGCGGCGGGCGTGCAGCTGCTGGACATTCGCGACTTTCCCGGGCAAGGCCATGCGACGACCGGACTGCTAGACGCGTTCTGGGACAGCAAAGGAACGATCGAGCCGGAGCGCGTGCTGGATTTCAACGGACCGACGGTACTGCTGATGTCCTGCGCCACGCGAACGCTTTTCGCGGGCGAGCGCGTGTCCGTCCGATTGTCCGTCTCCCATTACGGCGAGGCGCCCGTATTGGAAGGACGCGTAGCATGGCGATTGTCCTCGGGCGGGCTGACGCTTGCGGAAGGGGAACTGACCGTGGCAGGCCTAAACGCCGGGGAAGTGACCGAGGCCGGCATCGTTCAGGTCGGCTGCCACGCGGACGCAGATGCCGCCGAGCTTGTGCTCGAGGCATGGTGGGCGGGCATCGGATCGGCTGAAAGCGATGCTGAGATTCGCAATGCCTGGTCGTTCTGGGCGTTCCCCCGGGCCGCTCACGGCGATGCAGAGGCGGTATGGACCAGCGCGCCGGCCCTGAAATCCGTGCTGTACGGCGCGATCCACGAGCCCAATGCGCGCTTCGATCCGCGCGTCTATCCCGCCCGTCGCGGCGTCCGCCTCGCGGTCGTCGAACGCCTGACGGCCAACGTGCTCCAGCATCTGGTCGCCGGAGGCCGCGTGCTGCTGCTCGCCGGCGAATCGGAGCTGTACGACGCCGTTATGACCAAGTACCTACCCGTCTTCTGGAATTATCTGATGTTCTCGGAGCAGGCCGGCGGCACGATGGGCGCGATTATCGGCGATCACCCGGCGCTGGGACGCTTCCCGCACGATGGCCGCTCGGACTGGCAATGGTACCACCTGCTGAACGGCACGCCGGCCATCTGTCTGGACGCGACGCCGGGCATCCGTCCGATCGTCGAGATCGTGGACAACTTCAACCGCATCAAGCGCCTTGCCGCCGTCTTCGAAGCGCGCGTCGGGTCCGGCCGCCTGCTCGTATCCACGCTGGCCTGGCGGACGCCGGCCGACTTCAAACGGCCCGAGTCCGCATATTTGTTCGGCGAGTTGTTGAACTATGTCTTAGGCGACCGCTTCGAGCCCGAAGCGACGCTGACCGTCGGGCAGTTGCTGGGCATGGTTCGCCTGCGCGGCATCCATTCGTTCTTATAGAACATCTCACGTGACGCGGGATTTTGCAGCCCAGCTTTTGTAAACGCGTGTTCGTCTGGCGCTCTTCGCGCGAAAGCGTTATGATAGTGCCGTAAACGATACCTAAACATAGGCAGGAGGCATTCGAAGTGAGAACGATTCAATTGGGGACAAGCTCGCTCGAGGTACCCGTAGTCGCGGTAGGCTGTATGCGCATCAATTCTCTGGAGAAGGCGGAGGCCGAGCGTTTCGTTCAGGCTTCGCTCGAGGTTGGCGCGAACTTTTTCGATCATGCCGACATCTATGGCGGAGGCGCCTGCGAGGAGATTTTCGCCGATGCCATTCATATGAACGACGACATTCGCGAGAAGATCATTCTGCAGTCCAAATGCGGTATCCGCAAGGGCGCGTTCGACTTTTCCAAGGAACATATCTTAAACTCGGTCGACGGCATCCTGAAACGCCTGAATACCGACTACCTGGACATCCTGCTGCTCCATCGCCCCGACGCGCTGGTCGAGCCCGAGGAAGTCGCCGAAGCGTTCGATAAGCTGGAGATCTCCGGCAAGGTCCGCCACTTCGGCGTGTCCAACCAGAAGCCAATGCAGATCGAGCTGCTGAAAAAGCATGTCAAGCAGCCGCTCGTGGCGAACCAGTTGCAGCTCAGCATCACGAACGCCAACATGATCTCGAACGGCGTCAACGTGAACATGGAAAACGAATCCGCAATTGACCGCGACGGCAGCATCCTGGATTATTGCCGCCTGAACGACATTACCGTTCAGCCTTGGTCGCCGTTCCAGTACGGATTCTTCAAGGGCGTATTCCTCGACAACGAAGAGTTCCCCGAGCTGAACGCGAAGATCGACGAGATCGCCAAGAAATACGAGGTCAGCAACACGACGATCGCGATCGCCTGGCTGCTCCGCCACCCGGCGCGCATGCAGCCGGTCACCGGCACCATGAACATCGAGCGCATCCGCGACTGCGTCAAGGCAAGCGACATTCATCTGACGCGCGAAGAGTGGTACGATATTTACCGCGCTGCCGGCAATATTCTGCCTTAAACGTTGCCTTGCATGCGGCCCCGGTCCTGACGGATCGGGGCTTTTGGCGCGCCCGCTCCCGCCTTCGTCCAATTGGTGCCCGACGTGCGCTTGTCCCTGACCGGCTTCTTTTTCGCCGCATACTCATAATTCACACCATATGAGAAACGGGGCTGGCATCGATGTACAAGAGGGACGATCGTATCACGGTAATCATCCAAAAGGGCAAGCGGAGGATCGTCACGAAGGCGCCGCTCTCGCAGTTGGACCGCCTCGTGTTCGTCATCAACCGGCAATTCACCAACGCGCCTAACACGACGCAGATCGCTAGCGGCGCCGGACACAGCGGCGCGGCCGGCAGCAACGCAGCTATCAAATCGCCGTATACGCGGCAGCAGCAGAGCGTCGGCGCCGAGGGCACGGCCGTTAACAAGGACGGCCGGAAAAACGGCCGGCATCGCGGCCCCTTGTATCCGCAGTCGCATTTGCGTACAGAGCGTCGCGGCAAGGAGGTTGTCGTCGTCATTAACGAGCAAATCGTGAAGCTGGCGAAGCGGCTGCAGAACGCTTCGGCCACGCAGATCGCGAGCGGCGCCGGCACCTACAGCGCGGGCGGTACGAACGCGGCGATCGAGAGCCGGGGGACGCGGCAGCAGCATGCGGTTGGCGCGGACGGCAAAGCGATTAACAAGTGGGGTTCGAAAAGAAAAAGCGGGAAACATCGACGGGGATAAGCCGGGAAGAGGCGTTTCCCCGTTCCGGCAAAAAGGCGGACTGCCGCATAACGGCGTCCGCCTTTTTTTGCGTTGAGCGTTAACTGATGCCCAGGCCGCCGCTCGCATACCCTGCGGCGGTGTTGATCAGGCTGAGCCCCGTAGCGGTCGCCGAAAAGACCAGCAGCAAGCGCGTGCTTGGAGTGACCGGGATCGAGAGCCCGGTCGTGAGGCCGCTCGAGATGGTACCGAGGGCCAGGATGCCGGTAAGCGGCGGCGCCAGCGTGACAGTGGCGCCGGGAACTGCGGTGAACGTATTGTTAGGCGTCGTTGAGCTGTACAGCTGGGCCGTTATGGTCACGGTCGAGCCTACCAAGGACAGCGCCAGCGTCGTGCTGAAATAGGCCGCAAGCGAAGTAATAGTGCCTGCCCGCGGGACGGAGAAGGCGAAGTTCAGCAGCGTACCCGCTGCGCCGGTCAGATCGATGACGCCGCCGACGATGCTCACGCCGTCGCCCGAGCTGCCAAAGCCGACCATGCCGGACGTGCCGACCAAGCCGCCCACGATCGTCGTCAAGGCTACCGGCAGGCCGGAGGCAAAGGGGATGATCGCGCCTGCGCCAGTCGCTCCCGTCACGCCCGTTGTACCCGTGACCCCCGTTACGCCTGTGGCCCCGGTCGTTCCCGTTGTGCCGGTAGCGCCTGTTGTACCTGTGGCTCCCGTTGTTCCCGTTGCTCCTGTGTCCCCGGTTGCGCCTATTAAACCCGTCGCCCCCGTGGTACCGGTTGCGCCCGTGGTACCGGTTGCGCCCGTGTCGCCGGTTGACCCCGTAGCCCCTGTAGCACCCGTTGCCCCCGTAGCGCCGGTTGCTCCCAAAGCGCCTGCATCGCCCGTTGCACCTGTTGCCCCGGTTATACCAGGTTCGCCTGTCGCTCCCGTCGCGCCCAATGCGCCGGCTTCGCCTGTCGCTCCCGTTGCGCCTGCGGCACCAGCCACGCCCGGATCGCCCGTCGGACCTGTCGGTCCCGTCGGCCCCGTCGGGCCAGTCGCTCCTGTAACGCCGGCACCCGTAGCTCCGGTTGCACCCGTTGGCCCCGTCGCCCCCGGATCACCCGGATCGCCCGTCGCTCCCGTTGCGCCCGCCGGTCCTGCCGGTCCTACCGGCCCAATGAGCCCGTTTGCGCCGGCAGCTCCCGTAGCGCCCGTAGCCCCGGTCAGCCCTGTTAGCCCGTTTGCGCCTTGAAGCCCTTGCGGCCCCTGTGGTCCCTGCGGTCCTTGCGGTCCTTGCGGTCCTTGCGGTCCCGGAGGTCCCGGCGGCCCTGGTTGTCTTCCCATACGCTCACCCGCCTATCCCTGATTTGACGGCGAACCGCTTACCCGGTCCATACGGTCCAGGCCGGTTCGTCCGCAAGACGCCGATCCTATCCATATATACGCCCTTTTCCTGCCAGATATGCCGTTGTCCCATGCGGGCAAGCCGCCTCGTGCATCAATTAACATTAGCAGTGGGACAGGAGGGGGTACATTTGACTGCTCGCCCGTTTGTCGGGATATTAATCCCGGACAGGGCCGAACGGCTGCGCATTTTGCGCGCCTACGGACGCCAGCATCAGCCGGAGACGGAGTTATTCGCCTTCTGTCCCGACGACATCGACTGGAAACGTCTGCGCATCGCCGGCCTATTGTACGACCAAGACCGCTGCGAGGAATACTCATTTCCGTTTCCGGACGCGGTCTATAACCGGATTTTTAACGATCGCCCCGACCTCATTCTCCGTCTGGAGGAGCATATGAACGGAGGCATCTGCTTCAACCGCGTCAATTATTTCGACAAGTGGGCGCTTTACGGGTGGCTTAAGCCATCCGAGGTCGGATCGCTGATCCCCGACAGCCGCCTTTATTCGCCGACGGCCCTGCAAGAAATGCTCGGCCTTCACCCGCTGCTATATCTGAAGCCTTTTTATGGCGCGCGCGGCAACGGCGTGTACCGGGTCGAATACACGGAGCGCGGCGAAGTGCACGTCGGCGAGCACCATCTTGCGCCGCAGTATATCGCCAGATCGTTGAGAGAAGGCATACGGATGATTGCCGGCCTCCTCGGTTCTAAGCCCTATCTTATTCAGCAAGGCATCCAGACGTCCACGGTAGACGGCCGACATTTTGACATTCGTGCGCTCTTGCAGAAAAACGGGGACGGAAAATGGGCGCCATCGACGCTCGTCTCGCGCATCGCCTATTCGGATTGTTTCAATACGTCGGTTTGCGAGGACGTTTGCGACGCGACGGAGCTGCTGCGACGGTCATTCCCTGCTTGGATGAGCGACCGCATCTTGCACGCGCTGCATGACGTCGGCATTCGCGCCGCCGCCGAAGTCGAAGCCCGGTTAGGCCCGCTCGGAGAGATGAGCGTCGACTTCCTGCTGGATCCGCAGCATCGGCCTTGGCTGATCGAGATGAACGGCAAACCGGACAAGGTACTCTATAATGAGCTTGAAGATAAGGAGATCGCCAGACGTATCTATCGGAGGCCAATGGCCTACGCGCGTTATCTGGCGGGACTGCGTCGATAGGCGTTGTTGGCGCCGCGATGCGTCAATAACCGGCTCAAACGGGTAAACCTCGACTCAAAACACAAACGGGATGAGGCAGAAAATCATTCTGCTTCATCCCGTCTTGCTCGCCAAGCTTCAATTTGCAAATTTACTTGACCGCGTTCAGGCGCTCCTCGAGACGATCCCACGTCTCGGTGATTCCTTGCAGCATGCCCATGTCCATGACAGTCTTAAGCGCTTCGGCGGACGCGTACAGGCTGCTGCTGACCAGCTTCGTCTTGCCGCCCGCATCGATGAATTCCATCGTGACTTCGGTAGACGGCAGCGCCTCGTTAGTACCGCCCTCGGCATCGGAGAAGTAGTCGACGTACACGATTTTTTCCCCTTCGACGATCTCCTTGTACACGCCCTTCCCCCACGACTCCATGCCGTAAAACTGGCCTTGATTCGGGTCTTCGCACTTCATGCAGTAGTGCCACACGCCGCCCGGACGAAAATCGACGGTACATACCGGCACTTCCCAGCCTCGCGGTCCCCACCAGCGCTTCAGATGCTCGGCTTCCTTGAACATTTTGAACACGAGCTCGCGCGGCGCGTCGAATACGCGCTCCAGCACCAGTACCCGATCTCCCTCTACTCTCGACACCATGGCATTGTTAGACATCATAAATTCCTCCTCGGTTAAAATTCGTATTTGGATCTTACTGAGGCCCTTCCGTTCGTTCCTTCTCCTGCAACTCCCGCAAGTAGTCGTCCAGCTTGTCGAACCGCTCTTCCATGAGACGGCGGAAGGAGCCTAGCCATGTATCCAGCGCCCGAAACGGTTCGGGGCGCAGCCTATAAATCCGCCGGTTGGCGTCGGCCCTCGCTTCTACGATTCCATTGTCCCCGAGCACCTTCAGATGCTTGGAGGCTTGGGGCTGCCGCATCCCCAGCCTGTCGGCAATCTCCCCTACCGTGAGGGGGCCGTCGCGCAGAAGCTCGACGATCTGCATGCGGTTCGGCTCGGCAAGCGCGCCCAGCGCCGCCATGTCCATGCCCGGTTGATTCCCCGACATGTCGTTCACCTCTTCAATGTGTGATCGTCCCGGCGTTTCATCTCCTTCGCCATCAGGTTATTTTCCCGATGAACACAATATACACTATAAGGAATATTCCTGTAAAGGAATATTTAAAATATAATAAAAGCCGCCTTTTGCGGCGGCTTCATGGAGAACGGTCTTAGCTGTCAGAAACACCGGCTACCGCTCAACCGCGATGCGCGATGCAGTCGATTTCGACGAGCGCGTTTTTCGGCAGCTTGCCGACCTGAACGGTCGCGCGGGCAGGCAGCACGCCGCCGTCGAAGTAGCTCGCATAGATCTCGTTGACCTTCGCAAAATCGTCCATGCTGTCCAGGAAGATCGTCGTCTTCACGACGTCGCCGAGCGAGAGACCGGCTTCTTCGACGACAGCCTTCAGGTTTTGCAGCACGCGATGCGTCTGCGCTTCGATGCCGCCCTCGACGATCGCGCCGGTAGCCGGGTCGAGCGGGATCTGACCCGATGCGAACAGGAAGCCTCCTGCGAGCACGGCTTGGGAGTAAGGCCCGATCGCGGCTGGCGCTTGGGCGGTGGATACGGCTTGGTTCATTGGTGGAATGCCTCCTCGATACCTCGTTAAGTGAGCGCCTTCGGCTGCCTGCGGACGTTCCGCTCGGGAAGCGGCGCATCTTCTCCTTTCCATCCTATATGTCCGGCGCGCTTCGCGCAACCTGCCCGCAATCGACCCCTTGCGTAAAAAAGAAGCGAGGGATCGCTCCCCCGCTTCTCGGTCTTCAGTGATGCATGCCCGCCATATCGGCCGACGCATTCGTCTCCATGGTCTTCGTCAGCGTGATCGACCAGTCCTTGGCGTTCCAGGCAACGTCCCAGCCGAACAGCTCGGCGATGAAGCGCACCGGCACCTGCACGCGATTGTCCTTCAGCATGACCGGATACCCGATTTCCATGCGCTTGCCGTTCAATTCCATGTACTTTTTGCCGACCCAGAACTGCGCCTTGGCGTCGCCCGCGTCGATCCATACGGACTGAGCGGCACGATCCCAGGTCACCTTGGCACCGATGCCTTCGGCGAGATAGCGCAGCGGGATATAGTTGGTTCCGTTGTCCATATACGGCTTCGTGTTCATCGTCGTTTCCTTGTCGTCGATGATCAATTGATCGGAGCCCACCTTAAACCAGACCTTCATGACCTCCGGAGCAGGCGCGGCCGTGTGGAACTTCTCGGGAAATTGAGCCGCGATGCCCGCGGCGAGAACGGCGCCGGTCGGGAACATATGGGCATAAGCCGTGCGGGCGTCGTTATAGACGCCGGCGTAGTCTTTGGCCACATAAGCGTCAAACGCATTCAGCAGGTGATCGATATGCATCTTCAGGCTGTCGGCGATCGCTTGCTGGCTGAAGTTCGCGGGATTGGCTTCCGCAAAAAACTTGGCTTGCGCCATCCGGTACGCTTCCAGCTCGGCGACCGCCGTCTTTTTGCCGGCCTCGTCCTTCGCGCCGGTTGCCGTCACATAGTCCACGAAGTAGCCGATGTGCGAGGACCAGACCTTCTTGAAGGCTTCGCCGGCAGCCGCGCCGTATACGGAGGCAACGGCGGCGGACAGCTCGTCGGTGTTGCGGCTAAGCGAAGCGGCGGCCGCTGCGAAGTCGGGCGCGCCGTCGATCCCCTTCTGCATCGCGAGGATCGCCAGCAGCGCATGCTCGCCAAGCTTTTGCTCCAGCGCCGAGCGCAGGTCGGATGCGGGATTGGAGGCGACGGCATCCGTGAACTTCGCCGGGAACTGCGCCGCGATGCCTCCTGCCAGCGCATCGCCGGTCATGTACATGTGCGCATAAGCCGTCTTGGCATCGTCATACGCAGCCGCGTAGTTTTTGCCCACATAATCGTTGAATGCGGCGAGCAGATGGTCGATGTGCATCTTAAGGCCGTCCGCGATCGTCTTCTCGTCGAAGTACTTCGGATTGGCGCCGGCGAAAAACTTGGCTTGCGCCATTCGGTACGATTCCAGATCGGCGACGGCCTTGGCGCGGCCCGCTTCATCCTTGGCCGACGTCGCTTTGACATAGTCGACGAAGTAGCCGATGTGCGAGGACCATACTTTTTTGAACGCCGCGCCGGCGTCGGCGCCGTATACGGAGGCGACCGCGGCGGACAGATCGTCGGTATTTTGATTCAACGCGCCCGCCGCTTGCGCGAAGTCAGGAGCGCCGTCGTACCCCTTTTGCATCGCGGCGATCGCGAGCAGCGCATGCTCGCCGAGCAGTTGGCCGAGCGCCGAGCGCAAGTCGGGCGTCGGTCCCTTCGTATTGACTGTATGCGCGCTCGCGAAAGCGGGCACCAGCAGCAATAGCGATAAGAGCAAACCTGTGATTTTGACGCGTAGTCCGTTCATGAGGAACACTCCTTTTACGGTGAGGTGGCCGCCGGCTTGCTTGACGGTTCTGCAAGGTGTAACGGACGCCGCTTAAGTTCGGATCACCGCCCGGGCCTATTTTTTTTAAAAAAGTGATCCGCTGTAATTTCAATTTCGAACCTTTATAATGAATGGGAGTTCAGGAAAGGAGCTCCTCGATGAACGATATCGCGTCAGATATAGAGATGATGCGGCGCATCGCCGGACGAGACGCCTCGGCGCTCGAAGTGCTCTACGACAGGTACGAGAAGGCGGTGTACGCCTTCGCTTACCGGTTTGCCCAAGACGCGATGTTGGCCGAAGAAGTCGTGCAGGAATTATTTATGCGAATATGGAATCAACCGGAGCGCTACGACGCTTCGCTGGGCAAGCTGACGACCTGGATTTTCGCGGTGACCCGCAATATCGCGATCGATCAGCTTCGCAAGCGGCAGAATCGCACGACAAGCCAGACGGCGGATGCCGAACAGTTCGCGCGGATGCCTGATACGGCTGTCGGTCCCGAAGAAGAATACGATATCAAATGGACGGGCGAGCAGTTAAAAAATGCGCTAGCGACGCTTAACCCCGACCAGCAGCAGGTGCTGGACCTCATTTATTATCAAGGCTATTCGCAGCATGAGGTGTCCGAACGGCAAGGCATTCCGTTGGGCACGGTCAAGAGCCGGGTGCGCCTGGCGATGAAGCAGCTTAAGGACCGGCTCGGAGATTTGGAAAGGAGGCGAACCCCCTATGACACAACCTCATGATCGTACCTGCGACCTGCTGGAGCTGTACGTGCTGGGCGGCCTCACGGAGGAGGAGGCCTTGCGCTTCGAGGCTCATCTGTCCTCGTGCGCGTCGTGTCGGGAGCAGCGCCATGAGCTCGCGGACATCGTCGGCCTGCTGCCGGCGGCGGCGGAGCCTCAGCCCGTTCCGGAAGGGATGAAGAAAAGAATCCTGGCCAACGTGCTCGAAGAGAATGTCTCGGCAGGCACAGAGCCGGCGGCGTCGACTCCCGAGTCGCAAGTCGAGGCGCGACGATCGATACAGCCTCCGTCGCAGCAGACAGATCCGACTCCGAGCGCCCCCCTCTTCACGACAACGGCGAGACGTACACCAGCATATATGAAACTCGTGACGACCGGGCTCGTCGCGGCATTGCTCGCGCTCTTGCTGTACGCCGCCCAGCTGCGGGGACAGGTCAGCGACCTGCGGGGCGAGCTCGCGGATGCCGGCAGCGCGCCGGTTCAAGAGTTGAAGGTCAACCAAGCCGTCAAGCTGAATCCGGCTGCGGCGGACATCGTGGCGACGGGCCTCGCCACCATCGTCATCGACAAGAATGGCACCCATCTGCTCGTGCAGGCGGAACAGCTGCCGAAGCTCCAGGGCAACGAAGCCTACCAAGTTTGGCTGATCAAAGGCCAGGAGAAATTCAGCGCAGGCACCTTCTTATCCGATCAGGGAACCGGCGCCCTTTATTACACGCTGAAAAACGGCGGCTACGATACGGTGGCGATCACGCTCGAGCCGGATGCGTTCGGCGACCAGCCGCGCGGAGAGATCGTCCTGGCCGCTTCGCTTAGTGCCTGAGAGTCCGCTTCTCTTCGTGTCTTAAGAGAATGCAGGTCCGGATTACGCTTGCACCGACATCAACAACGCAAAGAAGCCGCCAGCGCCTGGCGGCTTCCTTGCGATTGTTGCTTGGTTAGGACTTCGCCCGCTCCTCGAGCGCAAACCGGAACATTTGCTCGAACAGCAGGAAGTGACAGTCGAGAATCTCGTCCGGCGTAAAGCGGAGTCCCGGCCCGTCGATGCCCATGTTGGATTCGTACGTCATGCTGAGCCCCCCGCATGCATGGTGGACCGCCGTAGTCAGGTTGAACGACGGATAGGGGTACGTCTCCCCGTCCTGCACCATCTGTTCGACAACGTCGAACGGCAGTCCCCGTACGCGATGCGCTTCCGCCATCCGAAGGTTAAAGTCCTGCTGCCTGCGCTTGACGTCGACCGGCAGATACGGAATCCATGGAAAATGCACGGCCGTGTCGGCGCCCCCGTGGAGCGACATGTGGAAGTCGACCGCCTCGCGGTCCGCCAGCCCGAGCAGCGCAGCCGACTCTTTCGCCATTGGAGCGAAGAAATTGTCGTGCATCATGTTGACGCCGTCATCGTTAAAGTAGGAGCCGAGGAACGCAGAAGCTTCCTTGATCGGATGAACCGCCTTGCAATCCGGCCACCGGCAGAGAGAGCCGTCCTTCCAGGAGCCTTGCATATAATAAACGAACTGCTCGTACGGCACGCCGATCAGCGAATCGACGGGCAGACGCGCCCGGCCGTCGGGATTCATGCAGGGAATGAGCAGGAGACGGAAACGGCCGGCATTTTCATAAAGGAAATCGTACCGCCGCCCCCGGTAATCCTCGCCGGTCTCGAGCAGACGGATCAGATTCATCACGCCGACGATGCCTTCAAGCTCTCCGCCATGCACGCCGCCGACGATAAGAAGCACGGGCTTTGCGTCCTCGCCTTTGCTCGCATACTTCGACGGATCGCGCGCGCCGCAGGCCGAGCCGTAGTTCGCCTGCCTGCCGAAATCCTGCTTGCCGCCGTACTCGGCCAGATAGACGCTGCGGCCTCCCGCCGACTCGGTCAGCACGCTCGCTGTGCCAAGGCTCAGATTCGCCATCGCGTCCTCGATGTGCGTCAGCTTCCCTTTCCAGAACGATGCCTCCAAGATCGATTCCTCCTGCGACCGTTGTCGTAAGCGCTGTTTTGTTCCTTTGTATTATGCAGGAGCGCCGGCGAAGACGCTTTCCATTTTCCGCATCGTTTTTGAACAATTCAGCGATGGCTGTGCGCCTCGAAGCAGTCATATTCTTGGCCGTTGGGAAGTCTTCGGCGATCGATGGTACTGACCCCCGCCTTCAGCAACACGCTGCGAGATGCATCGTTCATGGGCTTCACGATGGCAGCTACCCGTTCGAGACGGGTATGCCGGAATATCCATGCCAGCATCGCTTGGACAGCACTTGTAGCATAACCGCGGTTGCGATAGTCCTTGGAAACGGCATATGCCACCTCGCGCTCCGCGGGATCCAGCAGATCGTTCGGAAATACGCCGCACCAGCCGATCAACCGTTCGTCGTCCTTGTGCTCGATCGCGAGCAGGATACGCACGTCTTCCGGGTCGAAGCGGGCGTAGCTGCCGATGATGAACGACAGGAAATCTGTCAGCTGTGCCTCGGTCATCGCCCAATCGGGCAGGAGGTCGGTAATTTCCGTCTGCATGGTAAGCGCGCGCATCGCGTCCAGATCCTGCGGCGCGAACGCGCGGAGGCGGATCGAATCGGTATCTATCGTAAAGGAACGTGTCATTTGGGAAGCACCTCGTCGGTTATCGTTGTTTTCGGCTGAATCAGAATCAAAAAAAGCGGAGCGCCTTAAGAAAGGCACTCCGCAAGTATCGTTCGCATACTTGTCTCGAAGTCCCTTGCAGCGACTCATGAAGACGCACGTATCCCGTCTATGAAATCACGAGATTTTTGCGCGCGCTTCGTCCGTTACAAGGAAACTGGCATAAGGGATGAATTCCCCTTCCGAATACAATATGAATTCAGAATAAAACGTTCTTCAGCCGTTGTAAAGAAGGATCAGGCCGCTTCCGGCGTCGGAAGCTCTTGGGTCTTGGGCTTCATCCGCTTCCAGCCGGAACCGATCAGCAGCAGCAGGAAGCCGCCTCCGACGCTCCATAGGACGGCGGCATTCGAGGACACAGCGTCCATGCCGCCGAAATACATAACCTCCCGCAGCCCGACGGCTGCGAAACGCAGCGGCGTCCAGGCGTAGATCCAGTCGTGCGATGCCGTCGACAGGAACTCCGGCGCCATGTTCAGCATCGGCATCGAGAAGAACATCAGCAGGACCAGGATCGCCATCGCCGGCATTCCGATCCAGTTGAGCAGCGCGGCTTGAATCATGTAGAAGGCTGCGCCGGCGAGCCACAGGAACAACCAGGTTTGCGTCGCCTCAGCGAGCTCCATGCCGTACCAGGAGGACGCTTCCCAGACGAGGAAGGCCGAAGCAAGTCCGGTAAGCACGATGCCCGCGACGGGCTGCCAGACGATCGCGGCCGGCCGGCGCGATCCCGCCTTTATGGCTGCGCCGCCTGCAAAGAATAAAATCAGCGCCGATACCAGGCTGCCCATCCACATGATCTGCGTGAGCAGACCCGGCGCGTTGCCGGACGCGTTATTGACGCCTACCGCATGCATCGTCTCTTCCTGTACGACAATAGGAGAGAGCAGCGCCGACGCAGTCGTCACGGACACTTGCTGCGTTTGCGCGCCGATTTGCTCGAGCGTCGTCTTCGACAGCTCCGCGCCGGCGAGCCGCATCGCCTGGGCGAGCCCCTGCTTTACGACGGTGGCAGCCTGCGTATTCCAGCCTTCGTTCGCAATGATCTTAACCGTTGCCGGCTTCGGCGCGGCGCTGGCCAAAGAGGCGACGCCCGAGCTAAGATCCGCCGGCACGATCATGGCGCCGTAATATTGCCGATCGTCCAGCCCCTTGCGCGCTTCGGCCTCGGAACCGACGACCGTCCAGGCGATCGGCAGCTGCGCATTCGACGTCAGCTTCTCCTTTAGCATCTCCCCTACAGCAAGCGTCCCGCCGCCCGGCAGCTCGGCCGGTTGGTCAAGCACGACAAGCGCCACCGGCACCTCCTTCGGCTTGGCTCCGAGCACCGAGCCCATCATCGCAGCTCCGAATACGACCAGTACGATCAGGACGATCAACGTTCCGATCCATACGATTTTTTGTTTGAATATCGCCATCTCTCGATCCGCTCCTCTTGTACACTTTATTGAACACCATGTTGATTAATGTTCACTACGTTCATTATAATAAAGAGAGAGCGACGTTCAATCGTCAATGTAAGGACGCGATGTTCATTAATCGGCAGATCGACGACAAGCTGTTGATTAACGCAAAAAAAGAACGGGGGAGTCGCGATGACGGAAAAGTTGGACAGACGAAAAGCGCGAACCAGGCAGCTGCTCTACGATGCGCTCATGACGCTGCTGCAAGAAAAAAACGCCGATGCGATCACGGTCACCGACGTCGCCGACCGTGCGGATGTCAACCGCGGCACGTTTTATTTGCATTACCGGGATGTGGGACACATGCTGCAGCAGCTGAAGGACGACGTATTCACCCGCGTGCGCGGCTGCGTCGAGAAGCTCGATATTACGGAAGCGATCCGATACATCGACAAGGAGGAGCCTTATCCGGTCAGCATCGCCATCTTCGAGGAAATCGCCCGGCATGGGGAATTTCTGCGCATCATGCTCGGCCAGCAAGGCGACTTGTCCTTCGCCCGACAGCTGCGGGAGTTGTTCGCCACCCGGATTCAGGCCAAGCTGGGGACCTTGTCGCCTGAAGATCGGGCCGTACCGCTCGACTACCTCGTCTCCTACATCGCCTCCGCCAACTTCGGCATCGTCACGCACTGGCTGGACACCGGCCGCCAGCTCGCGCCCAGGCAGATGGCCAAGATGATGGTCAACCTAATGAGCTACGGCCCGCTCGTTTCGAGCGGCATTCGGAAGAAGCCGGAGTTGGTGGAATAAAAGCGCGGTGTGAAAACGCGGTGTGACTGTTCTGCGCAACCTGTTACGTTTATCGGGCTCCGTGTGCGCCTTTCTTGCGGCCGCTCCGGTCCTTATCGGACACAGAATCCGTTATTCGTGCCTATTTTACGTTTTCGCCGCGGTCCCGGACACAGCATCCGTTATTTGCGTGAATTCGCAGCTTGGGGGCAGCTTTCAGGAGGAATAACGCATCCACGGTCCGCAACGCCCCCTTAAATGCACACTTTTGCGAAAATAGCGGACGCACGGTCCACTTATCCTGATGCCCGGGCGCCGATTGGGATGGGTATAAGTATGGAAAATGCGCCGGTGTGACAGGATAGCGATGTGGCGCATCCTTATGTGGGCGGAAACGCCCCGCTGGAGCGAAATAGCTGGCGGTTAAAGCAGAAAAGCAGCAAAAAGAACGGTCAAAGACGCTTGACCGTTCTCCAAAGCACTTCTTTTTGAACGCCGGGGCAGGCAACATGCCTGTGCAAAAAACGGACCATATCCGCGTTGCGTCCTTCTACGAACAGGAGCCACTCCGAGAAAGCCGGATCGCGGACCAAGCGTCTGCACGCCTCGGCCGCCAGCGCGATGCCGCGTCCCATGCGCTGATGACGGGGATGCACGAACATCGTTTTGAACAGCAGCGTCCGAGTATCGAACGGCTCAAAAATCATCCATCCGACGACCGCACCTCCATAGCGCAGCAGCAGGCTGCGTTCCTTGTCGATCAGTTCTTCATCCGCAAGCGGCGAATAGTCTGGCGTATACCAAACGCCCTCTCCTTGCCGTACTTCCTCATACTCCTGCTTCGTCAACGTCCTGAAGGGACTGACCGCAAATACATCCGGCAGCCGTAATCGATGAACCCACGGCATCTCCGGGTGAAGCCCGGTCGAGCCGCCCCAGATATGGATGCCGCGTCGCGGTTTTTCGAATCCGCATGCCGCCAGAAAAGCAGCCTCTGTCGTGTCCGGGTCGATACCGCCGATAAACTCGGCTCCGATTGACCGTGTTCCTGTCTGCTTCAGCACCCTTTCGAGCTCGCCGAAAAGCATGCGCCCCACGCCCTGGCGGCGCTCCGGCTCCGTTACGGTCAGCGCGAGCAAGCCCGCCGTATCGGATGCCTCACGCCGCTCGGCAATTGCCAATCCGACCGGCTCGGCTCCCCGACGGGCTCCCAACGCCAGAAACGAAACCGGAAGCCGCCGTTGCAACACATGGCTTAGTTCAGGGGGGATCAAGCCTGTATAAACACCGGGCACTGCGTCCTGAATCGCCTCAATCTCCAGAGCATCCATCTCAGTATTGCGGTACGTCTATGGTTGAATCGACGGAAAGATCGTTCCCGGCATTATCCGTAATGCCAGTCGCGGTAATCTTGAACTTGCTGGACGGCTGAAGCACAAAACTGGGTTTGGCCGCAGCTGTCAACGTAACGATAATGCGCTTATCTTCGTAGTTGAAGGAATAATGAGTATCCGCAGTCAATGGCACGAAATCGACGGCATTGCCGCTCTGCGAAAACTGTACCTGCAAGCTATATCCCACTATTGGTGTCGTCGTCAACAATTCGTTTGCCGTCAGCGTGAACTGATCGTTGCCGTAGACACTGCTGCTCAACGTCGGAGCCGTCTCGTCCATGACGATCGGCAGCGTCACCTGGCTGACCTCCTCGTTACCCTGCTTGACATGAAACACAAGAGCAGCCTCCGTGCTCTCGGTGGCGGCGTCTAACGGGTGAACGGTAATCCCGGAAGCACCCGGAGTGAGCTCCACAAGCGGGGACGTGGATTCGACGGAGATGGTTCCAACAACGCCGTGTCCGCTCTCAGTTACGGTAAACTGTTTATTGAAGGTATCGTATTCAATCGTCTCGGGTACCGCGCCGCGTTTAATTTGCAAATAATTTTTAATACTGCGCTTATTATATTGCTCGAAAATGTCGGTGGACAGAACCGTGTCGCCATCCGTGCCTGTTCTGCCGCTGTTGAGATAAAATGGACGTTCACTCAAAGAGGCCTTCAGCGATTGCGAGTCAGCGTCCTGAAACGCCGTAATGGCATCCTGCAATGCCCCGGTCGCGCTGTCGATCTCAGACTGTGTTACTCCGACTTTCGCCTTCGCTTCTTCCGCAGCCTCGATCGCGTCATTCAGCGCGTCGATCGCGCTCTGCGGGTATTGGCCTTCCAAGGTGCCGACCACCGCCGTATCGGCTAGGTTCGAAGCCTCGGCGATCGCCGCATCCAGCTGCGTCAGATCGATATGGACGACAGCATCGTTAAACGCATCGATGGCGTCCTGCAGCGTGGATTCGGCGTTGTCGATTCCCGCTTGTGTCGCCGCGACATCGTTCCTTAAGGCGCTTGCAGCCTCAATCGCGTCATTCAGCGCGTCGATCACGCACTGCGGATACTGGCCTTCCGCATCGCCAACGACCGCCGCATCGGCCAGATCCGAAGCGTCTGCGATCGCCGCATCCAGCTGCGTCAGATCGATATGGACGACTGTGTCGTTGAAAGCATCGATCGCTTCTCGCAGCGTAAAGGCTGCGCTGTCGATCTCAGACTGCGTTGCCCCTATATCGGCCATCACGACTCCCGCCGCCTCGATCGCGTCATTCAGCGCGTCGATCGCGCCCTGCGGATATTGGCCTTCCGCTTCGCCAGCCACAGCTGCATCAATATAGCCCGAAGCGTCGGCGATCGCAGCGTCGAGCAATGCGGTTCCGACATGGACGACAGCGTTCTTGAATACGTTAGTCGCCGTGCGCAAGGTCATCAAGGCGCCGTCGATCTGCGGCTGCGTCGCCTGAACGTCCGCCTTCGCCGCGCCGGCCGCCTCGATCGCATCCTTCAGCGCATCGATCGCGCTCTGCGGGTATTGACCTTCGGCATCGCCTGCAGCCGCCGTATGGGCAAGCTCCGAAGCGTCGGCGATCGCTGCGCCTAGCAGCGCGGTGCTGATATGCACGACAGCACCCTTGAATGTAAGAAGCGCGCCTCGCAAGGCCGCCGCCGCGTTGTCGATCTGCGTCTGCGTCGCCGCGGCATCGGCATTTACTGCGCCGGCAGCTTCGACCGCTTCCTTCAGCGCGTCAATCGCGCTCTGCGGGTACTGGCCCTCCGCTTCGCCCGCCACCGCCGCATCGGCAAAACCCGAAGCGTCGGCGATCGCAGCGCCCAACGCGCTCTTGTCCACAGCCGTCGGCGGATTGTAGGATACGGGTGCCGATGGCTTGGTTACCGGAACGCCGCTTGCCGAAACGATACTGCCGATCTGCGTCTGAACCTGGCTCGGATTCGTGAAGATGTCTGCCAGCGCGGCACCGTCCGGCAAGACCAGCCGGTCGATCCGCACATCGTTGCCGATGGTCAGTTTAGCTTTTGGATCGGTAATCTGAATCTCGCGATAGGCGCCTTTACCGGACAGCGTCGCCGCCTGACCCGTCAGCTCCAGACGATCGACGCTAGCGTCGACGGACACGTTAGCCGCTTGATTTTGAAGGATCAGATTTTTAATCGTTCCTCCGCTGATCGCTACATGATCGCCCGATACCTTCAGCGCACCTCCGACGGGCATTCCTGTCGTATCTAACTTAACCGGAGTCCCTGCCGTACCTGTGGCGACGATCTCCAGCTCCGATAGCGCGTTTACGCTACGAACGGCTGATTTGAACCGAAGCGTGGCGCCCAATAGCGCCTCTTTATTCCCTTCATTCAGCAAAAGTTGCTTCAGCCCGTCCGATACCAGCAGCGGCTTACCGTCCGCAATAATCACGTCGCCGTCTACCTTCGTTACCACTGCGCTTAGCTCTTTTTCCGCAAAAATATCTATCAGGAACTGCGCGATATCCGCCCTCGCTACCGCCTGCTTCGGTTGGAAGCCATCGTCCTCCGGGGTCATCAAACCAAGCCGGAGCGCGGCTTGCACGGATGCCGCCGCCCAACCGCTTGCTTCGGAGGCAAGCGCGGGGTCCGTCTCGAGCCCTCCTGTCGTGTTGAGGCCGTTGACGGCGCGCACGAATACGGAAGCCAGCTCCTGGCGGGTAACCTTGCGGTTCGGATCGAAGCCGGAATCCGTTCCGTTCATCAAGCCGGCCTTGCTCACGGCCTCAATATAACTCGCGCTCCAACTGTCTGAGGCAACATCCTTAAAGCTTGATTCTGCATTCGTATCCAACGGCAGATGCAGCGCTTTAGCGAGCAGCACGGCCAATTGCGTTCGCGTGAGCGACTCTTCCGGCTTGAATTCTCCGTTCGGATAGCCGCTGATCAGTCCAAGCGAGACCGCTTCCCGGATAGCTGCCTGCCGATCGGCCGACACCGAACCGATATCTTTTAATGAAGCCTGCTCCACGGCAGCAAGAGGAGCGGCGAGCACGTTCCTCGCTCCGAATGCCGATGTGGCGATCAAGCTTGCCAATAATGCTGCTTTCCAATTCGTCGCCAATATGATCCCATCCTCTTGATGAATAGTCCTGATGCTGCGAATGCGATTCGAGCCGAAGCGTCGTCTCGGCCATTCATAAGCCTAAAGGTCAATATAATCTTCGTCAATGACTGAACGATAACAAATAATGACGCGCTTCCATCCTCTAACGCTTCCGCCCGACTTCCAGAGCTCAGACGCCCCTTGCAAAGACAGAAGAACCGCCGGATAAGATCCTGACGGTTCTCCGTTTGGAATGCTGCGCGATCAGTCGATCAGATCCGCATATTGCATGAACCGCTTGAGCATGACGGCCGCTTGCGCGCGGCTTGCCTGCGCCGCAGGCACGAACGTGTCGCTCGTCATACCGGTGATGATGCCGGCATCGACGGTTTGCGCTACGGACGCGCGCGCCCAGCTGCCGATCGCAGCGCTGTCCTTGAAGCTGCTCAGCGAGGCTTCCGAGGACGAAGGCACGGAGCCCTTCGCATACGCGATTGCTCTCGAGATCATGACCGCCATCTGCTCGCGGGTGATCGTGGCGCCAGGCTTGAAGCTGCCGTCTTCGAAGCCTTCGATCAGCTTCGCCTTTACGGCCGCGCCCGTTGCGCCTGCATACCATGCGCCCGACGCGACATCCTTGAAGCCGGCCACGCCAGTTGCTTCAGGCGTGAGACCCAGCGCGCGGACGAGCAGCGCCGCGAACTCTGCGCGCGTGATGCTGCTGTTCGGCGCGAATTGCGTATCGGATACGCCGTTCACGACGAGTTTGGAGGCCAGCAACTCTACGTCTGCTTTGGCCCAAGGCGCGGTCAGATCGGAAAAGGCCTTGGTAGCCGTCAGCATGGTGTAAATGCTATTGCCGTTGCGCTTGAACGTAATCTTAGAAGTGCCGTCCGACTGCTTCGTGAATTGCGCGGGCACGAAGGTCAGTGCGCCTGTCTGCGGATCGTACAGCGCGACGGTCGCGTGCGAAGCGTCGATCGTGCCCGATGCAACGACCGTGCGCGATACATAGGTCGAGCCGAATTCATTCAGCTCGGAGGTCTTGCCTCCGCCGGACGCAACGATTGAAAACTCGATTGCGCCACCCTGCTGCGAGGCGCCGATGCCGGCCGCGCTAGCCTTAATCTTGGCGTTGATGTCATCGGCAGAAGGGACGATGTTAATCTGAATGTTGATGTCCTGCGCCGATGCGCCTAGATTCGCTGCGATCGCGTCGAAGTTGAGCACGCCGAGCGGCAGCGAGTATTCGCCTTCGCCAGTTTGCAGCGATACAATCGCGCCCGAAGAGGCAGCGTCCTTCAACGCGGAGAACGGCAGATTGAACTGCACGGCATCGCCTTGCTTGCCTTCATAAGCAATATACACGACAGGCGCAGCGCCCTTGTTGTCCTGCTGCGCGGCCTTCTTCAGCGCGTCCGCGAGCGACGCGCCATCTTGCGTGACGACGGTCGTCGAGCGTCCGCCAACCTCTGTCGTCGAGGTCTTGTTCTTGCTCGTGTCGACGACGACCGGTTCGGCGCCGCCTACCGGCGTGATGACCTTATTCGACGTAGGGGGAGGCGTCGGCGTCGATACCGTCCCGCCTGGAGACGGAGTGATTGTCCCCGCCGTCAACTTAAAAGTCTTGCTGGCCACATCGCTGCCTTGACCGACGACCACCGTATACGTGCCTCCCGGTTCGCCTGATCCGATCGTAAACGGAGACGCGTATTGATTGGCTGTCACCGGGACGATATTGAAGTACACGACGCTGCTGTCAGGACGCAGCACCTTGACGATGACCTCATCCAGCGAGGCGGCGCCTTTAATATCGACTTGTCCGCCAGCCGTCACATCCGCCACATCCTGCAGCGAGACGACCGAGCTCTCGGCGTAAGCCGCTGCTGCCGGCACGAAGGCCAGGCACAGCGTCAGTATCATGAATATACGAAGCATGCGCGTTTTCAAACCTTGTCTCCCCTGCTTCCTCATGGATGATTATTATTGTTTGTAGCTTGGCTGTTCTGAATCATCGCGTCGTCGATCTCGGACTGCGTCTTGACCGTACCCAGGTTAATCCCCAGGTTCAAGGTGTCGCTGTCAAAGCTGCTCACGACGAACGCCTTGACTGTGTAATTTTTGGCCGCTGCGTTCGATACGTTGAACTTGGCGGTATAAGTGCCCGTACCTACTGCCAGTTCCGTAGCCGCAATGCTGACAGGCGTATCGCCGTCGAACAATTCAAACACGACGGATTGCGTACCCGTGCTATTGCTTGGGTTTCCACTAGATTTTAGACTAGGACCATTATATTCTTGATTGTACTTATCGTTGGCTTGATTGTAGATGAACACCTTAGCCGTCACGCCGCCGATCGTACTCAGGGCCGGAGACGTCATATAGAAAACGTCGGTGGAGTTCAACGAATAGCCTTCATAGATTCTGGCGCTGTAGCCTTGTGCCTCGACCGTGACGTAATAATACCTGTCTCTAGCGATGACGCCCTTTCGAATCGTCAGCTTCCCGGCCGTCAGGTCATATTCCGAAGCGGCGAGCACGCGCCCTGTCTCAGAATAATCGTCATAGACCGTCACAGCGTTGACGTTCTTCCGCCATTCTTTATTATCGTTGAACGTAAGCGCGCTGTCTGCGTTGCTGAACAGATAGCCGGCAAGATCCGGGCCGTTATAAGCGATGGTTATGTTGATGTCTTCATTTGATGAATAATGATGACGGTCGGTCAATTCGCCCTCGGCAATTTTCAGTTGGATGCTGCCGGTCTTGACAGCGTCTTTGAAAATAACGCTGATGCGATTGTACTTAACGAATAACTTATCCTCTGCGGACAGCGAGGTGAAGGTTGCACAGTTATCTCTGGAGATCTGGATTTTACCCTTCAATGCCTCGACGGCGGATGCTTCGTCGTCGAGTTCGGGCGCATCGTAATCGGCGCTGAAATAAAGGTTGAGGAAGCGGCCGTCCATGCTGAAATGCGCATTATAATCATCCAACCGGATCTCGTTATTGCCCTCGAAGTAGAATTCCTTTGTGTATATGAATTCTTCAGCAGCATTGCCTGCTAGGTCTGCGATGCCTCTCAGGGAATAGGCGCGGTAGATGCTCCTATCCGTCGGTTGGTCGTTATGGATCGTTACCAATGAGCCGGATACTATGATATCAGCCTCTTCAGGGAGTCGGTACCAACCCCAGTGGTTGCTATCAAACCAATTTAAGCTTTCTCTCAACGCATCCTCATCCGTCACTTGCACGTCTTCATCGAAGATCAGCGTCAAATCCTGATAATCGTTAGAAAACACATAGTTGACAAGCTTGGGAGGCGTAGCATCGTCTTGCGAATCGGACAATTGAATATAAGGCGTTGCTTCGTCATACGTGTTATAATTCCCGTTTGCGTCCTGAACGGTGCCGCCTCGAATGAGGATTTGGCTCGTTTCGCCATATAACGGTTTTGCCAGTTCAAGGGTGAGCGTATCTCCCTGCAGCGTAGCCTTGTCCGAGGCGCCAAGATCCAGATAGCTTCCTTTGCTAGTCACGATAGTTGCAATGTCACGATCGGAATCGGTGAATGGGGTTCTATAGACATCTCCGTTGAACTTGACCGTAATGTCGCGATTGCCGTTGCTGGCCGTTACGCTTTGAATGGCGGGCGCGCTGACGGACAGAATCATCTCAGGCGCGATATTCCCTGTCTCATCTTGAAGCAGTCCGGCTGCGAGTTTGATTTTCGTATTCGGTCCGGAAATAACCTGTTGATCTTGTTCATAGTAAATTTGGAGGTAGTTGCTCCCCAGGTACGTGTAAGCAATGCCATTTAACAGCGGAGCAAAGTGCTCTCCGTCCTGTGCGATTTGAATTTGGCCCGGGAGTGCATCCAACCACGCCTCATACTGAGATTCATCGTTAGGGTCGGCATCTGCAGGAAGCACCGGGCTGATATTTTCATCGAAGTACAAGTATACTTGGTATCCTTGGTTCTGAGCGCCTACGAACGCAGGCGGCACGATGTCGAGTGGCTCCGGATTCGCACTCGCAGTAGGCGCGTATGAAAATCCTGCGAAGACCAATAACGCCAGCATCAGAAAAACTGAAACTTTTTTCATTCTTTTTTGGTCACTCCTATAGGTTTTTAATGATTCTTTTTGCCCAGATTTTAGTATAAACGACGTCAATGACGGCAAAATGACAAACTTCGACGAAAGTCCATTCCAGCCTGAAGCATATGAAAAAAGACTCATTCTTGGCGGGAACGAGTCTTCAAGGGTATATTTGTCTGCCGCCTTTAATTGTCGGACTCCAACTGCGTCAGCAGCTGTCCGTACAGCTTGTTCACCTCGGCCGACGGCCAGACGCCCAGCTCTTCTTGCAGCATGTCCGAATACTTCGTGAACAGTCGGACCAGCGCATCGCGGTTGTGCTGCGAAGCCAGCGCCTTCATGTAGAGCTTGACCGTGTCTTCGTCCAGCTCGTTGTGAGCCATGAGCTTCGCCAGCAGGCGGATCGCGGATTGCGCATCCCCCTTGTCCAACAGTGCTTGGCCGAGCCTGCGGGCAAACGAAGCATACATCTGGGATATGCGCTCGACCTCGCTCCATGCCCACGGGTAGGCGAGGTCCCCGAACAGATGACCGGTATACGTCCGTTCCAGCTCGATCGCCCGCTCCAGACTGGACGCATCCACGGCCGCCATCTCGCGGCAGCCTGCCTCGAAGCGGTGCAGATCGACCTCCGCCAGCGTGAGATTTAATGCATAGTGATTGGCATCCGAATGCAAGCTCCCCTTCATGCCGATCGCCTCAAGCAGCTTGCGAAGCTGGTAAGCCGTCGTGTTGAGGTAGATCTCCGCATTTTTGCGGGGCATGCCGACGAAGATGTCTTCGACCAGTCGGGCCCGGGAGACGAGGCTCCCGCGATGCAGCACTAGGTAGGCGCACAACTCCGCGCTCTTGCTGGATTTCCACTTGACCAGTTCGCGGACCGCCCCGCGAATCTCCATTCGTCCGAGGCAGTTGATCTGCACCGGTGGCCCGGGAACTTCCCGACTTCCCGTGCCGCCCTGACCGCCGCCCGCTTCAGCCAATGCCCTTCGGACCGTATGCTGCAGCCGCTCCTGAACGACAGGCTTGACCATGAAGTCGTAGGCGTACACATCGAATGCGGACAGCGCAAATTCAGTATGAGACGTCACAAAGACGAGCTTGACCTCTCTGCCGCTCTCTCTCAGCCGCTGGGCGAAGGCCATCCCGCTCTCCTTCGGCATATTGATATCTATAAAAATCAGGTCTACCGCAGCGCTCTTTAAGTAGGCTTCTGCCGATGCCGTATCCGCGAAGCTGCCGACGACTTCCACCCCGCCGATTTTGGCCAACATGCGCTTCATGATCAGATGCATCGCTTTTTCGTCGTCTATCACCAGGACTTTCATCCGATCCCCCTCCTCGCCGCCATCAGATCGCCGCCATGCGCAACATCCGCTTGCGCGGCGGGTACGGTGAAGTAAAAGGTGCTGCCCTGCTCCGGCGTGCTGTCGAACCAGAACTCGCCTCCGTTCAGGCGCGCGAACTCCTTGCAGAGCGCAAGTCCCAGTCCGACGCCCCGCTCGCCAGCCGTCCCTTCCGTAGAGACGACATGATCCTCTCGCAGCAGCGTATACAGCCGATCTTCGGGAATGCCTATGCCCGAATCGCTGACGCTAACGGTGAAGACGGCGCCCGACAGCGAAGCCCGCACCCGGATGTCGCCGCCAAGCTCGGTGAACTTGATGGCGTTGGACAGCAGGTTGCGCAGCACCAGGTCGAGCATCTCCTTGTCCGCGAATACGAACGCGTCCTGCTCGATGTCGGATACGATCCGAATGCCCTTGCCGTCGCTGCGGCCTTGCAGAAGCCGGACATTGCGCTGCACGGAATGAGACAGGCTCTGAACGATCGGTACGAATACCATGCCGCCCCGTTGACTGCGGAACCACTCGATCAAGCTCTCGACGAGCGCGAAGGTGCTGTGCACCTGCCGGCTCATCTCTTGTACGATCTCCTCGTGATCCTCCCCGCAGACAGATGCCTCCTCCTCCAGCAGCTCGGTCAGATTCAGGAGCACGGCCATCGGATCCCGGATATCATGCGCCACTACGTTGAACATTTGATCCTTGAAGGCGTTCAGCTCGCGCAGCTGCCTGGCATTCTCGAGCAGACGCTCCTCCGAGCGTACCGCGTCCGTTACGTCTCGCAGCAGCAGCATTTTGCCCGCAGGTCGGGATCGGAAATCGGCAACGAGCGACACTTGCACGCTGTAATAACGGTCTGCCGCTTCGTCCCTCAACAGTTCCTTGTTCTCGGAGGCAGACGCCAAGTCGATCCTGCGGAGAAGCTCGGGATTGGCTGCGAAAACGGCCGAAGCCGGTTGTCCGACGCCGTTTTTGCGGCCCAAGCCTTGAATCGTGCGCCCCGCCGCCTGGTTGAAGCCGGTAATGTTGTCCTCCAGGTCCAGCAGGACGACTGCGTCCTGCATGGATTCGAATACCTTCTGCAGCGCCATCGGCGCGAGGCGGAGCAGGTTGAACTGGTAGATGCCGAACAGGAAAAAGACGTTCGAGAGGATGAAGCCGAAGGGAGAGATATCGAAGGGCGTGGGCAATACGCCGCTAAGATAAACAAGCGTAGAGCTGTAGGGCGCAAGCGATCCGATGAGCATGAGAACGACATGCTTTTTCATGGAAGGCGCGGACTTGAAAAGCATTCGGAGGAGAAGAACGACTCCGACGAGGATGAGCGCGTAAGCGTATATCACGTGGACGTAGTACAACGGTCCCCTGACGATCCGGGCCAGCGGGAAGCCCTCGGAGTAATCGAGCGTGAGGCTTTTGTAGAAGAGATGATGCCATTCGTTCGTATTGTGGGCGATAAAAGTGATGACGGGGATGACCATTGCGGCGGCGACGGTCCATTTGCGTATGTAAGCCTGCCTCCCCGTATATTGAAGGACCATGACGAACCAAAATACGGTGCCGAACGGGATGCCGATGTATTCGATTCGCAGCCAGAAGCGGATGGTCTCGAGCGACGAGCTGACAAGCTCCGAAGCATAGCCGAACGTGTAAAACGCCGTGCTCAGAATGCACAAGCCGTAGCTAAGCGCGATGGGCAGTTCCCTTCTTTTCCAGCACAGGTAGACGACCACCGCGGAGCAGCAGGCAGACGCGATCAGCAAAGCGGACAAGTATAAATTGAAGTTCATAGAAGAGGAGACTCCTCGTGCCGCCGGGGGGCTGAATATTCGTTCGAAGATGCGAGATTCGTCGTCAGCGGCAGCCAGTCGAAAAATCCGCTTCTCCAGTATACACCCCTTTTCCGATTGAGAAATAACAAATTTCGACCAAAGCAGACGGCGCCGTATTCCCTTTAAAGGAAATGAGGCGCCGACATTCCGGCTTGCTTATTCTGCTTCGCCCACGACAGTAAAGCGCTCGCCCTCATGCGCAGGCTGCTCGATCTCGTCTACGATCGCGATCGCATAGTCCGCGTAGCTTACGTAGCTGTCGCCCTTCGCGTTGAATAGGAGTTGGTCCCCTCCCTTGCGGTAAGCGCCGGTGCGCTTGCCTGCCGGGTCGAAAAACGCGGACGGGCTGACGAACGTCCAGCGGATGCTGACCGCGGCTTGCAGGTCCTGCAGATTTTGCGCCTGGCTCGAGGCGGTCGCCTTAAACATCTCGGGGAAATCTGGCGTATCGACGACGCGAAGCGTCTTGGCCTCGTCGACGAAAAGGCTGCCCGCGCCGCCAACGACGATGAGGCGGGTATCCGGCGCTCCCTGCAGCGCCGCGATCAGCGCCCGGCCCGCTTCCGCATGCAGATGCGCCTGATCGAGCGGGGCTCCGAACGCGTTCACGACCGCGTCGAACGCTTGCAGGTCGCTTGCCTGCAGATCGAACACGTCCTTCTCCAGCACCGCCCAGCCCTTGTCAGCCACCTTGGCTGCGCTGCGGACGATGGCCGTCACCGTATGCCCCCGCGCTGGATGTGTTGCCTATGCATCAGAGACTTGTTGTAACCAAATCAGATACAACTCTGACAAAGAAAAGCGCTTAGCCGTTAGCGGCACGCTTTTCTTCGATCTCCAGGGCCAGCACGTCGACGAGCTCTCGCATCGTCACGGCGGCCAGCACGCCCTCCATCGCCGCTTGCGCCTTGACCATCATCAGGCGCAGCACCTGCTCGATGTTGGCGCCTACCGGACAAGCCGGATTCGGCTGCTCGTGCATATGAAACAAATGGTCCTCTTCAACCACATCAACCGCGCGATAAACGTCGAGCAGCGTGATCTCGTCCAGTTCCTTCGCCAGCGTGGCGCCGCCGCTGCCCGCCTTGACGTTGGCGAGCCTCGCCTTCTTCAGTTGACCGAGCACCCGGCGGATGACGACGGGATTCGTCCCGACACTGCCGGCCAGCCACTCCGACGTATGGTGGTCCTGCGGCCGAATCGCCAGCAAGGACAAAATGTGTACGCCGATGGAAAATCTGCTGCTGATTTGCATAAGCAACACCCTTTCGTTGTAATAATTATAGTTACAACCCGTGTCGGATGTCAAGGCAAGGTAATTTAGGTTTCCGCAAAAAAGGGGGGCCGATACGTTATCATTTCGATATCGGCTCCCCATCGGCACGATTCGCTATTCCGCGAGCGACTTTCTAACAGCCGCAGCCGCTTCGTCCAACGCCTCGATGACCTTGTCGCACCATCCGTCGAATGCCGGATCTTCCCGCTGCAGCTCCGGATGCGCAAGGATATGCGCCAAGGTCCGCTTGATCCCTTGATCGAAGCGGATCCCGGCCGTGAAGCCAGGGACCAGCCGCTTCAGCTTGGCATTGTCGAAGACGACGGTGTTGGCCTTGTCGCCGATCAGCCCGCCCGTAAAGTCTTCGCGGCTGCACGCCGCCAAAAATTCGGAAGGCGCGTGCACGGCCCGCAGCTCCACCCCGAGCGCGTCCGCGATCGCCGCGTAGATCTGGTTCCAGGTCAGCGATTCGTCCGACGTAATCTGCACCGATTCCCCAATCGCATGCAGATTGCCCATCAGGCCGATAAATCCCTTGGCAAAATCCTCGTTGTGCGTCATCGTCCACAAGGAGGTGCCGTCGCCGTGAATGAGGACGGGCTTGCCTTCGAGCATCCGCTTGGCCACCTGCCACGAGCCCTTGCTGCCGTGCACGCCCAGCGGTATCGAGCGCTCGTCGTACGTGTGGCTTGGC
Organism: Cohnella sp. GCM10012308; assembly: GCF_042649185.1. Taxonomy (NCBI): domain Bacteria; kingdom Bacillati; phylum Bacillota; class Bacilli; order Caryophanales; family Paenibacillaceae; genus Cohnella; species Cohnella sp. GCM10012308. Next base: position 88,389 of record NZ_JBHRYU010000004.1, read on the forward strand.
CGCACGATCGTGATCGGGAAGGATTGCTCGCGATACTGCTTCATCAGATATTCCTCGCAGGCAATCTTGTTTCTCGAATATTCCCAATATGGATTGGCGAGCGGCGTGCTCTCCGTAATCCGGTAGTCGGACAGCGGCTTTTGGTAGGCGGAGGCGGAGCTGATGAACATGAATTGTTTGGTTTTCCCCGCGAACAGCCGGTAATCCCGCTCCAATTGAGCAGGCACGAAAGCGATGAATTCCGCCACCACGTCGAACGACAAGTCGCGGATCAGTTCCGCCACGCGCGCTTCGTCGTTGATGTCAGCCTCGAGCGTCTTGACGTTAGAGGGCAGCTCCCCGTTGCGCGTGCCTCTGTTCAGCAGATACAGCTCGCAGCCTTGCGACGCCAGCTCTCTCGTGATCGCCGCGCTGATCGTACCCGTGCCGCCGATAAATAACGCTTTCATCAAAAAGCACCTCCGCGAAGTGGAATAGAGAACGATAACACCTGTCTATAGCTATATTCGCCGCCGGGAAGGCCGGTCCTGTCGCCGAGCGCCCGAAAAACCGGGCGGACCGTCCGCCTTGGTCACAATCCTGACGGCCGAGGTCACTCAACAGTTTAAATTTGACCGTCGCCGTACCGGGCAACACGCTTCAATGGTGCGCCTTTGGGCAAGTTCTTGAACGCCTCGTCCACCTCTTTATTTGATTTTGCCGAAGTTTGTCATTTAGCCATCATTCCGGGTTGGTACAATGAAAATTCAAGCATCTGAATACCCAATACTCAACCCTGTAGGAGGGCTACTTTGCGTAAATTCAATCGCTTTATCTCTTTGATTGTCATGGCTTGTCTCATCCTTTCGACCTACTCCATTGGAGGCCGCGCGGCTAACGCTGCTGTCGCGTCCTCAGCCTCGGATGTTCAAGGCCATTGGGCCGAAAATACCATCTCCCAATGGATCGGCCAAGGGCTGGTCCAAGGATATCAAGACGGGAACTTCAAGCCGGATAGCCCGATCACGCGGGCGGAGTTCATCACGCTGGTCAATCGCTCGTTCGGATTGACGGAAAAAGCGGAGATTTCATTCAAGGATCTATCCGCGAACAACTGGGCTTATGGTGAAGTCGCAGTCGCCATCAAGGCGGGCTACATCGCCGGCTATGCGGACAACACGATTGGCACGGCCAAGCCGATCAGCCGGCAAGAGGTTGCCGTCGTCGTCAGCAGACTGCTGAAGCTGGAGTCCGCAGACAACGCGGGAGCGGAGGGATTCTCCGATGCCGGCAAGATCGCCAGCTGGAGCAAAGGCGCTGTCGGCGCCGTCGCTGCGGCGAAAATCATGAACGGCTACGGCGCGGACAATCTCTTTAAGCCGGAAGCGCCGATCACCCGCGCAGAAGCTGTCGTTACATTGGATCGGGCAAAGGCGTCGCAGACGGTCGCCTACGATAAGGCTGGCGTTTATGGCCCTGCGACAGGCATGGAGACGGTAAATAAAAACGTCGCCATCCTTGCGTCTGGCGTAACGCTGCAGAACATGACGATTAACGGCGACTTGCTGCTGGGGGCCGGGATCGGAGACGGCGACGCCTTCCTGGAAAACGTCAAGGTCACCGGTACCGTCACGGTGCAGGGCGGCGGCGAGAACAGTATCCATTTTAACAACTCCATACTCGTCGATATCATTATCGACAAGCAATCTGGCACCGGCATGGTTCGTATCGTGTCCGAGGGCTCGACGACTACGGCGCTTGTCATCCTTAACTCTCCGGCCATCGTAAATAACGCCGGCTCTACCGGCTCCGGCTTCAGCAACGTCAACATAAGCTCCTCGTTGCCGGCCGGTTCGCAAGTCAAGCTGCTCGGCTCGTTCGAGACGGTCAGCGTTAGCGCCAAGCAGATTCAAATCGATGTCCCTGAAGGCAGCATCTCCAATTTCAATGCGACGTCTGCAGCGTCAGGAATGTCGCTGAACCTGAATCAGGGAGCGACGATCAACTCCCTCGTGCTGGATTCGGTCGTCAAGCTGCTGGGAAAAGGAACGATCGTCGCGGCGACGATCAATACGCCGGGCTCTACCTTCGAGACACCGGCCCAAACGACAAAGACGCCGGCACCGACGGCTTCCCCGACAGCGGCACCTTCTGCTACTCCAACTCCCGTCCCTGTCATCAAGACGGCATTGACTGAAGCGATCGGCGAAGCAACTGCGCTGCTGTCCGCTCATAAAACGGGTGCCGCAGCAGGCGATGTTTCTAAAGCGTCACATGATGCTTTTTCGGTTGCTATCGCGGATGCGACCGCGGTAAAGGAAAGCTTGAACTCGACGCAACCGCAGGTGGACGCGGCAATCGCAGCATTGGCAAAAGCGAAGATCGCCTTTAACAATACGATTGTTGTCATTAATCTCCTCGGTTTGGATGCAGCTATCGTAAATGCCCAGAAGGTGCTTGATGACCGTCATGTGGGCGCTGCCAGCGGTAACGTGCCTCAAGCGGCGCATGATGCTTACGCGGATGCAATAGCGGATGCAACCGCCGTCCGCAAAGCTGCCAGCTCGACGCAACCGCAGGTGGACGCGGCAATCGCGGCGCTGGAGAAAGCGACAACAGCCTTCATCTCCTCCATAGTCAGCATAGACACGACTGCGTTGGCCGATGCTGTCAGGGAAACAACCAAGTTGCTGCACGCTCGCGTAGTGGGAGAGGCAGCAGAGAATGTATCCCAAGCTGCATTTGATGCGTACGGAAGCTCGATCGAGGAGGCTACTGTCGTTCTCGGCTCTGCCAGCTCGACGCAGGCGCAAGTGGATGCAGCCGTCGCCACACTGACCAAGGCAACAATCGCTTTCAACAACGCAATCGTCGTGATCGACTTCGTCAGCTTAGACGCGGCCATCGCCGACGCGAATAAGGTGCTTGACGCCCACACCGTGGGCGAAGCGAACGGCAATGTAGCGCAAGCGGCGCACGACGCCTATAACCAGGCCATCCAAGCGGCTGTCCTCGTGAAGAATGCGACAAGCTCCACACAAGCGAAAGTGAATGCGGCCATTGAGACGCTCGCTGAAGCAACCGCCACTTTCAACGAGGCCTTTGTCTCGGTCGCTATGTCCGAGCTGACAGACGCCATCAAAAATGCCGAGGCATTGCAGAGTATGCATCCCGTCGGAGCAGCTGCCGGCAATGTAATGCAAGAAGCGTATGACGTTTACCAACAAGCCATCAACGACGCGATCGAAACAAGGAATTCGGTTTATTCGACGCAAACCAATGTGGACGACGCAATCGATAGGCTGGAGGCGGCAGGTTCTGAATTCACTGACGCGTTTATTAAAATTGATACATCAGCTCTTGAGCTCGCCAAAGGCGAAGCTGAGGCTACGCTGTCGGCCTACGAGGTGGGCTCGGACGAATACAACGTATCCCAGGAGGCGCACGACACGTTCGAGAGCGCGATCGCAGCCGCCACGGTCACGCTGAACGCCGCAAGCTCGACGCAAGCGGATATCGATATGGCCGTCGGCGCGTTGACCAATGCAACCGCCGTCTTTATGGACGCGAGAGTGCTGCCGATTCCGACGATCGCAGTCGACGGCTCGCTCGCCAATTATATGCCGGTTGTCGCTGTTGGCAATCTAATCGAAGGCTTGAATGAGATTACTGTCTACGACGGAGATACCGCCATCGGCTCAGGCACCGCAACCGCAGCGACCGCGACGATCGTCGTGAACGCGCTGACGCCGGGCGCCCATAAGCTGAAGATCAAGTCGGTCAACGCGGATGGCCACTCGATCGTCTTTTCGGCCGAGACTTCCTATACGGTCGATCCGATCGCGCTGCGGCCCCAAGACCAGATCTCCGAGAGCCAGGCTCATATCGCCGTATTGGATACGAACGGCCGCGTCTATACGTGGGGTTACAACTATGCCGGGCAGATCGGCAACGGCTCCACGGCGGTTCAACCTAGCATCTTCTTGGTACCGGGCTTGCCTGCCAATATCGTTGCCGTTCAAGCGGGCGAAGGCCATACGACGGCATTGACGTCGGACGGACATCTTTGGGCATGGGGCTACAATCGTTACGCGCCTGCGCAGTTGGCAGGCATCGATCATGTCGTGAGGATCAGCTCGCAAGGCTCTTCCATCTATGCGATAAAGAGCGACGGGACGGTTTGGAAGGTGGGCTCGTATTACGACTTCTCCTCCATTGCACAAGTGCTTGGACTGGATCATGTCATCGCGATTCAGGACGAATGGTCGAACGTAGGCGTCGCCTTGAAGTCGGACGGAACCGTCTGGGCGTGGGGAGACAATGATAACGGGCAGTTGGGCGATGGCACGACAACGCCTCGGGCCGAGCCTCTTCAGGTTCAAGGCTTGCCGAAGATCGTAGACATTAAGAACGGTAACCAGCACACCCTCGCGCTAAGCGAGGATGGAGAGGTCTATGCTTGGGGCTTCAACCAGATGGGACAAGTCGGAGACGGGACCAACACCAAGGTCCTGACGGCCAAAAAAGTTGAAGGGTTGTCCGATATCCAAATCATCGGGGCGGGCAATTACCATTCTTTTGCCATCGATGTGAACGGCAATCTCTACGCATGGGGAAGCAACCAGGGCGGGCAATTAGGCTACGGCCACTATGACGACGGAGTAACGACGCCTCAAAAAATAGGCGCTGCTCCGACGGATATTCTTTCCATTACGGGCGGAGAAGGAAGCACGACGGTTGCCTTGACGGCGAACGGCGATATCTGGACCTGGGGCAACTCTTCAGACGGACTGCTCGGCGACGGCTCTGCGGGCTACCGGCTGTCTCCGAACGGCCCCATCGGCCTGAATCTGCTCCCGGATCCTGCGGCGCCAGGGCCAGTGGTCATCTCCGGTGTGAAGAGCGGCGGCACATACCGGACGGTCTCCCCTGCTTGGGTGGACGCCGAGCATACGGTCAGTACGGCAACACTCAAAAATACGGGAACGGGCGTCCAAGCTGCCTATTCGCCAGGAACTACGATCTCTGAGGGCGGCAATTACCTACTGGTAATCACCATTGTCGACGCGGATAACGCGAGCGCCGTTTATAAACAATACCTGTCGTTTAGAGTGGATGCTGAACCGCCTTATATCGTCAGCTTTTCTGCGAGCGCATCGAGCGTGAACGCATCTTCCAGCGAAGAGGGGAATCTCTACCTGGTGCCAAAGGCATATACGGTGGTCGACTTGGCCGGATTACTGGCAGCGGCGGGCGAGCGCAAGATCGTCATTCCATACGGGTATTATCTGGCCAGCTTCGAGATTGGCAAGCTGCCGGCCGATACGTACGTTATCTACGCAGTCGATGCTGTAGGCAACATCTCGGCGCCTTCGAACGATATTGCGGTACCGGTTGTACAATAAAGACATTCAAGTCGGCGCAAAGAGCGGCCGTCCCGCCGGGGACGGTCCTCCTATGCGCAACGAAGCGCTGGAACACGCCAAACGGCAGCCCGAGGCTGCCGTTTGTTTGGTTTAGACCAATCTCATTGTTTTCTCTTCCACACCGTACCGTCCGAAAAAGCAATCTTGGCGGTATCCGAAAAGCCGATGCCCAGATCCTAATACCAGACTGCCGTATACATCGCAGCAACTGAAGGACAGATCGAGCGCGATGACGGTTTTGTTCGACAGGTTCGACACCTGGACATCGGCCTCGGGATGGCCGAGTACGTTGCGAGTACGTCGTAAGTGATGCTGGGAGCGTCGATCCGCAATTTTACATGCGATCCGCGGCTTGATACCGAAAACTTTCGCAAGCTGTCACAAATCCGGCCGCTCCGTTGTCTTAGATAGCAGGAACGACAAATACGAGCCAAACGGAGGAATCGACATGCAATTGCGAATGAACCATCAGGCGGTTAATCCCGCTGCATTTCAGGCGCTGCTGAAGCTGGAGGAATCGGTCAAGAAGATGGGACTCGATCCGGTGCTCTACGAGCTGATCAAGATTCGGGCCTCGCAGATCAACGGCTGCGCTTTCTGCCTCGACATGCATACGACCGACCTTCGTAAGATGGGCGAATCCGAACGCCGCATCAACCTGGTCGCCGTATGGCACGAGGCGCCGCAGTTCACCGAGAAGGAGCGCGCCGCGCTTGCGCTGACGGAAGCGGTCGTGCGCATCGCCGACGCCGGCGTGCCGCAGGATATCTACGACGAAGCGCGCCGGCACTTCAGCGAGAGCGAGTACATCGCCATCGTCATGGCGGTCAACGCGATCAGCAGCTGGAACCGCATCGCGATCGCGACAGGCATGTTCCCGGGCTGCTTCGACAAGCAGACGACGCAGGCCTAAGGAGCTGTGCACGGGTAGCGGAGCATAAAGGCGAGTCATGCAGAGCGACGGCGGGGGACGTGGGGGACGTGGGGACAGAGCGCGCTCGCTCAGGCGCTTCGCGCTGGGCGAGCGGACCCTGGTTCCGTTATCTCGGACCTCAACGCGGATTTGCGTATCTGTCGGACCGTTGTTCCGTTATCTTCGCTTTGACGGGCCATAATACTGTACTTTGCGTGAAATAGCGAATCCTTAGTCCGAATCGAGCCGCTGTAGCCCATTTTGGCGTAAATAGCGGATCCACGGTCCCTATCGCCCCTCTCGCCGCAAGATCGACGGCCCACGACGGCTATCGCCAACCGCACGCGCCATTTGTGACAACACGCTCGTCCTAGGCTCCCATAGCCGCCTCATTCAGACTAAGCCACCCGGTCGGGTGGCTTGTTGGCGTCGCAGGATGAAGTTGGATAAAATGAAGGCAACATATAAGGATAAGGGAAGGCAACAAGAAACGGAGGCGGCACCCTTGAATACCAGCTTGAACACCAGCGATGCGATCCAAGATGTCGAACGGCTCTACCGCGATTATAAGCCGCTGCTGACTTCGATCGCCTACCGGATGCTCGGCTCGATGAGCGAGGCGGAGGATGCGGTGCAGGACGTGTTCGTCGCCGTCAGCCGGCTGAACGGCGGCGGCGAGATCGAACACCCGAAGGCGTATCTCGTCAAAATGACGACCAACCGCGCGCTCAACATGATGAAGGCCGCTCCGCGCCGCCGGGAGAGCTACCCGGGCCCTTGGCTGCCCGAGCCCGTTATCGAAATGGACGACGCCGACCAGCCGCTCGCGCACATGCTCCGGCAGGAACGGCTCGGCTATGCCTTGCTCGTGCTGCTGCAGACGTGCTCGCCGCCCGAACGGGCCGTATTCGTGCTGCGCGAGTCGTTCGGCTACGAATACGCCGAGATCGCCGCATTGCTGGACAAAACCGAGGCTGCTTGCCGCAAAATCTTCAGCCGGGCCGCCGCCAAGATCGGTCATCTCCCGGCTGCGGAGCAAGAGGAATCGGCGGATCCCGCGATGGACCGCTTCGTCCGCTCCTTCGAGGAGGCGCTCGCCTCCGGACGTCCTGACGCATTCATCCACCTGCTCGCGGAGGATGCCGTGCTGCTGAGCGACGGCGGCGGCATCGTGCGCGCGGCGATCAACCCGATCGAGGGCTCCGCTCGCATCGCTGCCTTCTTCGCCGGCATCGCCGGGAAGGGCTCCCTCGACGGCCGCTGGCGGCACGTGCGGATCAGCGGCCAGCCGGGGCTCCTGCTGGAGCGGGATCGCCTGACGCCGGTCGCCTTCGCGATCGAGCCCGACGGCCTCGGCGGGATTCGCGCCATCTATATGGTGTCGAATCCCGAGAAGCTGACGCGCATCTCGCGCTGACGCGATGCCCATCACCTGCCTGTAGACACTTAGTCCAAGAACTCAGTCGAAGAATCGGGTGATCCGTCTGTTAGATATCAACGCCATTGCCGAGCGATATGCCGGAAGCTTAATCAAGGTCGTCGGCGTGTTCCGCGCAGCGATTCCGCCGAATACGACCTTCCGGTCCCATACCCAAGCGTTTCCCACGCCAAGCCCCGGCTTCGTTTTCGGCATCCGAGGAAGCGGGATCTTTATTTTTGACGGCACCTCCTACGAACTGCAAACCGGGAAAGTGCTTCACGGAGGCGAAGGCATGTCGCTGACCATGCGGACGGAGGCGTCGGAGCTCGAATATTTTCTCGTTCGCTATACGCTGCACGAGGCCGGGCAGCCAGACCCCTCTTCTGCAGCGGTTCACAAGCCCTTCGAGCTGGATCCGGGCATTACGCCTGCCATGGCCGAGCTGCTGAACCAGCTTCGCGAGTCGTTTTACGCATCGGGGAGTCTCGCGGCCATCAGAACCGGTTACTTGTTCCAGATGCTCCTGCACGAAACGCTATCCTCGAGCCTCAACCGGCACAACGACGACAACCGCGAGATCATCGAACAAGCCCGGAATTACATCCACTCGCACTATATGCAATCGCTGAGCGTAGCAGCGCTGGCCGAGCGGCACGGTTTGTCCGCCAAGTCGTTTTCCTATCTATTTCATAAGCATACCGGCGTGTTCCCGATCGATTATTTGATCCAGCACCGGATGAAGCGCGCGCAGGAGCTGCTGACGATGAGCGATGCGGGCATCAAGCAGATCGCCGCCAGCGTGGGCTACGAAGACGCCCTTTATTTCAGCCGGCTGTACAAAAAACACTTCGGCAGAGCCCCGAGTCAAGCCCGGCGAATTTAGGCAATAATCCATATCCTTTTTGAGAATCCTCTATTCCCATGTCCGCTTCTTCTCTGCTATATTCTCTTGGTAATGAAAATCATTCTCAGGGGAGAAGAGAAGAGCAAATGCATACGATCAGAAAACGTTGGCCCGTCCTGCTCGGCCTGGCACTCTTGTGCGCGGTCTTGCTGGCCGGATGCGGCAACGGGAACAACCTCAATCAAACGAACAACGGAAGCGCGACTGAGTCTGCGTCGCCCGACCCGACGGCATCGCAAACGAGCCCGGCTAAAATTGTCGTCACCTATTTCCCCTACGCGGATCATCTGTTTGCTTTAGGCAAGGGCGAAGACTTGATCGGCGTCGTTAACTTAAAATCGCTGAAGGACTTCACGGTTTATGAACCCTTTCTCGCAGACGGACATGTCGCCGATCTGGGCGATGAGCTCGACCTGGAGAAAATCGCCGCCTTGAACCCCGATCTCATCATCGCCTCCAGCGCGGAAGCTGACCAAATCGAGCAGCTGTCCAAAATCGCCAAGACGGTCACCGTCAACGCCACGTTGAACTGGCAAGAGACGATCCGGGGCGTCGCAGATGCGATTGGAGAGAAGACAGAAGCCGAGGCGTATATCGAAAAGTTTACCGCCAAACAAACGGAAGCCGCCGCCGTCGTCGAGCAAGCGGGGGCCAAGGGGAAAACCGCCTTGTTCGTCATGCCCTGGCAAAAATCGTTCACCTACTGGAGCGGCTCGCGGCTGGCGCTGTATTACGAAAAGCTCGGCTTCAAGCCGTTCGACGGCCTGTCCAACGTAGGGGACATCACGCTCGAGGGCATCAGCGAGCTCGATCCGGAATACCTGTTCATCGGCAAAGACTATACGAATACCAGCGAGATCACGCTCGAGCAGTTGGAGAAGGATCCCGTGTGGAATTCGCTGTCCGCCGTCAAAAACAAAAAAATGTTCGTTGTCGACACGGAGATTCTGGGACCGCTCGCGATGGGACAGTTCAAAGGCCTCGCGTACATGGAACAGCTGTTCCAGGATACGAAAGCCGAATAGCCGGGCGAAAACGCGAATAAAGCGCGTATCGTTTTCCTTCAGCGGAAAACGATACGCGCTTTTACGATGACGGCAACAACCAGCAGCAGATACATCGGTCGGGGCACGAGGCGAAGCCCAGGTTACCGCGGATCAGCTTCCACTTGCGCGGCTCCCAATAGTATGATCACTCTCGCGTTTCGACGGGTCAGCCTCTGTCTCCGACGTCCGGCTCGTCCATGAACCGGACGACAGGACGGTTCACCCCGTGCAGCTCGAATACGACGATCTCATTGTCTCCTTTACGGAGCAAAGGTCCGGGGATATACAACCGGCGCTGCGGCCCAAGGCTCCAATATCTCCCGAGATTGAAGCCGTTCACGAATACGACGCCCTTCGTCCATCCGTCCAGCGCCAAGAACGTATCGGCCGGTTCCGCGACCTTCAGCGTGCCGCGGTAGAAGACGGGATCGCCTTCCGTGAGCTTAACCGCCGAATCGGCCTGTCCGCCGGCCTCCGGCGCCGCTTGCGTCCATGGCGCGAAGTCCAGTCCCGACAGATCGTCCAGCGGCAAGGCGCGCAGCTCCCAGTGGTACAAAAACTGGTTGCCCAGCCGGATGCCCTCGGTGACGCCCTTCGGATCGCGCATCAGCGGCCCGTAATTGATGCGCCCCATGTTCTCCACCAAAATGTCGAGCCGGACGCCTTCAGGCGGAATGTCGAAGCGGATCGGCGGATGCGACCTGCCGCTGTCCGCCCGTTCGACGACGCCCAGGCAGCGCCCGTCCACGAATACCAGCGCCCGGTCGCGCACCTCTTGAATGACGAGCTCGTTGTCCGGGCGCGGGCCCGATACCCGCGTCGAGTACAGGATGAAGCCGTTCGACTGCCCGACGTTCTCCATCGGCTCGGGCGTCGTCCGCTTAACCGGCGCGGACAGCGCATCCAGCGACCCGGACAGCGAGGCCTGCTCGGCCAAGACGAGCTCGCCGTAATCCCGGCTGGGGATCGGGGCAGGCAGGGGCTCGTCCGGCAGCTTCATATGCTTGGCCAGCACGCGCCGGACCGCCTCGTACTTGACGGTGGGACGGCCGGATTCGGACAGCAGCGCGTCGTAATCGTAGCTCGTGACGGTCGGCGCATAAGCGTCGCCATGGTTCGCCCCGCTCCAGAAGCCGAAGTTCGTGCCGCCGTGAAACATGTAAAAGTTCAAGGAGGCCCCTTGCCGCAGGATCGCGTCCAGCTCCTGCGCCAGATTGTCCGCATCCCGGACATGATGCGCTTCTCCCCAGTGATCGAACCAGCCGTTCCAGAATTCCATCACCATGAGCGGGCCGGCGGGCTGATAGCGCCGCAGCTGCTTGAAGGCCTCCTCCGACCGGGAGCCGAAGTTGACCGTCGCCAGCGCTTCCGGCACCATGCCGCCTTGCAGCATGAAGTCGGCTTCGCCGTCGGACGTGAACAGCAGCACGTCCATACCTCTGGCGCGCATCGCATCCCGCAAGTAGGCGAGGTATGCGGTGTCGTTGCCGTAGCTTCCGTATTCGTTCTCGATCTGCAGCGCGACGATCGGCCCGCCGTTCGTGCACAGCAGCGGGCGCAGCATTGGCAGCAGCCGATCGTAATAGGCGTCAACGCGCCGCAAGTATGGCTCGTTGTAGCAGCGCAGCCGCATGCCCGGCTCCGCCAGCAGCCATGCCGGCAGTCCGCCGAACTCCCACTCTGCGCAGATGTAAGGGCTCGGCCGGACGATGACGTGCAGTCCCAAGCTTCCGGCCAGGCGGACGAAGGCGGAGACGTCGGCGATGCCGGCGAATTCGAACTCGCCGGGGCGCGGCTCGTGCAGGTTCCAGGGCACGTACGTCTCCACCGTGTTGAGGCCGAGCGCCTTCAGCTTCAGCAGCCGGTCCTCCCAATATTCCGGCACGGTGCGGAAGTAATGAATCGCGCCCGACAGAATCCGAATCGGCTCGCCGTCCAGCATGAACTGATCGCCTTGCACCTCGAACGCGCGCGACTTCGCAGCAGGCTCGGCCTGCGTAGACGCTGAAGTTCGCGCGGATACCGCAGCGTTAACAAATGCTGCCTCGTTTGAAGCTTTCATCGGCCTACTCCCTCCCCTCGGCATATACGCGCATCGCCCGTACAATCGGCGTGCCTTCGCTCGCAAGCACATGCAGGCGGACGGCCTCCGCCTTCACCTGCGGCAGCCGGTCAATCTTCTTGTGACCGACCGCGGTGCCGCGGGCGATCTCCGTCCATCGCCCGTCCGCCAGCGCCTCGGCCGCATACGCGCGGATGCGCTCCCCGTGCCGGATGTCCTCCATCAGCACGAGATGCGAGAGCGCCGTCTCCCGGTCCAGCCATACGGTCAGCTCGTCCCCCTCGCCCTCCGTCTGCCCTGCCGGATGCGCGAACCGCCGCCGCACTTCGTCGGCGAGCTCGAGCACGCGGCGAACGTCCGCCTCCGGCAGAAGCCCCCGATCGTCGGGCGATATGTTGAGCAGCAGGTTGCATCCGCGCCCGACCGAACGATAGTAGATGTCCATCAGCTCGTCGAGCGCGAGCAGCTTGTCTTCGGCATCCGGATGCCAGAACCACTGTCTCCTGCGGATCGGCACGTCGCATTCGGCCGGAATCCACCGCGGCGTATCCTCCAGCCAATCGGCCCCGGCGTCCGTGAACATGCTCAGCCGCGCCGCCTCGGCCGTATTCCAGCAAGGGTACGGCGCGACGCCGTCTTCGTTGCCCACCCAGCGGATCGTCGGGGCGCCCATATTGAACACCATCGCTTCCGGCTGATATTCGCGGACCAGCTTCATAATGCGCGCCCAATCGTACGCGCGTCCCTCGGAGCCGGCGCCGTCGAACCATACTTCGACCAATGGGCCGTACCCGGTCAGCAGCTCAGTCAACTGAGCGGCATAAAAATCGTCGTAGGCCGCCGGGTCCGCGTAGCACGGCTCGTGCCGGTCCCACGGGGACAGATACAGGCCGAAGCCGACGCCTTCCTCCCGGCATGCCTCCGCGCATTCCCGCACGACGTCGCCCCGGCCGTCCCGCCACGGGCTCGAAGCGACGGAGTAGTCCGTCGTCGCCGTCGGCCACAGGCAGAAGCCGTCGTGATGCTTGGCCGTCAGGACGAAGTACTTCATGCCGGCCTGCTTCGCCGTTCGCACCCATTGACGCGCGTCGAGCGCCGTCGGCAGGAACTTTTCCGCCGGGTCGGCGCCCTCTCCCCACTCTTGATCGCAGAACGTGTTCATGCCGAAGTGGCAGAACATGCCCATCTCCATGTCCTGCCAGGCCAGCTGCGCTTCGCTTGGCAGCGGGCCTTCGTATTTTCCGGCCGCGTGCGGCTCTATTGCGTTCATCCGATCATCCCCCTCATCCCTGCAATCCTTTAACGAACGCGGCCAGCTCGACCACGCTTCCTTCCGTTCGCGACTTCTCCGCCGCGAAGGCCATCAGGTGGCTCTGAACCGACTGCTCCGCCGAGGTGCGGCCGCCGCGCGATCCTCCGCCTTCGCCGACCAGCCTGACGAAGTCCTGCATCAATCGCTCGTCCCCGCCGCCGTGGCCGACGTGACCGCCGGAGCCGCCCCAGGCGATTCGCTCCGTTTTCCCCGTGCCGAAGTGCAGCACTTCGATCGCGTCCTCCTCCATCGTGCCCCGGATCTCGCCCTTCGTCCCCATCAGCTTGATGCTGCGCCCGATGTCCCGCGTGAAGGCGCTCATCGTGAAGGCGGCAGTCGCGCCGCCTGCGAATTCCAGGTTAACGACCTGACGGTCGACGACGTCGTTGTCGCAGCGATAAACGCAGCGCCCGTAAGGGCCTTCGAGCAGCGCGCGATGCCGTGCATCGTAGCCCGGATCATCGCTGACGGCGGAGGTCGGCCAATCCGTGTTGTCCGTCAGATACAGCTTGGGCGCGTAGTAGAGACATTCGTCCGCGGCCGGACAGCCGTCCAGGCAGCGCTGCGGCGCGCCGGCCGGCGCATGCTCGGGTCGGAAGTGGCCGAGCGAGCCGAAGGAAGAGACGCGCACGCAGTCCGTCCCGGCCAGCCAGAGCAGGATGTCGAGATCGTGACAGGCCTTCGCCAGAATCATCGGACTGGCGTCCGCCGTCCGGCTCCAGTTGCCACGCACGAAGCTGTGCGCCTGGTGCCAGTAGCCTACATTCTCGTTGTGCACGATGTTCGTCAGCGTGCCGATCCGTCCCTCGTCCAGCAATGCTTTGATCGTGGAGAAAAAGTCGGTATACCGCAGCACGTGGCAGATCGAGAAGATCCGTCCGGCGCTCGCTGCAACCTCTCCGAGCCTCAGGCACTCCCCCGCATCGGGCGACATCGGCTTCTCCAGCAGGACATGATATCCCGCAGCCAGCGCCTTCATCGCCTGCTCGTAATGCTGCTTGTCCTGCGTGCAGATCAGCACGGCGTCCGCCAGCTTCGGACCTGCCAGCAGCTCGTCCGCGCTGTCGAAGCACAGCTCCGGCGCGATGCCGTGCGCCTGCGCGATCTGATGCTTCCGCGCGGCGTTCGGCTCCGCGACCGCGACGACTTGCATCTCCGCCGGATGATCGATCGCGTACGACGCATAATAAATCCCTCGCAGCCCCGCTCCGATCAGGGCGACCGTTACCTTGCCGTTCATCCTGCGGGCTCACTCCCTGCTCTTTTATACTTGTCCGTCCCCATCGCGCCGATCTGCGGCGTCCGGCCCGTCGGTTCGTGTCTCGGCTGCGCCTTCAACACCGAGCCGTCGGCGAGCCGAATCCATGTGTCGAAGCTCCGCTCGCCCTCGCGGAGCTCGATGACCCGCGCGCCCGGGAGGAAGGGCTTACCGAGATAGGCGTTGCGGGTCGTTCGTCCGTAGCAGAGCCGGATGCCGTGCCACTCGCCCCAATAATCGTGACCATGGTCGTGCCCGACGAACGTTCCCATGACGTCGCCCTGCTCGATCATCGCCGCGAACATGCCCGAGTTGATCCACGGCGCGCAGCAGAAGTCGGCATTGCGCTCCCCGTAGCAGACGCCGAAGTCCCATACGTCGTTGTATTCGGGCAGCGGGACATGGAAGAACGCGAGCGCGGGCAGCGGAACGCCGCCGTTGTCGCAGGCGAGCCGATGGGACGCTCTCGCGTACCAATCGATCTGGTCGCGGCGAATCCAGTCGTAGAAGCCCATCCGGCTGTATTCGAGCGGCGAATAGCTGCCGGAATCGAGGAAGTACAAGGCCGCCGCGGCTCTTTGCGCCCTCCCCTCTATCGTCAGGACGTAGTTGCCGGCCCCATGCACGCCAGGCGCGTCCGGCTTGGCCGCATTGCGCGGATACGTCAGCTGGATGGCATGCAGCTGTTCCCGCGTGACCGCCCCCTCCGAGTCGTGGTTCCCGAAGACCGCCGCCCAGGCTGTCTTCGTCCGTTCCGGCACCTCGCAGGCGCGACGGAACGCGGACGCCGGATCGGCATGGCCGGCCGAAGCGATCACGTCGCCCGTATAGACGACCAGATCCGGCTTCTCCGCTTCGATGATCTCAAGCATCATCCCGGTCATCCGCGCTTCTTCCTCGTCCAGATGTGCGAACTCGGGATCGGTGAATTGCACGATCCGGAACGTCCCGTCCGCTTTGAACCGCATCGATTTCATATGTGTAAAAGCCACCTCCGCAATCGCTTAACCGCGCTTCCGACGGCCGTTCCCGGTCCGCCGGCCTTGGTTACGCCATTAGCATATGAGCCCCTTTCCGCCGCGTCAATACGCGGTTCCGCCGATCGCGCAACAAGTCACGAGCGTGCCAAGATCAAGTCACCATCCTAGTAGTGACGCCGATCGGCCCCTTGCTATAATCGAGTCACCGCAACGGAAGCACAGAAAGGATGAGCCATTTGGCAGCGCTACCAACGATAGATTCGGCCCCGACCCAAGCGGATCTCCGCCGAGCCGTGCCCGTGTCCCGGGCACGAACGCTATGGAGGCAGATCAAGAAGTACAAAGCTCTGCTGCTCATGACGCTGCCCGGCGTCGTCTACTTGATCGTCAACAACTATATTCCGATGTACGGCGTAATTCTTGCCTTCAAAAACTTGAACTACGTACAGGGCATCTGGGGCAGCCCCTTCGTCGGCTTCGACAACTTCAAGTTTCTGTTCAATTCCCCGGACGCTTTCCTGATCACGCGCAATACGATCGCTTACAACGTCGCGTTCATCGTCTTCAATCTGATCCTGGCGCTGCTGACCGCGCTGCTCATCAACGAGATCAAGGACAAGTTCGTCGCCCGTTTCTACCAGAGCACCTTCCTGCTCCCCCACATCATCTCGATGGTCGTGGTCGCGTACCTGGTATACAGCTTCCTCAACACGGACAGCGGCCTCGTGAACCGGCAGATCGTCAAGTGGTTCGGCACGGACGCGATCTCCTGGTATACCGAGTCCCGCTACTGGCCTTACGTTCTCGTAATCGTCAACGCCTGGAAAAACGTAGGTTACTTGTCCATCATCTACTTTGCCGCCATCATCGGCATCGACAAGGAGTATTACGAAGCGGCGACGATCGACGGAGCCAGCAAGTGGAGGCAGATGACCCGGATCACGCTGCCGCTCATCTCGCCGGTCATCGTCGTCATGACGCTGCTCGCCATCAGCTCCATCATGCGCTCGGACTTCGGCCTGTTCTACCAGGTGCCGATGAACTCGGGACCGCTGCTGCCGACGACCAACACGATCGACACCTTCGTCTACCGGGCGATGGTCGGGTTCGGAGATATCGGAATGTCCGCCGCGGCCGGCTTGTACCAGTCCGTCGTCTGCTTCTTCCTGATCCTCGGCGCCAACCTGCTCGTCCGCCGAGTCAGCAAGCAAGACGCCCTATTCTAACGAGAGGAGGCACGATGCCGCATGCCGATTGCCAGCCGCTTGCGCAATCCATTCATACACTTGTTCTTCGTATTATTCGCCGTCGCGTCGCTCTTGCCGTTCGTACTCGTCTTCCTCGTATCGATCACCGACGAGCAGTCGATCGCCAAGCACGGCTACTCCTTGTTCCCGAGCAAGATCAACTTTGCCGCCTATAACTTCCTGTTCAACGACTTCTCGCAAATTGCCCGGTCCTACGGCGTCACCATTGTCTGTACGTTTATCGGCACGATTCTGAGCGTGCTGATCACGGCCCTGTTCGCCTACCCGCTGTCGCGCCCGGGGCTGCCGCTGAAGCGGACGCTGAGCTTCTTCCTGTTCTTCACGATGCTGTTCAGCGGCGGCATGGCGCCTTGGTATATCACCTACGTCACGATGTTCGGCATGAAAAACACGCTGATGTCCATGATCGTCCCGAACCTGCTGCTGAGCGCGTTCAACGTCCTGCTGATGCGCAGCTTTTTCGCCAACACGATACCGGAATCGATCGTCGAATCGGGCACCATCGACGGGGCGAGCGAATGGAAGATCTTCCTGAAGCTGATCGTGCCGCTGTCGGCGCCGATCGTCGCGACGATCGCCCTCTTCAATCTGCTGTCCTACTGGAACGATTGGTACAACTGCATGCTGTTCATCGACAAGGCCGGACTCATGAACATCCAGTATCTGATGACCAAGATGCTGCTGAACGTCCAGTTTCTGATCGAAAAATCGAGCTCCTCGAGCAATGCGGGAGAACTGCTGTCCAAGATGCCGACCGAGACCATTCGCATGGCACTCGCCATGATCGGCATCGCGCCTCTCTTGGTCGCGTATCCGTTCTTCCAGCGGTACTACATCAGCGGCATTACCAGCGGCGCGGTCAAAGGGTAATTCCCAGCGACCTGCCGTTGTCAAAGATTTATAGATGCTTAATACTAGAAGGTAGAGAAGGGAATGGGACACAGATGAAAAAATCGCAAGCAGTCATCACCCTCCTTGCGGGAGGAGCGCTGCTCCTGTCCGCGTGCGGCAACAATTCCGGCAACGGCAACGCCGCGGCGAATTCGCCGTCGGCTTCGGCCGGCTCCAGCGCGGGTTCCACCGCATCCGCTTCCGCTAGCGGAAACGATACGGCGGCGAATCTGAAACCGTACAAGCTGACGCTTGTCTATCCCGGTTCGGCCCCTGCCGACCTGCAGCTCGTTCAAGACGAGATGAGCAAGTACTTGACGGAGAAGATCAACGCCACGATCGAACTGAAGCCGATCGACTGGGGTTCCTGGCTCGACAAGACGAATCTGATGAAAATCTCCGGCGAGCAGTTCGACCTGATCTTCACGGCGAACTGGTACAACTACGCCATCGACGTATCGAAGGGTCAATTCCTCGAGCTGTCCGATCTGATGGAGAAGAACGGCAAGGACATCCCCGGCGTGCTCGGCGACGACTTCCTGAAGGGCGCCAAGATCAACGGCAAGCTGTTCGCGCTCCCGACCAAAAAGGAATTCGCCCAAGGCTTCGGCTTCCTGCTGAACAAGTCGCTCGTCGACAAGTATCAGTTCAATATCGAAGGCGTCAAGACGCTCGAAGACATGGAAGCGATGTTCAAGACAATCAAGGAGAAGGAGCCGGGCATCATCCCGATCGCCGGCAACAAATTCTCGCAGACCTGGGGAGCCGCCAACTACGACGGCGATCTGCCTCGCGACAGCAAGGAACTGAAGGTCATCGACAGGCTCACCGATTCTAAGTACATCGACTTCTTCAAACGGATGCGGCAGTGGAACCAAAACGGGTGGTTCGACAAGGACGTCGTCACCTCGAACGACAGCGACCAGGCCCAGAACCTGATCAAGGCCGGCAAGGCATTCGCTATCGGCCAGTCGCTTAAGCCGGGCAAGGACAAAGAGATGTCCGTTCAGCTCGGCATCCCGCTCGTTCAAGTCGAGACGGCCGTGCCGTATACGACGACCGGGGAAGCGCAAGGCGCCATGCTCGCCATCTCCCGCACCTCCGGCGATGCGGACCGGGCGATGATGTTCCTGAACCTGCTGTATACCGATTCGAAGCTGCTCAATATGCTGGATTGGGGCATCGAAGGCAAGCACTACGTCAAAAAATCGGATAACGTCATCGATTATCCGGAAGGCGTGGACGGACAGAACTCGGGTTACCCGACGCCGGGCGGCTGGATGTTCGGCAATCAGTTCAACTCGTACCTGTGGGCCAACGAGGATCCGGACAAGTGGGCGCAATTCGAAAAGTTCAACGGAAGCTCCGAAAAATCGCTCGCCCTCGGCTTCACCTTCGATCCGACGCCGGTCAAGTCGGAGAAGGCGGCGCTTGAGAACGTCGACAAAGAATTCATCAACGTGCTGAACTCGGGCGCGGTCGATGTCGACGCCACGGTCGCCAAGTACAAGGCGAAGCGGGATGCGGCAGGGTTCCAGAAGGTGCTCGCCGAAGAGCAGCGCCAGATGGACGAGTGGGCGAAGTCGCAAGGCAAATAAGATGGCAGGAGCTGGGGCGCGCCCCAGCTCCATTTCCCTTTCTCTTTCCTGTCCCCCCGCGGGGAGTTGTGCCATAATGACTAGAAAACGCCCGGGGGTTGAAGATGAATCCGAAACGATCGCTTCGCTCGATGTTGACCGTCGGCTTCGCCGCGATCGCGCTGCCTCTCGTCTGCCTGCTGCTATACAGCAATCATACGGCCTCCGACGCGCTGCGCGGGCAGGCGGCCGAGGCCAACAAGAACATGATCACCCTCTACGCCAACCAGATTCAGGCCGTTCTGGGCAACGAATCGAAATATTTATACGACCTGGCTTCCTACAACTCCGACATTTTGTCGCTGGACGGGTTGATCGACGACTCCACCGAATATACGCTGGCCAAGGTGCGGATCCGGAACAGCCTGCAGCAATACATTCGCTTTAACAGCGGCGTGGACATCCAATTCGCTTACCATGCCGCATACCGGGACCTCATTGCAACGAATTACAACACCGGCTCTTACGAGGAGACGGCTGCGATAGAGTCGTGCCTGAACGGGATGCTCGCTTCCGCGAAGCCCGGCGATCCGAGCTTCTCCGGATGGAAGGAGCTGCGCTGCGGCGACGTCGACAGCCTGGTCCGCCTCGTGGATACCGGCTACGGCGTATATTTGGGCGGCTGGGCGCGTCTCGATCATCTGATGGTGCCGCTCGAGCTGATCCAGCTCGGCGGGGGCGGCTTCGCCGCTTTCGCGGACCGGCAGGGCCGGCTCATCTCGGGCACGTTCGACGCCGAACGTCTCGAAGATGTTCCCGTCGTCGACTCCCGGCAGGACTACCAACGGATTCGAGGAACGCATGGAACCTATATTGCGGTCAGCAACCCGGTCGCTACGACGGACGTCGGGCTGGCCGCGTTCATTCCCGAAGAGCGGATGCTGCAGAACCTGTCCTGGTTCCGCAAGTTCATCGCCTGGCTGCCTTTCTTTGCCGTCGCCCTGCTCTTGCTCTACCTGCTCTACTTGAACAATATCATCATCAAGCCGATGAACGGCTTGCTCAAGGGCATGCGTACGCTGACGCGCGGGGATTGGAAGATCCGGCTGGGCAATACCGGCTCAAGGGAATTCAACGCCTTGAACGACGCATTTAACGGCATGGCCAATGAGATCCAGGATCTGAAGATTCACGTCTACGAGGAACAGATCCGGACGCACAAGGCCGAGCTGAAGCATCTGCAGCTCCAGATCAACCCCCACTTCCTGCTCAACAGCATCAACGTCGTCTACAACCTGGCGCAGTTAAAAAACTACGAGATCATCCAATCGATGTGTCTCAATCTGGTCAAGTACTTCCGGTTCACGACGCAGACGAACCAGCCGTTCGTGACGCTGTCCGAGGAGCTCGATCATATGGACAGCTACTTGCGCATTCAGCAGCTTCGCTTCCCCGGCAGGATCACGTTCCGGATCGGCTTGGAGGAAGAAGCGCGCGAAGTCCGGCTTCCGCCGCTGATCGTGCAGCCCTTTATCGAAAACGCGATCAAATACGGCTTCGACTTCATGGAGGAGCCCTTTCATATCGAGATTCAGGCGACGCTCGCCGAAGGCGGCCGGCGCTGCCTCATCCGAATCGCCGACAACGGCTGCGGATTCCCGGAGGATGTGCTGAACGCCATGCGAAGCGGGGATTACTTCCGCAGGTCCGACGGCAATCATCTCGGCATCTGGAACTGCTACCATCGCCTGCAGCTGCTGTACGGGCCCGAGGCGAAGCTGTCGTGCGGGAACGCCGCGGAAGGCGGGGCGCTGATCGAGCTGACGGTTCCCGCCGAGCTGTCCGATTCCTCCGCCAGCCTTTTGCACGCCTAAGAAGCGACCGATCAATGGGGGGATTTGACCGTGAACGTATTGATTGTCGACGATGAGATGTATGCCGTACTGGGAATGAAGGACGCGATCGACTGGGAATCGCTCGGCGTCGCGGCCGTTTACGAAGCCTATAATATGAAGCAAGCCATAAGCCGCTTCGAAGCGCAGACGATCGATATCATGATCTGCGATATCGAGATGCCGAAGGGAACCGGGCTCGACCTGCTGGAATGGGTGAACGAGCATTCGCCGGATACGGAGACGATCTTCCTGACGGCCCACGGGGACTTCCGCTTCATGCAGCGGGCCATTCAATTGAGCAGCTTCGACTATATGATGAAGCCGGTCGAATTCCCCGCCTTGGAGGCGACCGTCCGGCGCGCGATGGAGACGGTGGAGAGCCGCCGGAACGAGCGGATTCGCAACGAGAGCTACAAGCCGTACTACGAGCTGTGGAACCGCAAAAAAATGCTGCTGAGCGAGCGCTTCTGGTACGACCTGCTGGCGCAGCGCGTCGTCATCGACGCGTCGTCCGCGGCGGCGACGGCTGCCGAATACGGCGTTCAGCTGCGCGAGGGCGACCGGCTGCTGCCGATTCTGGTCAGCGTGGAAAATTGGATGCGGGAGCTAACCACGCGGGACGAGGAAGTCATGGAGTACGCCGTTCGCCAATCGGCCCTGGAGATGCTGATTGCCGACGCCCGGGGCGAGGTCGTCCAGACGAAGCAGGGCGTGACGATCGCCCTCCTTTTCCTCTCGCCCGACGAAGAAGCCCAGCTGTCTTCGGGCCGGATCGGCGGCGCCTGCCAGGAATATATTGCGGCCTGCCGGCAGTACTTGAACTGCCAGCTATCGTGCTACATCGGAGAGCCGACGGCGCCGCACGAGCTCGCCGCCATGTACAAGGCGCTCCTCGCCATGGAGTTCAACAACCTGAGCGAAGCCAACCAGCTCAACCGGCTGTCCGAGCTGCCGCATGAACCGGCGTCCGGCCTGCGGCCGCCGCTGCCCGACTTCGCCGTATGGTCGCAGCTGCTCGAGCTCGGCAAGGCCGACGAGCTGATCCGGGAGCTGCGCGGCAGCCTTCGGGAGCTGGGGGCGGATCGGCGGTTCGGGGCGGACGCCCTCCAGGCGTTCTACCAGGGATTCCAGCAGATGATTCATTACCATCTGCAGAAGAAGGGGCTGTCGGCCAGCCAGCTGCTGCAGGGCGGCGACGGCCTCGTGCAAGGCGCCTCGCCTCCGCGGACGCTGGAGCAGATGGAAAAGTACGGCTCGGAGTGGATCGGCGCCATTCACCGCAGCCTGTTCCAGAACGAGTCGGTCGTCCAGCGTCTTCGCGCCTACATTGCCGATCATCTGGGCGAGAACGTCACCCGCGAGATGCTGGCCGAATACGTTCACTTGAACCCGGCGTACTTGTCCCGACTTTTCAAGAAGGAGACGGGCCTCAGCATCACCGACTACCTGCTCGGCGAACGCATGCGGATGGCGAGGGAGCTCATCTCCCGCTCCGCGCTCCCGATCTCCGAGATCGCCCGGACGCTCGGGTACAACAACTTCTCATACTTTTCCCGGATGTTCCGGAAGGTGTATCACGCCAACCCGCAGCAGTTCCGCAAGCAAGCGGGGTTTGCGTCGGATAACGGGACATGAGCGTCGTGAATGGTTGGCCGATAGGCAGAAAAAGGACCGTGGAGAATGGCTCCATGGTCCTTTTTTTCGCCGCGCAACCCGGGTCGTCTCACTACGAGAGGCGATCGTTCCGCCGGGCACGCGTTTGGCTTCATCGCCTTCTATACGAGAGGCGATTGTCCCGCTGGGCACGCGTTTGGCCTCATCGCCTTCTATATTAGAGGCGATGGCCACGCTGGGCGTGCGCTTGGCTACATCGCCTTCTATACGAGAGGCGATTGCTCCGCTGGGCACGCGTTTGGCCTCATCGCCTTCTCTACGAGAGGCGATGGCCACGCTGGGCACGCGCTTTGCTTCATCGCCTTCTCTACGAGAGGCGATTGTCACGCTGGGCACGCGTTTGGCCTCATCGCCTTCTCTACGAGAGGCGATTGCCACGCTGGGTACGCGTTTGGGCTCATCGCCTTCTCTACGAGAGGCGATTGCCACGCCGGGCACGCGCCTGACTTCATCGCCTTCTATACGAGAGGCGATTGCCACGCTGGGCACGCGTTTGGCCTCATCGCCTTCTCTACGAGAGGCGATTGCCACGCTGGGCACGCGCTTGGCCTCATCGCCTTCTATATGAGAGGCGATGGCCACGCTGGGCACGCGCTTTGCTTCATCGCCTTCTCTACGAGAGGCGATTGCCACGCTGGGCGCGCGTTTGGCCTCATCGCCTTCTATACGAGAGGCGATTGCCACGCTGGGCGCGCGTTTGGCCTCATCGCCTTCTATACGAGAGGCGATTGCTCCGCTAGGCACGCGCTTGGCCTCATCGCCTTCTATATGAGAGGCGATGGCCACGCTGGGCGTGCGCTTGGCTACATCGCCTTCTCTACGAGAGGCGATTGCTCCGCTGGGCACGCGCCTGACTTCATCACCTTCCCTACGAGAGGCGATCGCCCCGACGGACTCGCAAGCTGGCGCGAGTATGTATCCGCATCCCGTCGCCTACGCGCGTCCGGATAAGCTCGACTTGATCCGCTCGTTGACCCGCTCCCGCAGCGACAGCAGCCAGTCCGCGTCCCGCGGGTAGTCATCGAACGTGATTGCCTGCGTCAAGCCTTCCTCGACGAGCCGCAGCGTCTCTTCCTTGCCGATCTTCGACTCCAGCAGCCGCAGCGCCCTGAGATCCTGCAGGGCTTCGTGCAGCACGACAAGCCGGAGCGATTCGAGCGGTCCGTCCTCGCCGGGATAGACGACGAACGCGTCGCCGGACGGGAAGGCACATCCCGCGTCCGTCACCTTGTACGGGTCGATCGGGTACTTGGAAAATTGCGAGTTCCAGAAGTTATAGCCCCAATGCAGGAAGCCGGCCGCATTGAATTTGTAGAGCTGGATGCCGAGTATGCGGTTGCGGTAGGACGGCATGTGGAAAAATCGGTTCGCCACCTTCTTGTTCTGCGAAACGCAGTAATACGTCCACAGCGGCTCCACGCCCTGCTCGATGAACGGCTTCACGTGATCGCTCGCCGGAATCGGGATGTCGACCGCGCCCGTCGCGTAAAAGTCGTAGTCGGACAGCGCGTCGATGACCGGGAAGCCCGCCAGATGGCCGCGAATCATCTCGCTCGCCGCCCGGTAGTCTTCCAGCGCCGCCATGGACGGCTCGTCGGAGATGTGGAAGTAGCTGCGCTCCTTCAGACCGTGCTGATCGATAAAGGCGACCAGCTCCGGGAGGAACGCGTCCAGGAAGCCTCGGTACGCCGCCCCGCCCGCATCCGTCTCCCAGCCGAACAGCCGCTTGTAGGTTCCGTTTTCCGTGCCCATGATCTTGGGCGCGTGCTTCGCCCCCCACTGCGTGAAGAGGTGGGAAAATTCGAAGTACTCGACGCCGCTCGACAGACAGAGCTCCACCCAGCGCCGCAGCTTGTCGAAGGCGAATCGGTAGCCGTCCCCGGTCCGCTCGACGTCGACCAGCTGCACCGTCGCTCGCTCGCCGCCGATCTCGGTGTCGAGCGGAGGCGTGAATAACGGCGTCAGCAGCATATTGATGCCGTTCCGGACGGCGGTCCGGATATACTTGCCGAGCAGCTCCCATAGCCTCTCGCTCCAAACGTCCTCCCGGTAGTAGGAAGCGATGCAATCGACGTGGAACCATTCGGTATGGATGAGTCGTTGAGACGGAAGCGATGCCGCGACAACCTCCAGCTCGAACGTCTCGTTCCCCGCGACTTCGCCATTTTCTTGCATGAAGCGAATCTCGATCGGGTACGTGCCCGGATCGACCGACTCATCGATATCGACCGTCACCCAGAGCGAGCGCCATTGACCGGGCAGCGCAGCGAAGCCGTTCCCGGCGCGAGTAGGGTATAGCGGGTCGGGATACAGCCCCGGCGTCGTCCGCAGCACATCATCGTCATGATCTGCATGGCATGGCAACTCCGAAGGGACGAGTCCGACGGCCCGGACGGAGATGCGCGGCGCCAGATCGGAGATGACGCTGGTCGACAACGGCTTCAGCAGCGCGTCCGAACGGTAAGCCACCTGGTAGGAGAATCGTTCCTTCCGGAGCGCGGATCCCCGGCCGACGCGGGCGTCTCGGAGCTCCTCGTCCGCGAACACTTTCGATAGCGAGCTTAAGCATCGGGTTTGAAGCGAATTATGACTCATAGGGCGTTAAGCCGCCTTTCGTTTCAGTTTAGAGCCGTGCATTCAACAGTATACAGCCGTACATTCAACAGTTTAAAGCAATACGTTTTTCAGTTTAATGCAATACGTTCTTCAGGTTAATGCCGTGCGTTCACCGGCATCTCGAAGCCTGCCCGCTCCAGCAGTTCCCGCCATGTCCGCACGCCGGCGTCGCGATTGCCGTAGAATATAGGGTTCGTGAATGCTTGCAGCGCACCTTCCGGATCGCGGATCTCAAGGCGTGCCCACCGGTAGGCCTCGCCTCTCCAGTCGAGCTCAATCTGGAAAGTCTGATCCGGCGCTTCGATCGGGAGCGACGACCGAAGGCCGCCGTTTTCGATGACGTTCACCGCCCCCGCGTCCAGGCCGCTTACGGCCAGCCGGACGCGAACCTTCCCGTCCTCCGACTCGTCCACCGCCTCCGTCGTATCGCCGCCCAGCTGCAGCGGGCGCCTTCCCGCGGCGACTTCGATTCCGAGCACGGGTCCGAGCGATACGTATGCCCGCCCGGCCCGGGCTGCGTTCACGATCGCCGATGCCGACAGCGTCTCCGCTTCGACGTAGGTGGCCGGCAGGCCGATCCTCTCCCCATGCGGAGCATCCGCATCGCCTTCCTTCGGCGCGCCGTGCACGTCCGACCCGCCCAATCCTGTGAGCCTAACGCCTTCATTCCAGGCCGCGCTCCAGACGACGAGCATCTTCTCGGTGTTGGCGCCGTCCGTCGGCGTATTGACGATCTCCAGCGCATCCAGCTCGGAGAGCGGCGTATCCGCGAACATCCACGCCCATGGAACGGTCAGCGGATGGTTTAGCGAACGTAGTGCCCCCCGCCTCCCGGCTTCGGCCATGAGTCTGTCCATGCCCTCCTGCGTGCCGATTCCGCCGTCCAGCGACGCATGCCGCCAGTCCGGCCAGCGGTCCAGACCGATCGCGTTCCAGTCGCCCCGGCCGAACGAGGTGATCTCGATGCCCGGGATGACGCGCACGCCGCTCTTCGGCCATCGGTAAGGCATAATATTATGGTCGGTAATCGCGAAGAAATCGAGGCCGCGGACAGCTGCCTGCCCAGTCAGCTGTCCGGCCGTCATCTCGCCGTCCGACAACGCCGTGTGCGTGTGAAAGTCTCCCCTGTACCAGCGGCGCCCTCCTTCTCGGCTCTCGGTCCAATCGTAGCGGTTCAGCACGTAGGCGCCGCCATCGCTGCCGCCAGCCGAATGTTCGGTATGTCCGTCGGACCAAACGTCCCATTCTTCTTCAGTCGGGCCTTCGGCCGCCTCAGGCAACGCTCCGCTGCCCGTCCTCCATGTCAGGGAGAGCGTCTTGGGCTTGCCCCGCACGAACTCGATATGCCACTCTCCGGACGGAATGTCGCCGGGGATGGCCAGCTCGCTCGTGCGCAGAGGGTTCCGGTGAATGGTCACCGCTCCGACACGGTTGACGTCCAGATAAGAGAACCGGATCCGGCCCTCCGAATCCCAGACGTTCATAAAAATCCAGCTTTCGTGGCGGTCGAACTCAAACGAAAACTGGAGCCACTCCGCGCGCTCTTCGACTCGGAACGAGGTCCGTTCCGGAGCCGGGTCACAAACGATCCGATTCGATTTCATCTGCCGCTCTCCTTCGTACCATGAATGGTTTTCCGTACGCCATGCCGACCGCAATGAACAGCATCGCGCACAGGATATAAGTTGCCTCCAGCCCATACTGCGCGCCGACTGCACCGAAGACGACGACGGGACCGATCGCCGCCCCCAGGTCGGTCGACACCGAGTACGCCGTCATCACCTTGGCGGCGGACCCGGTCCGGACGGCATCCGCCGCCATGGCGTCCATGATCGTGCCGAGCGTCGTGGCGGTCGCCATCGCGAGGAGGACGGCCGCGACCCAACAAACGAGCGGCATCTCCCAAGGGATGAACGCATAGGCGGCCGCTGCCCCCAGAAGCGACAGCAGGAGCCAAGGCAGCCTGCCCCCCGGGCCGTCCGTACGGCGCCCGATCCAGCTGGCCAAGAACGGCTCCCATGCGCAGCGCAAGGCGGTGAGCGCACCGCCGATCGCCGTGCTCCCGGCCGCGAGCCCGGCGAACGAAGCGGCCGTCGCGTAGTTCTTATCGATGACATACGTCAGCGTCGCTCCGAAGACGGCCTGCGCCAACGCGACGACGAGTCCGCAGAGCACGATCTTCGTCACCGGAATCGTCCACAGCGGCCCCTCCGGATGGCTCGCCGAATGGCGAAGGCCGGCCCGCGCATCCCCGGACGCCTTCGTCCGGACCGCGGCGGCCACGAGCGGGAGTCCGACCAGCGCCAGCGCGCCGAACGCGATCCCGACAGGCCGCAGGCCGATCTGCGGGACGAGCAGACCGCCGACCAGGACTCCGGCCAGGCTGCCGAGCCGCCAGACACCGTTGTATCGCCCCATCAACCGGCCGCGGTTCGAAGCGTCGGAGGTCTCGATGACCGTCAGATAGCCGCCGATCCGCAGCAGCGACCAGGCGATGCCCCAGACGGCTCGAAGCGCGAGCCAAACGGCGAATCCGCGGCCGACGCCGTAGCCGATCGTCGTCGCGGCGCCGAGCAGCACGGCGACGTACAGTCCCATTTTCAGCGACATATGCCTGTACAGCCAGCCGATCAAGGGGTTGAGCGGCAGCCGGACGAGGCGGTTCACGGCCAGCAGCGCGCCGACTTGCCACAACGAATCGAGCCCCGCCTCTCTCCAATAGACGGGCAGCACCATGTAGACCATCGAATCTCCCAATAAGGCGGCGGCGGTCACGAGCCCGACCGCGGCGATCGTCCGCTCCCCGTCGTTCTTGCCCATGAAGTTCACGCGGCACGGTCCCGGTACGGCGGCGGCATCATCGCGCTTCCTGACATTCGGGACGGTGCTCGGCCTGCTGCATGTCCACGCTGCCGTCGTCCAGGCGGAGCCACGACTCGAAGCCGCGTTCTCCCCGGGTCAGCCGGATGACCCGCGCCCCGCGGGGGAATCCTTCCTTGCCGTACGTATGATAACCGGTGGCGCGGCCATAGGCGAGGCGAATGCCGTGCAGCTCCCCCCAATAGTCGTTGATGTGA
Source organism: Cohnella sp. GCM10012308 (assembly GCF_042649185.1). NCBI lineage: Bacteria > Bacillati > Bacillota > Bacilli > Caryophanales > Paenibacillaceae > Cohnella > Cohnella sp. GCM10012308. The sequence goes on from NZ_JBHRYU010000004.1 coordinate 116,687, forward strand.
TCGTGGCCTACGAACGTGCCCATGACGTCCCCCATCTCCGTCATCGCCGCGAAAAAACCCGAGTTGAGCTGCGGACTGCATACGTCCTCATGCTTGCTCCCGTAGCAGACGCTGCGTTCCCACACGGCTGCGTATTCCGGGAGCGGGATATGGAAGAAGGCGAGCGCCGGCAGCGGGTTCCCGCCATTCAGCGCGGCGAGCTTGCGGGATTCGGCCGCGTACCAATCGATCTGATCCTTGCGGATCCAGCCGTAGCCCTCGACTTGGGGGAGCGGGGCGTAATCGCCGCTGTCCAGGAAATAGAGCGCTGCGGCGTCGGTCCCGTCCGGGGCCGCTACCGTCAAGACATAATTGCCGAACCCGCTGATGCCCGGCGTATGGCTCGCCAGGCCATTTTCGCGCGCCAGGAGCGCATCCAGCATCTGCGCCCGCGTCACGTTCGCCTCGGCATCGTGATTGCCGAGCACGGCCGTCCACGGGATGCCGCTCTCTTCTGCGGCCAGAACCGCCTCGCGCAGGGCCCGCCTAGGATCTTCACAATGCTCGCTGTATACGAGATCTCCCGTGAAGACGATGAGATCCGGCGCTTCCGCTTGCAGCACGAGACGCATAAGCGCTTCCGTCCGCTTGTCGTCAGCCTCCCCGTTCTGCCAGTGCAAATCGGTAAATTGCACGATCTTAAACGTTCCGTCTTCTCTATAACGCAGTCGGCTTGTCACTTCGGCTTCCCCCTGGCATAACTTCTTGGTCTCCGTCCGTACCGGCGCTCACGACCCATCGCGCATCCGGCCAAGTTCTGTGCACCGTCATCGCGGCGAGAACAATCCCTGCGGCAGCTTCGCTTCCCAAGCCTCAGGCGCTGCGAGCCCGAGCGCGTGAACGACGACGGCCGCCGTGTCCTTGATCGAGACGGCCGTCCGAAGCTCGGCGCCCGCGGCTATTCCGGGACCGAAGCAGCCCCAGTAGATCGTCTTGTCCATCGGGTGATCGCTGCCGTGGCCGTACTTGTCCGCGCCGCCGCCGCCGTGGTCGGTGACGAAGATGAGCAGGCTGTCGCCAGACAGACCCGCTTCCTCGATCGCGCGCAGGATAATGCCCGTGTTCGCATCGGTCTCCTCGATCGCCGCGATCTGACCGGGCGTATTGTAACCATGCTGGTGCCCTGCCGCATCCGGCAGATCGAGCTCGATATAGAGCAGCTTCAGGTCGGGATTGTCCCGAATGTAACCCGCTGCGGCTTGCACCAGCTCGGCGTCGTTCATCGAGACTTTGTGCACGCCGATCGCATCCTCGACGATGCCCGCGTTGATCGGCCGCCAAGCGCTGAACGCCGCCAGCTTCGCCTCGGGCCAAGCCTCCCGCGCGACCCGGAAAATCGATGGATACGGCGAGTCGGCCGGATACGTTTCCTTATCCGCCTTCTCGTTGGTCAAGCCGTGCTTGGCAGGAGACACGCCATGCATGAGCGATCCCCAGCACTCCGCGCTGATCGACGGCGACTCGGTCTGCGCCCCGAACGTGAACGTGCCCTTGGATACATAGCGATTCAGGTTCGGCGTCTTCGCTCCCTGTACGAAAGTCCCTGCGCCGTCCCATCCGATAATAAAGACTCGGTTGATTTTCTCCATCGTTATTCCTCCCCCGTCTTTTACGATCCGTGCGCGGACGATGCGACCAGGATGATCCCGGCGGCCACTGCCGCAGAAGCCGTGACGCGGCGAACGCCTTGCCGCTCCTTTAGAATGAACAGGCCGAACAGCGTGCCGAACACGATGCCGACCTCGCGTACCGGGGAGATGGCCGACACATCCGCCCTGCCCGCAGCCAGCAGGAAGAGCAGATAGGATCCAGGAGAGAGCACTGCCCCCAACCACAGCGTTCGCCATCGGTTCCTGAGGGTGCGGCGAAGGCGGCCGCGCCTGCAGGCGGCGGGCGTCAGACCCAGCAAGAAGCCGATATTGGTCACTTCCAGCAATGCCAGCGGAGAGATATGCTGCAGGTTGATCTTGTCGATCAGCGTGTATGAGGCGATGCATAGGCCTACGCACACCGCCAGCGCGATCGGCTTCCGGAATTCCCTGCCCGTGTCGCCACCCGGGGAGCGTCCGATCATGACCAGGAATCCGACGAGCATGCATCCGATACCGATCCATCCCCAGGGCGGCATGCGCTCGCCGAGCAACAGCGCGCCCGCGAGCGGGACGAGCAGCGTAGGCATCCCTCTCATGAGCGGATAGACCTGCGACAGGTCCCCCGCCTTGTAAGTCAGAGACAGCAGCACTGCATATAGCGCCTGCATGCCCAGAGAAGCTCCAAGCAGCAGCCACTCGCTTGCGGCATAGCGCGCTTGCGCCAGTTCCGCGATCAGCGACGGCAACAGGAGAACAGTGGCCGGCGCGTAGATCGCCCACAGGAAAACCGCTTTATCCTCGCTTTGCTTGGCGAACAGATTCCACAGGGCATGGGCGAGTCCGGAGCACATTACAAATATAAAAGCGATCGTCATCGTTGAACGTCACCTCCTCCTCGCTTTCTTTTCCACACATGATAACACACAAACGCACACATTCAAATAATAAAACCACATACCACACACAAACCCACAACAATAAACATACCAGGCTAGGGAAACAGCCGGCAGGGCCGGCCCAACGAAGCGCAAAAAAAGACGCTATCCGCGTTGCCCGGATAGCGTCTCCTATGCGAATCTTACTCGTATATCAATTCCAGCCCGCTCTGCCTGAACTGCTCCGCCAGCTCCCGGTCGACTCTCGAATCGGTCACGAATCGCTCGACCTCCGAGCAGGCGCACACCTTGATCAAGGAGAGCTGGCCGAACTTGCTGCTGTCTCCCAGCGCGATCGTTCGCTTGGCATTGGCAAACATAATTTTTTTCACCTGCACCTCGCCCATGCCGTTGTCCGTTATCCCCTCGGCCAGCGTCACGCCGCTCAAGCTCATGAAGAACAAATCCGCGTGGAACCGCGACGCGAACTCTTCGGCGAGATCGCCGACGACGCTCTGCTCCTGCTGGCGGATGACGCCGCCGATTAAGACGAGCGTGTAGTCCGGGACGGCGATGAGCTCCTGAACGATCGGCAGCGAATTGGTCAGCACCGTCAGCCGCTTGAACTTGGCCTTAAGCACCTTCGCCAGGGTCAGATTCGTCGTGCTCGCGTCAAGGGCGATCGACATGCCCTCCGACACGAAGCGAGCCGCGATCAGAGCAAGCTCCGTCTTCTCCTCCTGGTAGATCGATTCCCGGATCGGCAACGGAATCTCCGAGCTGTAATCCAATTCCCGCGCGATCGCGCCCCCATGAACGCGTTGCAGGCAGCCCTCGTTCTCGAGATATTCCAGATCGCGCCTGACCGTCTCGAAGGACACGCCGAACAGGTCCATCAATTCGGAAGCGCGGACCGACCGGTCGCGAGCCAGCTTGTCGACGATGGCTTGGTGTCTCTGTTGCGCGAACAACCGATCCTCTCCTTTCGGCTTCACTTCTGCATGATCGTATGCCGATCTGCGGAATTGAAGCAATCCCCCCCATTCTACACGAATCCCTGCACCTGTTTCTATAGAAAGAGCCGTCCCGCAGTCATAAATGACGGGACAGCTCTTTTAGCTCTTTTTATCGCGACATTATGCGACTGCGGGCAAGACAGCCCCGGTTCGTCCGCTCAGTGCAAATCCACGGTCTTGTTCAGATCCGAGTCCGGTCTGTCGTGACCGGTCAGCCGTTGGAACAGATGCGTGACCATCTTCATCTTGCTGCCCGTTTCCCAATATTCGGCCGTCTCGGCCCTGACCTTGATCAACACCAGATTCGGATCGTCGTACGTCGTATCGAGCAGCTTCTCGTAGGCGACGTTCCAGAACTCGCGGATCTTGGCCGGATCGCTCACCAGTTGGGCTTCGCCGCGCACGGACACGTACGATTTGCCTACGTAAGCGACGTTTACGCGCGGATCCTCCAGCAGTTCCTCGTATTTGTCGGTATCCTTGGACGTCAGGAACCAGAGATCTCCGTCGAATTCCACTTCTTGCGTCTTGAGCGGGCGCGACACCAGACCTTCGGGCGTCACCGTCGTGAGCATGGCGGTATCGATCCCCTTGATCAGGTCTCTCACCTTGTCGATCGCTTCCTGGCTGGCCGTATGAATATTTGGCATGTCCTCACCTCATCGTTTGGATTGGGCTTTTTTTTGCGCTCTCCGTATATTTAAACCGAATCGCCGCCCCTTCAACCAATTGGTCAACCATCTTCTGTAAAGCATTGACGCACGGAAAGGTTGAGGCGTAAAATAATTCTTCGGTAAGTCCATGGAAGTAGATCAGGTAAGAACAAAGGAAGAGGTTGAACCGTTTTGAATCTCAAGGCTGTCGCAATTTGCTTATATATCGCCGGCGTTTACTGGCTCTCGTCGCACATGCCAGCCATGCACGCTTTATTTTTCCCGACGCTCGGCGCTTTTAGCCTGCTTTTTATCGCGCATCCGTTTTCTCCGGGCAAACTGGGCAAAGTCTCCTTCGGCGCCATTGTTGCCGTCTTGATCGGCACGACGTTATCTTACGTGTATCCCGGCGCGCTGTCCTTGTTGATCGACTTGCTCGTCGTCATTTACCTCATCAACCGGTTTAAATGGAATGCGCCGCCGATTCTCGCCGTGTCGCTGATCCCGTTTTTCGTGCATACGGACTACATCTGGGTCATTCCGGCGTCCGTCTGCGTCTCCCTGATCGGGCTGGTGCTCACGCTGTGGATTGCCCATCATGTGGAGCGTATCATCCCTGTGCAGACCCGGCGCGCCAGCCAGGCGGAGTCCGGCTAACACCAAAAAAGCGAATCGCCCTTACTGCGGCGCATTCGCTTTTTTATATCCCCCTTGAACGGAGGCGGCATGCTTGATTTTGCATAAAGGCGAGATTTTGTTTCGGCAAGGAGAATCGGGGCCCCTGTATCATCTGAATAGCGGACTGCTCAAGATCGTTCGCCTTCATCCGGACGGCTCGCAGTATTTGGTCAACGTCATCGTGCCCGGAGAAACGATCCCCCACCACTCGCTCATCAGCCCCAAGCCATACTTCGGCACGGCCGTCGCGCTCTCCACCAGCGAGATCGACGTGCTGCCGGCCGCCGAGTGGTATCAGGAGCTGGCACAGGACCCGACGCGATACCGGAACGTGGCGCTGCTGCTGCAGGATCGGTTAAGTCTGCTGCAGCAGCGGTTCGACCATCTGACCGAGACCTCTCCCGCCGAAAAGCTTAACAAGCTCGCCGCCTGGTTCGAGACTTATATCGGGCCGGCGCCGCTCACCGACGTGCTGACGCAAGAAGAGATCGGCCAGTTCGTCGGGCTGCGCCGCGAGACGGTCAACCGGCTGCTGCGCAAACAGCAGCCGCTGCCGTAAATCCGCGTGGAGACTGCCTTGCCTCAGGCTTGAGTCGCCTCCGTCTTCGTTTCCGTCTCCTGCAAGCTGCCGGACGGTCCGAAAAACTCGAAGCGGACCCGCTCCTCGGCGATTCCCCACGTCCGCAGCGCGGCATACACCGTCTTCATGAAAGGGGTCGGTCCGCAAAAGTAGAAGCTCGCCTCCGTCGTCGGAACGACCCGCTGCAGCCAGGACAGATCGACGTAGCCTTCCTTGTGAAAAGCTCCCGTCTCCCGGTCCGATGCCGACGGACGGCTGTAGCACCAGTGCGCGGACACGCGCGGACTGCTAGCCGCGACTTCCTCCGCTTCCTGACGCAGCGCATGCGCGTCACCGCTTCGCGCCGCGTGGATGAACGCGATCTCTCGTCCGGGCTGCGCTTCCGCCGCGGCCTTCAGCATGCTTACCATCGGCGTCAGCCCTACGCCGCCGCTGATGAGCACGAGCGGCCGGGTATCCGCCCGATCCAGCACGAACTCGCCTGCCGGCGCGGACAAATGCAATACATCTCCTTCTCCAACCTGCTCGTGCAGGTAGGAAGACACTTTGCCGGAAGGCTTGCCGGGGAGCGCGTCCTCCCGTTTTACCGAGATCCGGTAATACGGCTTGCCCGGCGCATCCGACAGGCTGTATTGGCGAATATGCTTGTTCGCCTCGCCCGGAATGTCCAGCTGCACGCTGATATACTGCCCCGCCTCGAAGGATGCGACCGCCCCGCCGTCCGCCGGCACCAGATAGAACGACGTGACGACGTCGCTCTCCGCCGCCTTGCGCGCGACGCGGAACGCTCTGAAGCCCGCCCAGCCGCCGTCCTGCTTTTCAGCTTGCTCGTACATGCCTTCCTCGACTTGAATGAAGACGTTCGCGATGATGCCGTAAGCTTCCGCCCACGCCTGCAGAATATCGTCCGTCGCCGCATCGCCGAGCACGTCCTTGATCGCGCCCAGCAGATACTTGCCGACGATCGGATACTGATCGGCCGTCACGCCGAGGCTGCGGTGCTTGTGCGCGATCTGCTTGACGACCGGCAGGATCGATTCCAGCTTGTCGATATGCAGGGCTGCGGCGTAGACGACGTTGGCGAGCGCCGTCTGCTGCCTGCCTTGGCTCTGGTTGGCATGATTAAACAGGTTGAGCAGCTCCGGATGCGCAGCGAACATCGTCTTGTAAAAATGCTTGGTGATCGTCGTGCCGTGCTGCTCGAGCACGGGCACCGTGGACTTGATGATCTCTATCGTACGGGAACTCAGCATGATCGGTTCTCCTCGCTCTCATGGACTTGGGATGAACCAAGTATATAAAAGCGGGGAGCCGCGTCAGTGTGATCTCGATCACACCAATTCGCAAGGATGTGTGAAGAAGAGGCCCGGGGCCTGTCAGGCCTTTCTCAGGTAAGCGTTCAATCGTTCCGAAAACAAGAACATCGCGGCGGCCGAGAGTGCGAGATAATACGGGAATATGCCGATCGTCGAATGCGAGGCGAGAAACCCGAGCAGCGGCGGCATGAGCGTGCTGCCCGTATACGCCACGGCCATCTGGTAGCCCATGATGGACGGGGCGTGCCGCTTGCCGAACCTCACCGGCGTCTCGTGCAGCATGCACGGATAGATCGGGGCGAGGCCCAAGCCGATAATCATCAAGCCGGCGAAGGAAAAGCCCGACGGCAGCGGGAGGACCAGCAGCAGGGCGCCGGCCAGCGCCGTCGCCTGCCCGTAGCGGATGAGCGCGCGGTTGGCCAGCTTGAAGGTGACGAATCCGGTGATCAGCCGGCCGATCGTGATGCCCATATAGAACATCGACACCCATTGCGCGGCGGTCGCGGCGGACAACCCTTTGACGCTGACGAGATAACTGCTGCCCCACAGGCCGGCGGTCGATTCGACGCCGCAGTAGAACAAGAAAGAGACGAGCGCCAGCTTGACGCCTTTGACCTGCAGGGGCTTGATCGGTCCGGTCTCGGCGTCGCCGCCCGGCAGGGCTGACTCGTCCGGCGCATGCCGGGCGGACGCGCTCGCGCGGCTCCGCGCGACGCGGTCCCATAGAGGCAGCGACGCGAACAAAATGACGACAAGGACGAACTGGATCCCCGCCACGGTGAGATAGCCGTCTCTCCAGGAGCCCGAGCCCGTTCCCCCGATAAAACTCGCCATAATCATCGGTCCCAGCGTGGCGCCGACGCCCCAGAAGCAGTGCAGCCAGCTCATGTGCCGGGCTTCGTAATGCTCGGCCACGTAGTTGTTGAGCCCGGCATCGACGGAGCCGCCGCCGAGTCCGAGCGGAATGGCGAAGAGAACGAGCCAGATCAGCGAGGGCGACTGGGAAAAGCCAAACAGGGCTCCCGCGGTCATGACGCAGCTGATCGCCGCGACTTTTCCCGTGCCGAAACGCCTCAAGACGGCTCCGCTCGCCAGGCTGGATACGATGGTGCCCGCGGCGACGTTCATATAGAGGACGCCTGCGGTCCCGAGCGGCGCGTTCATGTCCGCGTGCATGACCGGCCACGACGCACCTAGCAGCGAATCGGGCAAGCCCAAGCTGATAAACGCCAGATAAATAATCAATAAAAAGAAGGTTGCCATCGCTTGCTTGCTCCTTTAAATCCGTATGCAGAAATCTGTAATTTGGAAGTCTGTATGCTGGAAGTCTTTAAGTCGCAATCATACGCTCGCGCCGGAGATCATCCGATGGAGCCCGAGGCTGCGCAGGCCGTCCAGATAATCCTGCCGCCAGTCGCTCGCGGTCAGGCGGGGCAGATGCGCCGGCGGCACGTAAGCGGCACTGCGCGTCGCAATCCGGTCCAGCACCGTCTCGCTCACCTCGTCCCGGCAAAATACGATCGTATGCGGGTTCAGAATCGCCGTGCAGGAGGCGACCATCCGGCTGACGGCATCCAGCTCCCTTTCATTCATCCGTCCCGCCGGGGACGCATGGGCGCGATCCAGCGCCTGCGTGAAGTTCCGGTCATCGTATTGCGGCAGGAAGGACACCTCTCCGGCGAAAAAGGTGCTCCCGCGCACGATGTCCCCGTTCACGAGAATGCCGGCGCCCGGTCCGTTCTGGCCGAGATACAGGTAGACGATCGACGGATTGACGTGATCGCCCTTCTTTTCGTTGAAGCCCAGGACGGCCGCGTTCATGTCGTTTTCAACGACGACCGGAATGTGGAAGCGCGCCTCCAGGAATCCTTTCAGATCGAAATCATGGAAAGCCTCGTAGCACGGAATAAATATGATTCGTCCGTTGTTGACCGATCCGGGGACCCCGACGGCCACGGCACGGATGCGAGGCTGCCGGGCAAGGATCTGCTCCATGTACGCCGCCAAGGTCTCTGCATCGCCTTCGAGCAGGCTGGACGTCGTTCCCTGTTCCTTGACTTCGCCCAGACAATTGAAGATCGAGTAATGCGTCTCGTTCTTCTCCAAAAAAAGGGCGAGTCCCAGCATATGCTCCGGATTGTACGCATACCGCTGCGCCCGGCGTCCGCCGCTCGACTCGTCGAGTCCCGCCGCAACCAGCTCCCCTTCCTTTTCCATGTCGGACAGAAACTTGCTGATCGTCGGGAAGCTGATGCCCAGCATATGGCTGAGCTCTACCTTGGTCATGCTGCCGTGCGTCAGCAGCGCGGCGCGTATGCCGCTGTAGATTAATCTGCTGCGGTCCTTGGGCGTCGCGATTCGTTCCTTCACGGGGACACCGCCTTTCGCTGCGAAGACTTATTAAAACACTTTAATAAGTAGTTTTCGCAAGTTTAACAGATGCGGCGCGCTTTGAACAGCAAAAAAAGAGGGGCTGTAGGTTCCCCTCTTGTCTCGATACGCTGATTCCGGCGCTGACGCGCGGATTGGAACGAAATAACGATGCGGGACATCGTTATTTCCGCCCGCTCCCGTCTATCCGGCATAATAGCGATGTGTCACATTCTTATTTCAGCGCCGTGGCGCGATTTGGACCAAATAACGATGCGGAACATCGTTATTTCCGACCATTCCCGTCTATCCGGCATAGTAGCGATGCGCCACATTCTTATTTCGACGCCGTGGCATGCATAGGGCAAAATTACGTTGCGCGGCAGCGATTCGCCGCGGCCTTATTTCGCCGCAACGACGACTGCCGCTTCGCTTGGACGAACCGCCAGTTTGCGATACACCTTCGCGTACACCCATACGGCGTTCGCCAGCAGCAGCGCGCCGGTCAAGCTGAACACGTACCGGAGCCCGAACCACGCCGCGACCTGGCCGCCCAGCACGGAGCCGGCAAATACGCCGAGGTAACCCGCCGCCATGGAGAAGCCGAATACCCGGCCGGTGATCTGCTGAGGCGTGATCTTTTTGAGCAATATATTGACCGAAGGCGTGAGCCCAGCGGACGTCAGTCCCAGCAAAAAACGCAGGATCATGAGCTGCCACGGCGCGGTCACGAACGCTTGAGGAATGAACAGCAAGCCTGCGATGGCGATCGATGCCAGCATGACCTTGTGCGCGCCGATCCGGTCGGACAACCTGCCTAGACGCGGAGCTGCGAAAATGTTGGCGAGTCCCGACGCCGAGAACGTAATGCCCGCGATCAGCGCGACATGGCCGGCGCCGCTGGATAGATGCGTGATATACACGGTGAGAATCGGCTCCACTGAGTACAGGGCGATCGTTAGCACGAAAAAGGTGGCGAACAGAACGAGCGTGAGACTTTTCTCGGGAACGAGGCGCCAGATTTCCTTGAACCTCAGCACCCCCTTGTCCTCGCGCTCGAACGATTCCCGCACGAACAACGCGGTCGCGACAAAAGCGACGAACAGCAGCGCGCCCGTGAAAAAAAACACGTCGCGCATCCCGAAGTTCTCTCCGATGAATCCGCCGATCGTCGGACCGAGCAGCGATCCCGCGATACTCGCCGTAGAGAGCGTTGCAAGCGCATAGCCCGCATTTTCTTTGTCCGTCTGCGTGGCAATCATCGTCGTGCAGGCCGTTCCGTAGCCCGTAATAATACCTTGCAGCAGCCGGAGCCCGATCAGCACGTATACGTTATGCGCGAACCCCATGCAACCGATGACGATCGCCATGCCGAGGCTCGCGCGCAGCAGCATCGGCTTGCGGCCGAACCGGTCCGCCGCATGCCCCCATATCGGCGAGAAGATCGCCGAGACGATAAACGTTATCCCGAATGCAAGTCCGGACAGTTGAGAAACGTATGCTTTGTCTTGGACGCCGAGATGCTGGATAAATAGCGGCAGCACCGGTGCAAGCTGACTCATGCCGATGCCCGTGACGAACATCCCGAACCAGCATACGAACAAGTTTCTTTTCCATATCGGCATAACTACTTAGCCTTCTTTCCACTGCGAGACCGGATGCCGGCACCGAGCTTCGTTAGAGCAGCCTGCTTGCCCATTCACCCACGGTCAGCACTTCCGCCTGGCGCGGAAACACCTTCTCGGTGAGCACGCGATGCACCTCGGGATCGGCATCGAGGCAGGCATCCGACAGTACGGTCAGGGTAAAATCCCTGTCTGCCGCTTCCCGCAGCGTCGACAGCACGACGCCGCTCGTCGAGACGCCGCACAGGACCAGCGAGTCGATCCCGCGTGCGCGGAGCAGGACGTCGAGTCCGCTACCAGCGAACGCGCTGACTCGAATCTTGGTGACTACCGGCTCGCCAGGCTCGGGCCGAACCTCATCTAGAATCTGCGTGCCCGCGTCCGCAACCGTCGCGCCGCCGTATTGCGCGATCCCAGCGAACATTTTGTTGCCCGGATGAACCTCGGGATACCCTTCGCGGAAGGCGAGCCGGATGTAAATGACCTGAACGCCGTGCTCGCGCGCCGCGCGAACGGCCGTCTGGAACGGCAGCCACCGCTCCTCATCCATCGCGTATCTCGCGACGATCGACTGTTGCATATCCATGACGAGCAGCGCCGTCTTGCCGGATTTTAGATCCATATTGAACACTCTCCCGCACCATGATAATATTAACCGGAGACCTCTCCACTTGATATTAAGCGGAGACCTCTCCGCTGTCAAGCGAGCCCGGATTTGCATGCAGGTGAAGGGGGAGTCCCACATGGTTGATAAAGAACAGGATGCCGTTCCGCGCCCGGAGAGGCGCGATGCCGCCGAGAACCGCCAGCGCATTCTGGATGCGGCGCTCCGGCTGTTCGACCGGCACGGCGCCGGCCAGGTCAGCATGAATCAGATCGCGACCGAAGCCCAGATCGGCCCGGGCACGCTCTATCGCCGGTACCGCAACAAAAGCGAGCTGTGCCTCGACCTGATGAAGGACAACATTGTCCTGCTTTTCGACGATATCGAAGCTTATCTAGAGACGCATCGCGCCGGTTCGCCGAGCTTGCGGCTGCGCGGCATCGTGAGCCTGTTCGTCGGTTTCCGCGAGAAAAAAAACCAGCTGCTGGCAGGCATCGAGGAGTCGCCGCCCGCAAACCGCGCCAGGCCGAGAGCGCTAAGCCCGTTATATGGGCAGCTGCATGAGATTCTGGTCGCGCAGTTCGAGGAGATGCGCGGTTCCGCGCAGAGCAACGCCGCCGCGCAAGCGACCGCCGTTTTCAGGGCGGACATGCTGCTTGTGGCGCTCAGCAGCGAATCCTACTCCGCGCAGCGCGACGTCCGCGGGCTAACTTCGGAGGAGATCGTCGAGCAGTTGTGCCTGACTTTTTTCCCGGAAGAGGGTTGACTGGGCGCGAGCGTACAAGAAGAAACGCCAGGGATAGTCGAAAGTCGCCCTGACGGTCTCTTTTTAAGGTTGGCGGATAGCCGAAGCTTGATTTGCGGGGAATACCTGTCGATGCTTCGTCCGATATCCTTTCCAATGGACCCACGGTCGTCGCTCGCTTCGATCTTTCACCGCAATGCCTGCAAATATACATCTTTTTATGCCGATATCGACCTCTTCACACACGATAAATGCAAAAAAGCAGTTAATTTCCTTCATCAGCCGAGTTTCGGACTTGCGCCTTGCATTTTCCTGCATATTTGCAGGCATTTCATCAAGTATAGCTCGTCGGCAGAAAATGCATGTGCAATTGCAGGCTTTTTAAACGACCGTACTCCAAAAACGCCGGTACGGGCATCGTGCGCTTCATTGTCCGTGAATTGCCGCCCAATTTATACATGCGAATCTTCCAAAAAAAAGCGCTCCTCCGACGGTCGGAGAGCGCTCTTGCGTATGTCCGCTATTTTGACTCCGGTACCTCTGAGACAGCCAGCATCTCCTCGAACGCCTCCGGGCTCACCGGCCTGGAATAAAGATACCCCTGTCCCACCGGGCAGCCATGCTCCATCAGTACCTGCCGTTGATGCTCGGACTCGATGCCTTCCGCGACGACGCCCAGGTTAAGGCTGAGCCCCAGGTCGATGATCGTCTTGAGCATGGACAGCTGAACGCGGTCGTCGATATCGTCGATGAAGGACTTGTCGATCTTGATCGTATCGATCGGCAGCTTCGGGATAATGAACAGCGACGAATATCCCGTGCCGAAATCGTCGATCGAGGTGCTGATCCCCATTTTTCTGAGCGCATGCAGCACGTCCGTGCTCTCCTTCACGTTTTGCATAATGCTCTCCGTGATCTCGAGCTCGAGATACGCGGCGGACAAGCCCGTGCGTCTGAGAATGCTGCGGACCGACATCAGGTACTCGCGATGCTGGAACTGACGGACCGATACGTTAACCGACACGCTGAGCGCCGGGTATCCTTTGTTCTGCCAGGCTTTGTTCTGCGCGCATGCCTGCTCCAGCACCCAGTCTCCGATGACGACGATCTGGCCGGTCTCTTCGGCGATGGGGATGAACTCCGCAGGGGAAACGACGCCGAGCTCCGGATGCTCCCAGCGAAGCAGCGCCTCCATGCCGATGATGCGCTTGGTCCGCAGGTTGACCTTCGGCTGGTAATGCAGCCTGAACTGCCGGCGCTCGATCGCCCATCTCAGCTCGTTTTCCAGCTTCATCTTGCGGGCCATGATCGCGTGCAGCTCCGTATCGTAGAAGCGGAAGCTGTTTTTGCCGCTCTCCTTCGCCAGATACATGGCCGCGTCGGCATATTTCAGCAGGTCGTCGCTCGTACAACCGTTATCCGGATAAATGCTGATGCCGATGCTGGGCGTTACGATAATTTCGATATCCTCGAAACGAAACGGCTCGCGAAATTGCCCCAGAATCCGGTCGGCGGCGGCAGCGCACCAGGAATTCGCGGCATCGGTCAGAATGACGACGAATTCGTCGCCGCCAAGCCTGTATAGCGGCGAACGGGCGCCGACGGAGCGTCTGAGCCGCTCGGCCGTCTGAACCAGGATGCGGTCCCCCGCTTGATGCCCGAGCGTATCGTTGATTACCTTGAACCTGTCGAGATCGATCAGCAGCAGGCCCGCCCGCTCCTCGGTTTTTCCGATGATCCGCTCCAGGTCCTGTTTGAAGCCGATGCGGTTCCTCAGTCCCGTGAGCGGATCGTGGTAAGCCAGATAGCGGTATTCGCCCATCAGCTTGTTCAGGACGCGCATCATGCGGAGCTGACGCCCTACGATCAGCAGGAAAAGAAGCAGCAGGCCGAAGCTGAGCGCGTTGAAGTCCCAGTGGCTGCTGAGGACGAAGAGAATGACAAGCACGGCGATGCTTGCATACGGGAAGACAGATTCCTTAATCTGCGCTTCGGGCTCGCTCTCCTGCGTCGGGTCGTCCTGCCCCCCTCCCGCATAGCGGCCGCCCAGGCCGATCAGGAGCAATGCCAGCACCCAGAGCACGTCCACGAATTGGCCGGAATGCTGCTCCTGCTGCTCAGCAAGATATGCGTAGCCGATATCGCCCACCACCTGACACAGCATGCCCCAGACGACATACAGCATCGAGCTGTTCAGCGCTCCCTGCTGAAGCAGGGAGTAGTAGAGAATGAGGGTGATCAGAAAGATGCTCAACGACGCTAAGGGATAGACGACGGAGAGCACTGTGACAAACGGAGATTCGTCGGCGATGGAGATGATCGGATTGATAACGAAGTGGATGCTGGCGCAGGTTGCCGTAACCGTAAATACGACGATATTGAATATATATCCGCCCCTGGCCGAATGGCCGTGGACAAGCCTGAACTTGCCGAACAAGGCAGCGAGGAAAAACCAATAAGCGATCAGCCAGCAAATGTAGGAAAAGACGGAATAGTCGGTAGCCGTAGAGGCCAGCTGCTTGTAGAGAAGCTGAAAATTGGACAGCGTGTTGAACATCAAGCCGACGCCGAGCAGCAGCCAGAAGCTCCGGCGCTTGCCGACCGATCGCAAGCCGGTCCCCAGCGTCCAACAAGCGCCGATGACGCCTGCCGTAATCTGCAAAATGTTGGAGCCCAAGACGCGCATCCATTCGTCATCCCAGTAAATTAAATACCAGCATCCGATGGCAGCAGCGAATCCGCCCAGCAAAAATAAAGGCAAGCGTCCAGAACTTAACATAGTAATCCCTCACGATGACTAGAATTGGGCGGCGATACACTCGAGGAAATACGTATTAGGTAATCGATTTGCAAAAAGCGTAAAACAAAAAGCTATTTCCCACGGAAATAACCTTTTGTACGGTAGATTTTCCTTGGCAGCCCGGCGACCGTAGTTTCCCTTAGGCCCGTAGCTTTGCGTCCTCGCCTTTCGGCGAGTTTGCCTTTTTCATACCTATTCAACTGGTTATATACTATCATCTTTGCCCCCAAATACATAGAACTTTTTTCCTATAAAAGAAAAAATTCCGCTTTCTCCATGATAGGCGGATGACAATACGCAGCGCGGATTTTTCTCATATGATGTGGTATGAACGGAGGGGAGCAGCTTTGAGCAAACCCGGAGTATCCATCGTAGCCTGCACGAACCGTCCCGATTTTTTTGCCAACGTGCTGGACAATTATATGCGGCAGCGTTATAGGCACAAGCAAATGATCGTCATCGTCAACAAAGACGGTGTCGATATGAAGGCGCTGCGCCGGCAAGCGGCCCGCTGCCCGGACGTCGCCGTCTACAGAGTCCCCGAGAGAATTTCTCTGGGCCAATGCCTCAACTGCGGCATCTCCAGAGCCAAGTATCCGTTAATCGCGAAGTTCGATCATGACGACTACTATTCCCCTTATTATCTGAACGAACAGGTACAGGCGCTCCTGCGGACCGGCAGCTCAGTCGTCGGCAAGCACGCCTGCCTCGTCTACCTCGCCGCGAACCGCCGGCTGATCGTCCGTTCTCCCGCCGAGCGGCATCGCTTCATGAACTTCGTTCAAGGGGGCACGATCCTGTTCCGCCGGCGCGTGCTGAAAGACGTGCGGTTCGCCGATATTTCCTTGGGCGAGGACGTGCGGTTCCTGCGAAGCTGCCAGAGAAAGGGGCATAAAGTGTACGCGACCTCGCCTTACAACTATGTCTATGTCCGCCGCAAGGACAAAAGGACGCATACGTGGAAGGTGAAAGACCGTTACTATCTGAAAGGAAGCACGCCCGTCGCGGTGACGGACCGGTATCGTTCCTACGCGATCCGGAAGGCTTGAGCGTTGGCGGCGGATTGCGGTAAAACCTTAACCGCCCCGGCGGACGTTGTTGCGGGGATAATAGCGATGCGGCGCATTCTTATTTGCCCGGACAGACGCGGTTGCGGGGATATAACGATGCGACGCATTCTTATTTGCCCGGACAGACGCGGTTGCGGGGATATAACGATGCGGCGCATTCTTATTTGCCCGGACAGTCACAGGTGCGCGACGATCCTGTTCAGCAAATCAGGCCATCCCTTCCGGGATGGCCTGATTCAATGCCGGGTACCGGCGCATTATGCCGTTTTTCCCTGTGGTGCCGGCGTATTACGCCGTCTTTGCCTGCGCTTCCGGCGCGGGCAGCGCCGTGCGCCGGCGGTGGTGCAGCACGACGTAGAACAATACCGACAACAACGCGATCGATCCCGCGCCCGCGTACATCATGCGATAGTCCGAGACGGAAGCGATCATGCCCATGAAGTAGGAGCCTACGCCGTAGCCGAGATCGAACATGAGGAAAAACGTGCCTGTCGCGCTGCCTCTCCGGTGCTCGGGCGCCAGCTTGATCGCCAGCGTCTGGAAGCAGGGCAGGAGCGCCCCGTAACCGATGCCCATCGCGGCGCCGGTCAGCAGCACGGCCGCGGCGGAGTGCGCCTGGCCGAGTATAATCATCCCGATCGCGAACAACGCGATACCGGGATAATACAGGTAATGCTCCTTGTACCTGTCGAACACGCGCCCGATGACGGGACGGGAAGCGACGATCATCACCGCGAACACGACAAAAAACAAAGCCGTAACATGCGTCTGGTGAATCTCCTCGGTAAAGGCCGCGAAGAAACCGGACAGCGAGCTGTACGCGAACGATACGACGAACCCGACGATCGAGATCGGCAACGCCTTCGGCTCGATCACGTCGCTCCATTGAAGGCTCCCCTTCTTCGGTCCGGCATCCGCCGCCACAGTAGCGGCGGGCCGCGCCAGCTCCGGCTTGGTTCCCGTCACCCGCATCCACAGCGCGAACGCGAGCGACAACGCCGCGATGACGCATACCGCGAGCAGCAGGACGTTGACGTTTTTGTCCTTCCACAGCCATAGGCCGAGCGCCGGTCCGATCGCCATCGCGATGCTCATGAACATGCTATAGTAACCGACGCCCTCCCCCTGCCGGGTACGGGGAATGAGCGAAGTGGCGGCCGCGCTCGAAGCGGTCGAGGCCACGGCATAGCTGACCCCGTGCACAAGACGCACCGCGAGGAACAGCAGCATCCCTTTTGCGCCGAAATAAGCGATACAAGCGGCCAGAAAAATAGCCAAGCCGATCACCGTCATCCGCTTTTTGCCGAACCGGTCGGCCCACATGCCGGACAATGGCCTGCCCAGCACGCCTCCGACGACATAGATCGTAATCGCAAGGCCCATCTGCTGCTGATTGCCGTGCATGCTGTCCTTCACGTATAGCGGGAAGGCCGTGGCCAATATATAAAACGTCAAAAACATAAAAAAGCTGCTCAAACAAACGACGACAAAATCCCTCGTCCAGATTTTCTCTTTGATCACAGCGGAACGCTCTCCAATCTCCTGATAAAGCTTCTCTAGTGTGCAAACATTATAATCCCGGCAGATTCATCATGTATAATACTAATTTTATGATAGATTAATCACATGAAAGCTATATAAGGAGCGTGATGATTCGGTGGAGTTTTTGCAGCTCAAGTATTTTCAGGCCGTGGCGAGGCTCGAGCATATTACGAAGGCCGCCAAGGAGCTGAGCGTCTCCCAGCCCTCGCTGAGCAATGCGATCGGGCGGCTCGAGAAGCGGCTCGGCGTGCCGCTGTTCGTGCGCCAGGGCCGGCAGGTCAAGCTCAATGCGTTCGGCAAAACGTACCTAAGACGCGTCGAGCAGGCGTTTCTCGAACTGGAGGAGGGCGAGCGCGAGCTGGCGGACATGGCTGGCCCCGACCACGGCGTCGTCTCGATCTCGGTGACCCTGCCTTATGTGCTGCCGACGCTGCTCAAGGACTTTCTGACCGCGCATCCGCACGTCCGCATCATCCAGCATCAGCTCGGCTCCGTGCTTGAGATGAAGACGAAGCTGGCGAATGCCGACATCGACTTCTGCATCTCCTCGACGCCCATCGCAGGTCCGGATATCGAGTGGCTGACGCTAGCGGAAGAGGAGCTGTGCCTGACCGTGCCCAAGCGGCACCGGTTCGCCGGACGGGAGCGCATCGCGCTCGCCGAGGCGTCCGACGAGCCTTTTATCGCGCTGTCGCCAAGGTCCAACTTCCGGGAGATTACGGACAGCTTCTGCCGTCAGGCCGGCTTCGAGCCGCATGTCGCCTTCGAGCTCGAAGAAGTGAGCGCGATCCAGACGCTCGTCGAGATGGGGCTCGGGATCACCTTCACCCTGCCGCTCTCGCTCGGCAACCGGGCCTCGAGCCCGGACACCGTCCAGGTGAAGATTAAGGAGCCGATCTGCCGGCGGACGTTCGGCATCGCCTGGAACAAAAAGCATTATCTGTCCGAAGCCGCCGTGCATTTTCGGCAGTTCGCGATCCAGTTTTTCGGGAAGCTGTAGCCGAACGCAAAAAAACGACCGCTCCGGCGAGAGCGATCGTTGATTGATTCAAGTATGCGGGAGAGATATCCAGGACCCTGCTGCAGGCGCGCCGATGGGACCCAGAATACGCTATTCGTCCAAGTAAGCGCCTAACACGCCACGCATCGGACAGCGAATCTGTTATTCGTACGCAGATGTCTGGAAATCCCCGGTTTCAGCCGCGTTAACGTACCGTATGTCCGCCATCTTGCCGATAGAATTGGTTTCTGAGTAGATAACGGATCGTGAGTCCACGTATGCGCGACCGTAGTTCTCTACCAGCAATGACCCCTCGCCAAGAAAAGCAACTATAGCGTCCTACCGAGCGCCTCCACCAGGTCGGGCCGGAAAGCGGTGCCCGAAAGCTTGCGGATCTCCTCGTAGGCCTCCGTTCGGGACATCGCCCGTCTATAGGAGCGCTCCGTCGTCATCGCCAGGAACACCTCCGCGAGTCCTAGCATCTGGGAAAGCATCGGGATCCGGTCCTCCTTGAGGCGGTAAGGATAGCCGGTGCCGTCCACCCGCTCGTGATGGTAAAGGAAGGCCGTCTGGATCCCGGCGAAGCCCGGCACGCCCTCGCACAGCTCTTTGGCCATGAAGCAATGCTCCTTGACGATCTCGAGCTCAAACTCGGACAGCTTGCCTTCCTTTTCGAACATATAGTCCGGCAGCTTCACCCGGCTGACGAAGTGCATCAGCGACAGCAGCTCGATCTCCCAGTCCCGATCGCCCTCGCAGCCGCATTCCGCATAGAGCGCCTTCATGAGCGCGCTCATCCGTTCAATCTCCGCGCGCGAGGTCTGCGTCTTGCGCTCTCCGACGGAAATGAAGCATTGCAGCATGTTGACCAGCTGCTGCCGCTGCTGCCGCAGAGCCCGCGCTTCCGACTGCCGATCGCGCTGGCGGCGCGCCGTCAGAACGATCGCGCCGAGGACGACGCTTCCCATGGCAAGCGATATGCGCGAGACGGCGGACAGGACGTCATCGCCGGTTTCCAGCCCGCCGCCGGGCCACCCCAGGTAAGCCGCGGCGGCGAACGAAGGCAAATAGACGATCATGCAGCCGGCGTATGCCTTCGCGCCCGTCAGCAAGCTCGCAACGACGGGCAGCAAGACAAGCGGCACCCAGGACGGTCCGGGCCAAGGCGGGGCATATGCGGCGGCAGCGACCGCCAGCAGCGTGACGAGCAGCAGCGAGATAAGCCTGACGGCCTTGCCGTCCCGCCCGCCGAGACCCAAGCCATAATACGCGCTCCAAGCCAGAACGGCGAGACATCCCGATACGACCGCGTAAGTCATCGACTCGCCGTCTCCCCGGACGACGGCGTCCGCGAATCCTGCCAGTGCCGCCAAGGATTTCATGCATCCGGCTAAAGCCAGGATTAGCCGGTGAACCGGCAGCATGACCAGTCTATGGAGTCTCACGCGCATCCCTCCCGGCGCCGAACGCATTCTCTTTTGTTTGAAAAAAGACGCGCCCTGCCATGACTTGTTCGATAATCGCCAGAATTTCCTCGGGATCCGTATCCTTCATCAGGTAGCCGTCCACGCCCGCCCCGGCGGCCAGATAAATATCCTCGCAATCGTCGTAAGCCGTCAGAACGACGACTTTAATCGCAGGATCGCCATCCTTCAGACGTTTGGCGACCTCGATGACGGGCAGGCCCGGCATTTTCAAATCCGTAACCATCAGCGACGGGCGCAGTTCCACGGCCAGCGCGAGCGCCTCGTCTCCATTGGCTGCCTGCCCGATCACGCGATAAATGCCGCTGCCGTTCAGCAGCATATACAGCCCTTTCCGCGCGCTGTCGCGGTCGTCCGCGATCACGACGCTATGCATGCGCCATGCTCCTCTCCCGCGGAATCGCGGCCATAATCGTCGTTCCCGCCGGATCGCCCGCTTCGATCGAGAACGTGCCGTTCAACCCCTTGATGCGGCTTGCCATGCCCCGCAGGCCGTGCTTGCCCGCAGCCGCCGATTCGGCATCCTGCCGGAATCCCTTGCCGTCGTCCTCGACGAGGATCGTCCACTGGACGCTCGTCACTTCCAGCCGGACCCGGAGCCTGCCGGCTTCGGCATGCTTGATCACGTTGTTCGCGGCTTCCTCGATAAAATGATAGATCGTCTCCTCGAGCTCGATCCGCTCCTGAGGCGCTCTGCCGGCGTTCTCGAAGACGAGCGTCACCCCCGTCCGGTCCGTGATCCGCCGCAGCATCTTCTCGACGGCGTCCAGCAGGTTGAACCTCCGCTTCTCGCCCTTCAGCTCCTCGATCAATCCGCGGATGTCGCGATGGCTATCCTTGACCTTCTTCTCGATCGCCGTCACCAGACCAAGCGCTTGGCCTGCATCGTCCTTCTGAAGCGCGCTTCTCAGCTGGTACAGCTGCACCGAGCAAAAAAACAGCTCCTGCGCGATGCCGTCGTGAATCTTCTGGGCGACGGCGCTCCGCTCCGCGGCGATCGCATGGTCGCGCAAAGTCCCGAGCCGCAGGTTCAGGTCGTAGTCGGCTTCGAACTTCATCATCGCCAGCTGGATATACACCTTGTGAAGCACCGAGAGCCCCTCCTGCTCCGCCTCGATCAGGAGCCACCCGTATGCGTCGCCGCGCCGGTCGCGAAGCGTGCGGACATACGTCGAGGACGTCTCTCCGAGCGGCGTGACGATCTCTGCGTATGCCTTGTCGGCGGCGGGCGGATCCTGGGCGATCGTATTCGCGTAATACGCATGGATCCAGCTCGGATCCGGATCGCTGCCGACGGATGCGCCGACGCACAGCCATACGCCCTGCCTGCCAAGCAGCCGCTTGAGCAGATCTTCGGCATGGCGGGCCGCGGCCCATGGTCCCGCATCCGTGACCGCAGACCGGCCGGAGGCATAGATTGCGGTTAATTTTCGCAGATGGGCGGTCCAGCCCTTGCGCACGGCATGAACGATAATCGCCGACGCATAGAAGAGGAGGATATAGGTGAAATAAGCCGGCCGAGCCGACGCGTATTCGTTCGCCGTCGTCCCGCCAAGCAGTGCGAGCGGCACGGGAAGCGCGATCAGATAGAGCAGCGTCGCCGCGTAAAACGCAGTCCAGCGCATAAGCGGCTTAAGCAGCGCGAGGCCTGACAGGCTATAAAAGACGAACGGCCCGGACAAGCCTCCCGCGGCATGCAACAAAATCGGCTGAAAAAGGAGATCTGCGCATACGGCGGCGGCCGCCACGCGACTCTTGGGCTTGCCGAGCCACAGGCAGCCGCCGAGCGCCTGCAGGAGCACGGCAGCGCCGATCATGGCCGCGCTGCCGGATTCGGCCTGGCCGGCGTATAAGATCAGACCGATCGCAAACAGGGTCCACCTGATGCCTAGCGCGAGGTAGATCCCTAATTTCCCATATACCGACATGATTAAATTTACTCCCAGAAAATTCCGATTGTTTATAGTCAAATAGTCTCTATTAAGCTACAATGGTAACAAGTGTATGAGTAGGCTTAAATAACTAGATTGATTATAGCACAAGTATTCGCATCCGTTGGATGGGGGAAATTCATATGCTTAATTTGATGATCCTGGACGATCATCCGCTCGTTCGCCAGGGCATCCGGGGAATCGTGACGACGGACGGCAAGGTCGACGTCGTCGGGGAGGCATCGACCGTGCAGGAAGCGCTGGCCGTCATGGAAAGGACGCAGCCCCAGCTTGCGATCGTCGACTTGAATCTCGGTGGCGTCAGCGGACTGGAGTTCATCCGGCAGGCAGGCGATCTCGGCTATTCGTGCAAATATCTCATTCTGACCTCTTCCGCCACGCGCGGCGAGCTGCAGACGGCGCAGTCGCTCGGCGTCGAAGGCATCTGTCTCAAGGAAGCGCTTCCGGAAGATTTGCTGTATGCAGTCGACGTCGTCGCGCGCGGACGCAAATATTACGATCCGATGTTCATGGATTGTCTGATGGACAGCGGTCCGACGGCCGAGGAGCGGGCTTTCGCCGAACTGACGCCCAAGGAGCTCGAGGTGCTGATCGCGCTCGGGCGGGGGTGTTCGAATAAGGACATTGCCAGAGATCTGTACATTACAGAGTTCACGGTAAAAAAGCACGTCAGCCAGATTTTGTGCAAGCTGAATCTCGCCGACCGCACGCAAGTTGCGTTGTACGCGCTGACCAAAGGGCTGGTCCGGTTCGAGCCCGCTTTCGTGTAGAGAATCCGGTAGACAGCAAGCCGCGCAACCGTCAGCCTACAGCTTCAGCGGCTTGCTGATCTTGTGGAACGGAACCAGCGACATCAGCGCATATCCTTTAATTTCGCTTGTATGGACCGTACCCAGCTTGGGGTCCCGGCTATCGAGGCTGGCCCCCGGGGTGCGGTTATCCCCCGCGAGGAACAGATCATCCATCCCGACGGTCTGTTCCGCCATATCCTCCGATGTACCGTATGTATACAGCTCCACGAGAGGTACGTCGTTGACGTAAGTAACGCCGTCTCTAATCGCGACCCGATCCCCGCCCACCGCGATGACCCGCTTCACGATGGTATAACCGAGACGATCGTCCTTGACGATCACGACATCCCCGTATTGGGGCGCGCCGAGGAACAACGAGAGCTTATTGATGAGGAGCACGCTCCCGTTCTGCAGCGTCGGATCCATCGAATGGCCGGATACGCGCGTCAGTCCGGTAAGATTGTGCAGGACGATCATCGCAACGGCGAGCAGCAGCGCGAATCTGACCCAGCCCCATACGCCGCTCTTCTTTTTGGCCGCCGAAGCCCGGGATGCGCGGGTCTGCAGAACTGCCGCTTCTTCTGTCATATCCGGAAGACACCGCCTTGAAAATTAAGAGTCGTAGACCGCGTCCGCGACGGACGGG
Organism: Cohnella sp. GCM10012308; assembly: GCF_042649185.1. Classification (NCBI taxonomy): domain Bacteria; kingdom Bacillati; phylum Bacillota; class Bacilli; order Caryophanales; family Paenibacillaceae; genus Cohnella; species Cohnella sp. GCM10012308. Next base: position 140,065 of record NZ_JBHRYU010000004.1, read on the forward strand.
GAGCCTTGCATTTGCGGCGTATGAGCAGCTGCCGGTTCATCCTGCGCATCGGACGGCGCTTCCCCGGACGGCCGGGGGGCCGGCGGCACATAGGATTCTGCCGGCGGCACGTAGCTCTCGGACAGCGCGTCCATCGCTGCCTTGGCGCTGTCCGCGATTGCCAGCAGCTTGAGCTGAATCTGCTCGCGGTCCTGCGCGTTGTCGATGTTCATGCCTGCGATCAGCGTGTCCGCATATTGCTCGATGGCCTGCGCATATAGCCTCTTCTGCTCGTCCGTATAAGCGTCCAGTTCCAGCGAGGAGGCTTCGAGTCGCAGCTTTAATTCTTCCTTTAACCGCGCCTTTTGCTTGTCGGTCTCGGACGTCACCGATTGCGCCAGGCTCTGCATGGCGATATCCGTCTTTTTGCCGAACCAGGCCGAGAGCGTGCCCGCGATATCCGTATCCGCATAAGCCATGCCCGTCGTCGCCGCTGCGGCGACCGTTAAAGAAACAATTACAACTGCGACCTTCTTCCGAATGCCGTAGGTTTTGGACTTTTCTAGTCTTCTGCTTCTCATCGCGCTTCTCCTTTCGTTCCCAAGTGCGTTTCGGCAAAGAACCGGAAGCCCCGCATCGGGGCTTCCTTCGTTCTACGCGCTGCGGCGCGGTATTATTGGATGCCTTGTACGATCGCGTCCAGGTCGTTCAGGCTGTCGTTCAGCAGCTGGTCGCCCTTCGTATCGATAGCGGTCTTCGCTTCGGAGACGCCTGCTTCCGTCAACGTCGTCAGCTCGGCTTCGAGCGCCGCAAGCTTGCTGTCGAGGTTGGCTTTCACTTCTGCCGTCGCATCCGTTTGCTCGCCGGCGAGAAGCGCTTGAAGCTCGGACTTGGTCGAAGCGATCTTGGCGTTCAGCGTGTTGACCGCTTGGGTCTTCGTAGCCGTGACATTCGTGTCCAGGCGGTTCAGGTACGTATTCTTGTGGTTCTTGATCGCGTTGTTCAACGTTTTCTTGTCCTCGGTGCCGATTGCAGCGACGCCCGTGTTGGTCGTGCCGTTCGTCGTCGATACGAAGGCGTCGTACTCGCCCGGCATGCTGCTTGCGATCGCGCCTTGCGCCGAGTTGATTTGGTTCGTATATTGCGTGACTTGGCCGTTGATCGATTGTTGGACGGAGGAAGTCTTCGCGTTGCCTGCATCGCGGATGTCTTCTTGCGCTCCCGTCTTGATGCCGTTGACCGTGGCCGCATGCGCGGTCTTCTGGGTGCTGTAGTAGCTGGCGAAGTCGCCGGATACAGTAGCCTTTACTGCCGTGGAAGCCGTGGAGTACCAGCTTTGCAGCTGCGAGCCTGCGTCCGTCGCCGCGAATGCGGTTCCCATGGATGCGACCATTCCGACTACGATTGCGCCGACTGCTACTTTGCTCTTGATTCGTTTCATTGTTTATCGTCTCCTCTGTTTTGTTTTTATCGATTTATGTGTTCTTGCTTAATTCCCGTTTGCTGCATCGCCCTTGTCATCCAGCTCGTCCGTCATCTCCGCGATCGTGTCCGCCGCGAACGACTCGAGCGCTTCGCTCTTCTCGGCCGTCTCCTCAGCTACGTAAGAATCGAACCGATCGCGCAGCACGCGCTCGCCCAGATCGGACGCTGCCGCATTTATTTGGCTCGCATAAGCCTCTGCTGCCGAGCAGATTCCAGAATCGGCCTTCTCGCCGCTGGTCTCGGCCGCTTGCGTAAGCGTCGCTTCCGCCTGCGCCGCCAATCGCTCCGCCGCGTTCTCCGCGCGTTCCGCCGCCTGCGCCGTTTGCGTCTCGGCTTCGTCGGCGATCGCCTTCTTCGTCTGCTGCGACATCGCTTGATACCATTTCAGCACCGGACGTCCTTCGTCGGATACCGCGTGAATGCTGCCCGCCGCCAGCGATAGGGAGATTCCCGCCGAAGCGACGATCCATTTCCAGCGATTGCGTTTCACGGGATGCCCTCCTCAGCTTGTGGCGCCGTCTTGCTAAATTCATTGTAAGGGGCTGGGATATCGAGCGCCTCACTCGTAAGAGTAATCGTCAGGTGATCTTTAGAGGGTGTGGAATGGTAGACTTTAGTACCATAAGCCGCGTGTGCCGTGGGTTTGTTGCGGTGCTGGTCAGCGGTAAGGAGGCGTTCCCTCGCAAGGCCGGCCGAGTTTGTTCCTACTTGGGAACACCGAGGCGCCCTTGCGCAAGGCCAGCCGAGTTTGTTCCTATTCAGGAACACCGAGACGCCCAGCGCGCAAATTCGGCCGCGTTTGTTCCTGCTCAGGAACACCGAGACGTCCAGCGCGAAGGCCGGCCGAGGTTGTTCCTATTCAGGAACACCGAGACGCCCAGCGCGCAAATTCGGCCGCGTTTGTTCCTGCTCAGGAACACCGAGACGTCCAGCGCGCAAATTCGGCCGCGTTTGTTCCTGCTCAGGAGCACCAAGACGTCCAGCGCGAGGGCCGGCCGAGTTTGTTCCTACTTGGGAACATCGAGACGCCCAGCGCGCGAGGCCGGCCGAGTTTGTTCCTGCTTAGGAACACCCAGGCGCCCATAGGCAAGGCCGGCCGAGTTTGTTCCTACCTGGGAACAACAGGCGACACTTACGGACTGCTGTTCTACGGTACTCCCGACATCTCGAGCCGCACGTAACCGCACAAACAAAAAAACGTCCCGCAGTCCTTAATCGGACTTGCGGGACGGCTCTCCGTCGTACGCGTCGCTCCGCGCCCGAACATGATGGCTCTGCGTCCTCTCGCCTCTCGGCTCTCCGTCTCTCCGTCTCTCCGTCTTCTCGCCTCTCGCCTCTCCGTCTTCTCGCTTCTCGCGCTTCGCCCTCTCGTCTCTCCGTCCTCTCAGCTCTTGCCTATCGCCCTCACTCCGCACCCGGCCGCACCGGCAGGCTCCCCTTCCGCTGCGCGAGAATCTCGGGGATGTGCAGCTCGCGCAGGACGGCGGTCACCTCCTGCACGCTGTCCTTGCCGAATTTCTTCAGGATGCTGTGCACCTGCGACTTGAGCGTCGAGGGCTCGACGTGGCGCATCTTGCAGATCTCCTGGCGGTTGTAATCCTTGAGCAGCAGGTCGAGCACCTCGAGCTCGGTCGGCGTGAGCATGGTGAGGATATGAAAATTGCGCAGCAGGCTGTCTTCGGCCGTCTTGATGCGCTTGAACTCGCGCGTAATCTTGCCTGCGATGTTGGCATGCAGCGAGGGCATGTCGTAGTAGGCGTCCTTGACGGCGCTCAGGATGGCGTCGGCCGGCATGTTTTTGAGCAAATAGTTGGTGACGCCCAGCTCGAAGGCGCGGAACACCGCGTCGTCGGTCTCGCACACGGTCAGCATGACGACCTTGATCTCCGGCATGTACGCCAGAATCTCCGACGTCGCCCGCATGCCTGCCTGCTTGTCCTCCAGCTCGATGTCCATGAGGATGATATCCGGCCGGTAGAGCGCCGCGAGCATCGTCCCTTCGTAGCCGCTGGCCGCCCGCCCGACGCATTCGATCTGCGGATCCTTGGACAGGATCATCTGATAGCGCTTGGCGATCAGATTGTCATCTTCTACGATGAGCACCTTGATGATCGGTTCGCTCATGATGCCTGCTTCCCCCTATCGCTCATGATGCCTGCTTTCCCCTATCGCTCATGATGCCTGCTTCCTCCCTATCGCTCATGATGCCTGCTTTCCCCTACCGATTGGAAGTGCGGAGCAACGGCATGACGATGCGGAACGCGCTCCCCTCTCCCGGCTTGCTGTCCGCGGCAATCTTGCCGCCGTGCGTGGTGACGATGGCATGGCAGAGCGACAGGCCCATTCCCCAATTCGTCGCCGTCGGCTTCGAGGAGAAAAAGGGCTGGAAAATCTGCTCGAGCTGCGCCGCCTCGATGCCGGTGCCGTTGTCCCGGACGATCAGCTCCACCCACTTGTTTTTGCGCTGAATCTCGATCTCGATCCGTCTCGAGTTCTCCGGCACGTGCGTCAACGCATCGGCCGCATTGGACAATATATTTTCAAGCGCCTGCGAAAAATAGTAACGGTCCGCCATGATGGTCAGCTGCTGCGGCCCCTGCGTATAGGTCACGTTAATCTGCTTGAGCGCGAGCTTCATCTCGCCCAGCGTATCGGCCACGAGCTCTTGCAGGTCGACCGGCTCCAGCTCCATTTTGGACTTCAACGTCTTCTGATGCACGACATCCAGTCTATCATAGATGCTCCGGCACCGTTCCTCGATGACGCGGACCTCCTGCACGACGTCCGGCGACGTGTCCACCATCGCCTCTAGAAACTCCGTCTGCGCCATGATGGCGAGCAGCTCGTTTTTCATATAGTGACTGAACACCCGCGAGGTCAGCACAGCCGAGTCGATATTGCGGGAGATGACCGTCTCCTGATTGCGGATGCGGTTCTGGATGCGCGCGTATTTGTAGATGCCGTACAGGCTGATAAACAAGCAAAAGCCCGCGATATAAGGGAGCAGCGCGTACATCGACGGCTTGCCGACCAAATTGACGGGCTTGAACCGGATGAACCGGGCCGCCTTCGACACCGTGATCAGGATGTCCGGCGCCCAGAAGTTCACGTAGTAATAGGTGACCTGCAGCGAAACGTAGCTGATCAGGATCATCCCGATGTTGCTTCGGATTTGCCGGACCTTGGGCGCATCGAACCAGGCGTAAGCCATGAGGAAAATGCCCGCCGCGATATACAGCGTATTGACTGCGAAGGTGACATGATGGACCGCTTCATAGGCCGATACGAAGCCCCGGGCGGTCATGTGCGCGGGATAAAGCCGATAATACAGGCCAGTATAAAAAGACGGATCGTACAGCGCGACCTGCACGGCGCACGGGATGGCGAGCAGCGGCAAGATCCGCCGCCCGATCCGCGGGGACACGTTGAACGCAAAGTAAATCGCGGAGCACAGCCCCGTATACAAGAACGCCATCGTGAACAGATTCAGGATGCGAATCAGGAAGTACCTGGAGACCGGCAAAAACATCAATTGGTTCTGTACGCCGCGGCTGATGCCGAAATAGCCGTACAGGCTATAGTAGTAGTAAGCGTCCTTGGACATATAGGTCATGATCGCGCTGACGACCAGCAGGAAAGAAAGCCCCATGCCCAGCATGAGCAGGGTCGCCTTCGTGTATTTCTGCTGGGTCAGGCAGAAAACCGCGATCGCAATAAAGAGGATGAACATGAAGAAGATGAACATGACGCTCCATCCTTTACGTTTGCCTGCGTTATTTTTGTCCAATTTGATCTATTGTAAACACTTCCGCGCCATGCGGAAAGGTTGAAGTTTTATCCCCCCGCCCCCTCGCCCCCGCCTGCTCAAATCGCTGCCTGAGCGGTTCCGTCTCCGGCCGGGCGCGGTCTCGCAGGCAGGAAGCCTGTCCGCGGGCGGCGGATAAAAGATCAACCTTATGCGTCCGGGGCGATCGGGCTAGTATGGAGACATCACCAAATAACAAGCGGGAGGGGTTCACGTGAAGATACAGAAAAGCAAGGCCGGACTGCTGCTGGTCGCCGCGCTCGCGGTAGGCGCCGCAGGCTGCGGCTCCAACGGTAATGACGCGGCCAGCGGCGAGGCCAATCAAGAGAAGGTCACGTTGGAGTATTACACCTGGACGGACGAAGCCGATTACATGCAAAAGATTGTGGACGCTTTCAACGCCCAGAACGGCGACATCGAAGTCAAGATGAACACCTACAGCAACAACGCGGACGAGTATAACACCAAGATTATGACCAACCTGTCCGGCGGCTCCGAGATGGACGTATACAGCATGAACGGCACGGCCGGCCTCGGGCTGTACGCTTCCAAAAACCAGCTCGTCGATCTCACGGACCGCATCAAGCAGGCGAATATGGACATCGGCGCCTACGGCCCCAGCTATCAGGATGTCACCAACGTGCTGACGGACGGCAAGTATTACGCGCTGCCGTACCGCACCTCCCAGTGGGCGCTTTTCTATAACAAAGGACTCTTTGACAAGGCCGGCATTCCTTATCCGGACAACTTGAACTGGGACGAATACGCGGAGCTGGCCAAAACCTTGACCAAGGGCGAGGGTGCGGACAAGCAGTGGGGCGGCTACTTCGCCGACTGGATTACCGCGCCGCTGGGCGCGCTGCAGAAGGGCAGCACGATCCTGGACGACAACCTGGACGACGTCGCCGACTGGCTCGATTATCTGGATCGCATTTACGAAAAGGATCAGTCCCATATGAGCTACAAGCAGATGAAGGCCGAGAGCGTGGACTGGATCAAGCAGTTCGAGAGCGGCAACGTCGCCATGCTGGTCAACGGGGAATGGACCGTGAACATGCTGAAGGCGGACATCGCGGCCGGCAAGACGGATATCGACTACGACATGACCCTGCTGCCTCAGCCGGCGGGCCTGAACGAGCCGACGACCGTCGGCGGCGTCAGCACCTTCATGGGCATCAATCCTCGCAGCAAAAACCAGGACGCGGCCTTCAAATTCGTGCAGTTCGCCACCGGCGAGCAAGGCGGCTCCATCATCGCGGACTCGAGCGTCCTGCCGGCCTACTCGAACGACAAGACCAAGGAAGCCTTCCTCACCGCGACAGGCCTGAAGGGCAGCGCCGCCTTCTTCGAAGCCAAGACTATCGTCGAAAATCAGCCGATCCCGCAGATCGACGAAGTAAACGGCGTGTTCGGCGAGCAGCGCGACCTGTTCCTGTTCCACGAGCAGGACGCCAAGAAGACGATCGAGACGTTCATGGCCCAGCGCCAGCCGATTCTCGACAAGTAAAAGAGTTAGCAGAGCGGCTGTCGGACGCGCGAGCGCAGGCAGCCGCTCTCCGATGAAGGGAGCGTTAAGCCGATGAACAGACGTCTGCAACCCCTCAAAGCCTACGCGACGGGGACGCTATTCATTCTGCCGGCCCTCGTCCTGTTCGCCGCGTTTATTTTTATCCCCCTGCTCTACGGCCTCTTCATGAGCTTCACCGACTACGGGGGCTTCAACCTTAAACCGAACTTCACCGGCTGGGACAACTACAGGAAGCTGCTGCAGGACGACTACTTCGCCGTCTCTCTCAAGAACAATCTGATCTATACCCTCCTGTTCGTGCCGCTCACGGCGGCGTTCGCCCTGTTCTCGGCTATGGCCCTGAACGCCGTTCTCCACCTGCGCAGGTATTTGCGCATGGCCTTCTACTTCCCGCAGATCACTTCCATGGTGTCCGTCGCGATCGTCTGGGGGCTGCTGCTGAACCCGATCCGCGGGCCGGTCAACCAGGTGCTGAAGGCCTTCGGCATCGCGCATCCCCCCGAGTGGCTCATGTCCTCGCAGTGGGCGCTCATCGCAGTGGTGATTGTGGCCGTGTGGAAAAGCTTCGGCTACTACATGATCATCCTGCTCGCGGGTATCCAGGGCATTCCCGAGTACCTGTACGAATCCGCCAAGCTCGACGGCGCAGGCGCCTTCAAGCGGTTCCTCTACGTGACGCTGCCCAGCCTGTCGCCGACGCTGTTCATGGTGCTCGTGCTGACCGTCATCAACTCGTTCCAGGTGTTCGACCTCGTGTCGGTCATGACCGATGGCGGACCGGGGCGTTCGACCAACGTGCTCGTGTTCCGAATCTACCAGGAAGCGTTCGTCCACTACCGGATGGGCTACGCGGCGGCGATGTCCGCGGTGCTGTTCCTGATCATCATGGTCGTGTCCATCGTCCAATTCCGGCTCGAGAAAAAATGGGTCACCTACTAGAAAGGGGGAGAAAAACGATGCTGAACGCCCTCGGGACAAAGAGAAGGGACAAGGTGTTCTACGGTCTCCTGCTGCTCGCGCTGGCCGTCTGCTCGATCGCGGCGCTGTTCCCTTTTCTGTGGATGATCTCGACCTCGCTGCGGACGGACGTGGACCTGTTCCGCAATCCGATGAACTGGATCCCCAGCTCCCTGTACCTGAACAACTACAAGGAAGTGTGGACGACGATTCCGTTCGGCCGCTACTTCCTGAACACGCTGAAGCTGTCGGTCCTCATCACCGTGCTGCAGGTGCTCATCTGCTCCATGGCGGCTTACGCGTTCGCCAAGCTCAAGGTTCCTTTTAAAAGCGCCCTCTTTATCCTGTTCATGACCAATCTGATGATGCCTTGGCATTCGATCATGGTGCCGCAGTTCTCCATCGTGAGCAAGCTCGGCCTGTACAACACGCATACCGGCTACGTGCTCATCCAGCTCTTCAGCGCGTTCGGCATCTTTTTGCTGCGGCAATTTTTCCTGTCGCTGCCGGGCGAGCTGAACGAGGCGGCGCGCGTGGACGGCTTCAGCGAGTGGCGGATCTACTGGCGGATCGTCATGCCCCTCTCCAAGGCGGCCGTGTCGACGCTGGCGATCTTCACCTTTACGTTCATGTGGAACGATTATCTGGCGCCCTTGATCTACATCCAGGACGACGGGCTCAAGACGCTGCAGCTCGGGCTCAAGGCATTCCAGACGGAGCATACGACGGACTACGGCCTGCTCATGGCGGGCACGGTGCTCGCAACGGCCCCGATGGTCGCCGTCTTCCTCGCCGGCGAGCGCTTCTTCACGAAGGGCGTCGCGACGACGGGAATGAAAAACTAGCGTTACGGCAAATCAAAGCAAAGCAAAAGCTCAGCAAAAGCAGAAGGAGCATACAAATATGAGCGATCATTTGAAAGATTACTTGCAGGTACGCGGCGAGGACTTCACGGCAAACGGCGAAAAGGTGCTGCTGCGCGGATTCGGGCTCGGTTCGTGGATGAACCTGGAGCACTTCATGATCGGGCTGCCGGGCACCGACACGATGATCAAACAAGCGTTCGCCGACGTCTACGGCGCCGAGCGCGCGTCGACGTTTTTCGACCGCTTCCTGCTGGAATTCGTGGACGAGCGCGACTTCGCTTTCCTGAAGAGCCTCGGCGTGAACTCGCTGCGTCTTCCTTTCAACTACAAATACTTCATCGACGATCAGCGGCCCGGCGTCTACAAGGAGGAAGGCTTCGTCTATCTGGACCATGTCGTGGACCTGTGCGAAAGGTTCGGCATCTACGCGATCCTCGACCTGCACTCCGTACCCGGCGGGCAGAACCCCGACTGGCACTGCGATACGTCGAGCGGCCTGCCGCTGTTCTGGGAATACGGCGCTCTCCGCGACACCGTGATCGGCTTGTGGGGACACATCGCGAAGCGCTACCGGGACCGGGCCTGGGTCGGTGCCTACGATATCGTGAACGAGCCTTCTCTGGTGAAGGATGCCGTCGTGTTCAACGAATTCTACGACAAAGTGATCGCCGAGATTCGCCGTCACGACCCGCATCACATCATCTTTATCGAGGGCAATGCGTTTACGACCGACTTCTCGATGCTCGATCCCGTCGACGACCCGCAGGTCGCGTACGAATTTCACTTCTATCCGTTCGTCGACGAGCCGGCCGTGCTGAGCCCGGAGATGGCCCGCGCAAGGCGCAGGCAGATTTTCGCGGAAGCGTTCGCCAAGCTGCTCGCCGTCCGCGACAAGTACAAGAAGCCCGTCTGGTGCGGCGAGCTCGGCCTGGTCTTGAATCCGGAGGAGATCGACTTCCAGGTGAGCATCATCGAGGACATGCTGGAGCTGTGCGAGACGCACGACGTCTCCTGGGCGCTGTGGACGTACAAGGACGCCGCCGTCATGGGCATCGCGTATCCGCGCGAAGATACGCCTTGGCGGCTGCTCACGGCCAAGATCAAGCAGGTATGGAACCAGCACGAGGAGCAGGCAAAGGGCGAAGCGCTGGTCGACTACATGGCGCAGACTTACTTCAAGCCAATCTCGGCGGAGGCGCGCTATCCGCTGCAATTCCGGATGCGCACGATCATGCAGGCGGTCTGCGTCGAGCAGAACCTGAAGCCGTTCCTCGAGGACCTGCCGTGGGAAGCCGTCTACCGGCTGCCGGAGTCGTTCCGCTGGGAGCATTGCGACTATTGCGAGGAATTGGCGGTGCTGGTGCGCAAGTATACGGGCGTTTGATGGGGCTGCCCCGGCTCGCGATCGGAGAATGACGCGCCGGCCGATCGTTCTTTCGCCTTAATGCCTGCAGATATACATCTTTTTCCCCCGATTTCTATCCTTTCGAGATAAAAAGATGCAAAAGTGCAGGTATTTTCCCCCATTTGCCGGATTTCCGGCCTGTGCTTTGAATATACCTGCACATTTGCAGGCATTTCATCAAGCGTCGTCAGTCGGCAGAAAATACATGTACAAATGCAGGCTTTTCGGCCAGCAAAACATCCGAAAAGCGCCGGCACGCCGTGCGGCGGCGCGTGTCGGCTGTCGACCTCACGCCGCAAGCGCGCTTACCTGTCCACGGAATGCCGCCGTCCGGATCTAGAAGTAAACCGCGGCCTCTTTGCTGCAAAGCGCCCTGCGGGGCGCTTTTTTGGCGTTCCGAGTTCCCGTGCCCCTCTCGCGATCTTCTCGTGCCTTTTCGCGTCCACCTCGCACCCTTCTCGCATCCTTCTCACGTCCCTTTCGCGCCCCTTCGAACCCTTCTCGCGTCCTTCTCACGTCCCTTTCGTGCCCTTCGAGCCCTTCTCGCACCCTTCCCGCGCCTTTGCGCCACCCGGACCCGCCTCGATGCTGGCAAATCGCCCGAAGGGCGCTATAATAAAGCCGGGAGGAATGAGCATGTCACCGAGAAACGTGGAAAAAGACCAGCAAATGCGCGAAAAACGCCTCGCCCATATTCTTGAGTCGGCCATCGAGATCATGGCGGTCAAAGGGATCGGCTCCGTGAGCATCGGCGATATTGCCGCCGCCGCCGGCGTGAGCGTCGGCAACGTATACCATTACTTTAAATCCAAGGACGAGATTTTCGCTGAGCTGTTGCGGCGCGGGCAGACCGGATACGGCGCGTTCGTGTCGGAGATCGCCGGACGGCAGCTCCCCGCCGCGGACAAGCTGCGCGCGATCAGCGAAGCCTGGCTCGCGCTCGGCAACAGCTGGGCCTACACGCTGCTCATCCATACGGCGAGAATGTCCGAGACCTCCACCGACCAGCTCCGCCGCGAGGTCACCGGGCGGTTTACGGCGAATCTCGGTCCCGTCGCGGAGATCGTCGCCCAAGGCCAGCGGGAAGGCAGCGTCGTGCCTGGCGACCCGACGGAGCTGGCGCTTTATTTTGTCAGCTTGATCCAGGGCCTGACGCTGCAGCGGGCGCCTGGCGTAGAGGTGCCTGTCGGCATACGGGCGGAAGGCGTCGTACGGCTATTTCTCGCCGGGAGTGCCGCACGAGATGCGTAATGCCATGCTCCGCTTGAAATTACGTATTGACACCGCTCAGACTCTGTTGATAAAATAGCCACAACCCGAATAGATATTCGGTTTGTGCATCGGAATGAATCGACCAGACCAACTGGAGATTGAAGTCCGCTATGGCGCGTACGGTATGAGCCTATGTTTTCGTATCATGCGCCGGACTTTCAGTTTTCTTTTTTTATATGTCAAAAACCAAGTAATCGGGTAGGTTCAATGCATTAAAATCAAAGGAGCTGACAGCATGCTGGCGATCGAGGGATTGAACAAAACGTTTCCGTCTCCTACCGGGGACATCGTCGCGCTGCATCAGATCCGGCTGCAGGTCGAACAAGGGCAATTCGTGACCTTCATCGGTCCGAGCGGCTGCGGCAAGAGCACCTTGCTCAAGATCATCGCCGGGCTCGACACGGCTTATAGCGGCACAGTTACCCTGAACGGCAAGGCCATCAAGGGGCCGAGCGTCGAAAAGGGCGTGATTTTTCAGGAGCCCCGGCTGTTCCCCTGGCTGAACGTCGAGCGCAACATCGCGGCCAACCTTTCCCTGCGCGATCCCGCGATCCGCAAGGAGGTCGACCGGTTGATCGAGCTCGTCCGGCTCAAGGGCTTCGAGAAAGCTTATCCCCGCGAGCTGTCCGGCGGCATGGCCCAGCGCGTCGCCATCGCGAGAGCGCTGCTTCGCAAGCCCGACGTGCTGCTGCTCGACGAGCCGTTCGGTGCGCTGGACGCGTTTACCCGCTCGCACATGCAGGAGGCGCTGCTGGATATCTGGCAGACCAGCCGCACCACGATGCTGCTGGTGACGCATGACCTGGACGAGGCCGTATTCCTCGGCCAGCGCGTCGTCGTCATGAACCCGCGGCCAGGCCACATCCACAGCGTAATCGGCATTGACCTGCCCTATCCGCGCAAGCGAACGGGCGCTTCGTTCCAGGAGCTGCGGACGCGGGTGCTCAGCGAATTCGAAAAGGTAGAGGCACCGGGAATCCAGCTCGGCGCAGGCATCTAAAATGAATGAAAGAGGGAGTTCAAACACATGAACAGAAAAAAATCGGGAATGTCCGGCGCGCTAACGCTACTGGCACTGATATTGGTATTCATCGTGGCGGGCTGCGGTGCCAAAAGCGGCAACGGTAACGCCAGCCCCGCTGCAAGCAGCGCGAGCGCATCGCAAGCGGCAACTGCCGGCAGCAACTCGGATTCGGCCTCGCCATCCGCAGCCGAATCCGCCTCTTCTACGGCGGACCCGGCGAAAACGACGTCCTATGACGGCTTGACGGTCCGCCTCGGCGTGCAGGGCAAGGGCGGCCTGTTCGGCAAGGCGCAGGAAGAGAAATGGTTCGAGAACGCCTTCGCCGAGGTCGGCGCGAAGGTCGAATGGATCGAATTCCAGAGCGGTCCGCCGATGGTCGAGGCGATGGCGTCGAACCACCTGGACTTTGCGGGCATGGGCAATATGCCTCCGATCGCGGCGCAGGCGGCAGGCGTCGACTTCAAGATCGTATCCCAGGTGCTCGAGGGCAAGAACAACGTGGCGATCATCGTGCCCAAGGACAGCGCCATCCAGACGATCGCGGATCTGAAGGGCAAGAAGGTCGCGGTGACCAAGGGTAGCAACGCCTATAACTTCCTCTATCGCGTGCTGGCGAACGAAGGCTTGAAGGAGTCCGACCTGTCGGTCATTCAACTGCAGCCGGACGAGACGCAGCCTTCGTTCGAAGGCGGCAAGGTCGACGCCTGGGCCGTATGGGATCCCTACATCACGCTCAATACGCTGACAGGCAAGGCGCGGGTGCTCGCCGACGGCGAGAGCGCAGGCGTGCTGTCCCCTTCCTATCAGCTCGTGCGCGGCGAATTCGCGAAGAAGTACCCCGAGCTCGTGACGCTGTATCTAAAGGTGCTGGAGCAAGCGCGGCTGTGGGAAGCCGGCAACAAGGACGAAGCTTACGACCGCTACGCGAAGGAGCGCAGCATCCCGGTGGACGTCGTCAAGGGCATACAGGCGCGCAGCACGTATATCAATATTCCGGTATCGGACGCGGTCGCCGCGGAGCAGCAGAAGACGGCGGACTTCCAGTTCGAGCTCGGCACGATCCGCAAGCAAGTGAAGGTCGCAGACGTGATCGACAACACGTATATCGAGGAAGCGCTCAAGCAAATCCAGCAAGACAGCCAAAAGTGAGGTGCCAACGATGCAGGGAACGAGATACCGGCTGTCCGGCCGGATGACGAACGCGCTCGTCGGCGCGCTGCTGCCGCTGACGGTGCTCGCCGTCTGGCAGCTGTCCGCCGCCTACGGGCTCGTCAACGCGGTGCTCGTGCCGCCGCCCGCCGAGATCGCGCGCGAGTTCGGCCGGATGATCGCATCCGGCGAGCTTCAGCATAACCTGGCGATCTCGACCGGGCGCGCCATGCTCGGATTCCTCATCGGAGGCGCGCTCGGCCTCGCGGCCGGCGTATGGGTGGGCTTCTCGCTCCGGGCGGAGCGGCTGCTAGATCCTTCGCTGCAGTTGCTGCGGACGCTGCCTCACCTTGCCGTAGCCCCTTTGTTTATCTTGTGGTTCGGCTTCGGCGAGACGTCCAAGCTCCTGCTGATCGCCAAAGGCGCGTTTTTCCCGTTGTACGTCAACGCATTCCTCGGCGTCCGCTCGGTTGACCGGAACCTGATCGACGTCGCACGCGTCCTTCAGTTTTCCCGCTGGGAGACGGTGACGAGACTGATTATTCCCGCATCCCTGCCGTCGCTGTTCCTCGGCGTGCGCCTGTCGGTCGCTGTCAGCTGGCTTGGACTGGTCGTCGCCGAGCTGATGGGCTCGAGCTCGGGGCTCGGCTATATTATCAACGACGCGCGGTCGTTCTCGCTGACCTCCGTCGTCTTCGTCGGCATTATCGTGTTCGCGGCGGTCGGCAAGGTCACGGACGAGATCGTCAAGCTGCTGGAACGGCGCCTGCTGCGCTGGCAGCACACGATGAGAGGAGCGGATTAAGATGGCGGAACCTTCCCTTCAAGCTGCTCCGGTCGTGGTCGCGGGCGCGGCTGCCGAAGCCGTCCCCGAATCGACCTCGCTTCGCGAATCGACCCCGCTTCGCGGACGCGCCCGCGCTCGCCTGCCCCGCTGGACGCATGGCTGGCTGCTGCCGCTCGCGGTGCTCGCCGTCTGGGAGCTCGCGGCCGATCTCGGCTGGGTATCCGCCTCCATGCTTCCGGCTCCGTCGACGATCGCGGCAGCCTTCGGCCGCCTCGCCGCCACCGGCGAGCTGGAGACGCACCTGCGGGTCAGTCTGATCCGGGCAGGCGGCGGCTTCCTGCTTGGCGGCGCGACCGGCCTCTTGCTCGGCTTGTTCACCGGGCTCGGTAAATGGGCGGAACGCGCGCTGGACCCGACGATTCAGATGATCCGCACCGTGCCGCTGCTGGCCGTCATCCCGCTGTTCATCTTATGGTTCGGCGTCGGCGAGCTGTCCAAGTGGCTGCTTATCGGCCTCGGGTCGTTTTTCCCGCTTTACTTTCATACCTTCCTGGGCGTGCGCAGCGCGGACTTCAAGCTGTACGAGGTCGCACGCACGCTGCGATTCTCCCGGATCCAGCTGCTTACGAAGCTTGTATTGCCGGCTGCGTTGCCGAACATCCTCCTTGGCGTGCGGCTCTCGTCCGGCGTCGCCTGGCTGATGCTGGCGGTGGCCGAGATGATGGGCGCCAGCGCCGGCGTCGGCTACATGATCCAGGACGCGCGGGTGTACGCGCAGACGGATATCGTTTTCGTCGGCATCCTGCTGTTCGCGCTCGTCGGCAAGCTGTGCGACTCGGGCGTGCGGCTGCTGGAGAAACGCTGGCTGCGCTGGCGGCATACGCACAAGGGCTGACCACATACTCATGAATGGGAAGTGACCGCAATGGCGATTCAGAGCAGAGGACAACTTCATCTGGGCGCGTTTCTATACTTTACCGGCCATCATCACGCAGGCTGGCGCCACCCGAATTCCGGCGTGGAGCAGATGTTCGATATCGACAACTACGTTCGGATGGCGAAAAAGGCGGAGAGCGGCAAGCTGGACATGATCTTCTTCGCCGACCTGCTGCACCTGATCTACCCTGGCGCGGCCGCGGCGGGCATGATGGATCCGATCGCGCTCCTGTCGGCCCTCTCGATGGTCACGGACAAGATCGGCTTGACGGCCACGATGTCGACGACGTACAACGAGCCTTACAACACGGCGCGCAAATTCGCTACGCTCGATCGCATCAGCGGCGGCCGGGCCGGCTGGAACATCGTCACGTCGCAGACGGACGCGGAGGCGCTCAACTACGGCCGCGACAAGCATCCCGAGCACGGTCTCCGTTACGAGATGGCGCAGGAATTCGTCGATGTCGTGACCGGCCTGTGGGACAGCTGGGAGGACGACGCGCTTGTCATGGACCGGGAGTCCGGCGTGTTCGCGGATACGTCCAAGCTGCATGCCAGCGACTTCCGGGGCAAATGGCATTTCTCCCGCGGCCCGCTTAACGTCCCGCGCCCGCCGCAAGGATACCCGGTGCTGATCCAGGCCGGATCGTCTGAGCCCGGGCAGAACTTCGCGGCGCGCATCGGCGAGGTCATTTTCACCGCACAGCCGACGCTCGCGAGCGCGCAGGCCTTCTACAAGAGCGTGAAGGCGAAGCTGGCGGCGTACGGCAGGTCGGAGGACAGCCTGAAAATCATGCCGGGACTGTCGCCGATCCTGGGCTCGACCGAAGACGAAGCGCGCCGGAAGGAACGCGAGCTGCTCGATCTCATCCGCCCGGAAGAGGCGACGGGCTTCTTGTCCGCCATGCTGCAGTTCGATCTGATCGGCTATCCGGTCGACGGACCGCTGCCCGAGATTCCCGATCCGGTCGGGATGTCCAACGGCATGAAGAGCCGCGTGCAGCTTATTATGGACCTGGCGCACAGCGAGAATCTGTCCGTGCTCGAACTCGGCCGCAGGCTGCTCGGCGCGCGAGGTCACTTGCAGTTCGTCGGTACGCCGGAGCGGCTGGCCGATATGATCGGAGAATGGTTCCTGCAATACGGGTGCGACGGCTTCAATATCATGCCGCCCGTCCTGCCGGGCGACCTCGACGACTTCGTCGACCATGTCGTGCCCATCCTCCAGCGCAGGGGGCTGTTCCGTAATGAATACGAGGGTTCGACGCTTCGCGAACACCTTGGCCTGCCAAGGCCGGCGATCGGCCATTTCAAGTCCGCTGCCGCGCAAGCTTGATAGCTTGCGGCGTATTGCCGTATACCTGCATGGCAATATTCAAGCCCCGCCCACCCGGGACAGCCTTCTCAACGGACATTCGGCGAAGGAAGGCGCCCCGGGCACGAAGACGGCGAGCTTGCGCATGAAGTAGCACGACTCCGGGAAATGGTGCTCGAGGAACCGGAGCGTGGCTTTGGACAGCAGCTCGGTGCCGACGTATTCGGCCACGATCCGCTGCACGAACGCGTAGAATTCTTGCACCGTCCCCAGCACCTCTGCCGCAAAGCGCGTCTCCGCCGGGAACCCGGGCGCCGTGAAGCGTTCGTAGCTTTGCATGGCGCGATTTTTGACCATATACGAGGAAAAGACGGTGGCGAACTTGTCCGACTGCGCGCCCAACGCCTGCTCGACGGGGTCCAGCACCCCATGCAGCAGCACCGCGTGCCCCAGCTGATCCTCGATCCAAAGATCGAGCAGCTGGGTCAAGCCCAAGGCCGGTGCCGGCATCCCCCGCGCCCAATAGGAGAGCTGCCGCAGGTACTCCTGGTTCTCGCCGATCGTGCCGTTAAAATAGGACGGCGACAGATTCAGATTCACTTGATTGAACAGCCGCAGATGCTGCATATGCCCTTCCAGCCGGCAGTACGCGTCCGCGAGCGGATAGACGCTCTCCGCGAACGCCCGCATCGCCGGAGCCTCGGCGGGCTCGAAGGACGGCAGCGCCTCCGCCTGCGAGATCGCCTCGCGGAACGGCTGGAAGAAGCGCTCGGCCTCCCTCCACCATCTCTTTTCTTCCGGCGACAGGTAGTCCCTTAAGAAATGAGCATGATCCTCCAACACCTCGAGCCAGAACAAATGCTCTTCCTTGATCGACACGGCCCCGTCTAGCAGCATTGATGAGCGCCCTCCTCGCGTAGGTTTTGCTCTCACCAGTGTATGAACGCAGGCAATCCGATAGACGAGTCAGGGCTGAGTCGTCACGCCCCCTGCTTGCGGCGGCGACCTTTGAGCCAGGAGACGAGCGGATAGAGAAAGAACATGCCTTCGACAAGCAAGG
The DNA here is from genome assembly GCF_042649185.1 of Cohnella sp. GCM10012308. Taxonomy (NCBI): domain Bacteria; kingdom Bacillati; phylum Bacillota; class Bacilli; order Caryophanales; family Paenibacillaceae; genus Cohnella; species Cohnella sp. GCM10012308. The sequence continues at coordinate 157,633 of NZ_JBHRYU010000004.1, forward strand.
CGAAGGTCGCCCAACTGCTATCGAAATAATCCGCCAGTTGAACCGGATTCCTGGCTAGGACGACCGACATCGCCACGACGAAGGCGGCCAGCGGGAAGGTGATCGGCTTGTAGTTGGGCAGCGCGAGCGCCTGGGAGGTCAGCAGCGTTCCGATAGCGAACAGGATACTGAGCTTGATGAATAGTCCCGAGAACCAGATCGAGACGATAATGGCGTCCATGTTGTGCACGAAGTCGCCCAGATGCAGAAATCCGCTCAGCTCTAGCGCGGGATATACGAGCGTAGCCGACAATTTCGGCCCCAGGAACAGCATCATGAGGACGAATTCCGCGAACAGGATGTACGTGCCGGCCATCGAGCCGAGCCACAACGCCCTCCGCGCCTGCCGGCCGGTCTTTAATTGCGGCACGATGTAGGCAAGCAGGATCAGCTCGCCGTACCAGGGAATCAGCCCGAACGTCTGGCCCCATAGCGACTTCCAATCGTGGATCCGGGTGAACTCGTGCCACATCGGCGAAGACAGCGACGGCGTAAAAAAGAGCGGCTTGATCAGAAACAACGCTCCGATCAAGATGAAGCAGCCCTGAGCGAACCGAAAAGCAACCGCGACGCCGCTCTGGGCGATGGAGGCCGCCGCCGACATGACCAGAATGGAGACGGCGACAGGCGGCGTGCCGCGCAGATAAGTCGGGACGAAGAAATCCGTGAATTCACGTATGATATGGGCCGACAGATATAAAAAGAAAAAAGCGGTCAGGAGTAGAATCGCGGTATGAACAGCCTTGCCCACGATGGTCGCTCCGTAGACGCCGACGAACTCCGCGGGCCGGCGCATCGCGAAGCGCAGACTTGCGGCCGCAAGCGCCGTTCCCGCGACGGCGGCCAGCCAGATGCAGATTCCCCCGTCAAAAGAGGCATGCGCCGCCAACGACGAGAGCAGGAAAGCGATTGTCGTGGAAAAGACGAATACGAAAACAAGCGAGCCTAACTGGAGCCCTGTCACCGTACCTCGCTGCTTCAACGCATCCCGCCTCCCTCATCCGATTACTTGGCTTCGATCCAGCGCTGTATCGGCCCGAAGACTAACCGGATCGCCCTGTTCGGGTTCACCCCTTCCGGCCAGTGCATCGCCAACGCCGCAAAGACGAATACCAGTCCCGTCACGGCAAAGGCGAAAACGCGTTCTCGCCGGCCGGCGTTCTCCCGACGCAGCAGAAACGTCTGGTAGCCCAAGAGAATCCCGAACCCCAGCATCAGCAGCATCATTTCTCCAGTCCTCCCGCCTGCGCCTTTAGCATGGGAGATCGGCTGATCCCCGTGCTTCGCAGCACGATGTCCACATGAATGTCCGGCTTCATGCGCAAGAACAGCTCTTCCCGCAGATGATCGGGCTCCTTCGGCCACAAAGACGGATACTTGTACCGTAGATATTCGCTCCACTGATAGGCATCTGCCCGCTCTTCCTGCGCCTTGTCGGCCGCGGATTGGGCCAGCTGCAGAATCCGTTTGTTCAGCGCCCGTTCGAGCGTTCTCAAGCCGTCCTGCGAGGACAGATCCACCTTCGCCTGGACGGACACCAGATCGGCATGGCCGCGGATAGATACCTGGATGACGACCTTGCCGCCGCGTCGTATCGCCCGCGTCTTCTGCTGGACGCGCAGCAGCTTGACGCTGAAGAACCCGCCTTCCGGCAGCTCCGAAGCGACGACCATCTCCGGCGTATTATTTTTTAGAAGCGAGATGCCCGCTGCCTCCTCCGGCGTAAACCTGTCGACGACCGCACCGTCCTTCATCAGCGCCGCGCCGCCGACCCCGGACCACGCCACGGACTTGTGCTCGGTTAGCAATTCAAGCTCGTGCAGGCTCAATTCGGGAATATAACCGTCCCCCAAGTTGTTCCACTGCGCGGAGAGCAGATCGCGGAGGTTCACCGGCGGGATCCGCTTCGTATGCGCGGACTCCCGCCAGATCTCGGTGGGGAAACGCTCGAATACAGGCGTGAGGCGGGATAGATTGCGCGCCTCGCCGTTAAAGTAGAACAGGTAGACGCGAAGCCGGAAGTCCGTCGCACGGATAAAATAATCGAACAGCGGCGCCAGTCCCGCTCTGGCGTAACGGTCGCCCACGATGACGGCCCGCATCTGGCCCCAGGCGACGTTTCGCGGCAGATCTTTTTGGATCTGCTGGAACGCCTCCGCGATGTCCCGCCCTTTCCCGGAAATCGCGACGTAAGGCTTCTGGCTGCCCGGTGCGGCGCCCAGCCCGACGGAGATGCGGTTCGGCAGAATGAACATGGTGGTGATCTCCGTTTCGCCCTGCTCGGTCAGATCGACCATCAGTGTCGTGACGAAGGTACGGTCGTTCAGCTCCTGCTTGGACCAGCAGCCGGTCGTTCCCGCCAGAAACGCGAGTGCCGCAAGCAGCTTCAGCGCCGTATATCGGGCTACCCGCCGTTTCCTCATCGCTATTCCCCGTTTCCTCCCGCTCAGGTTCGTTTGCCGCCCAGCCACTTGGTCCATGGGAAGCGTCCGGCGGCGTCCCTCATCTGCTCCGGCTTGAACGGGATGAACGGGGATAGGTAAGGCGTGCCGAAGGAGTCCATGGACAACAGATGAATATAGATAAAAAAGACGCCGATTAAAAGCCCCAACAACCCGAACAGCGCGGAGATAAATACCAGGACGAACCGCAGAAAGCGAACCGTCAGCGTCATCGAGAAGTGCGGCACGATAAACGAGGAAATTCCCGTCAACGCAACGATGATGACCATCGGCGCGCTGACGATCCCCGCCTGGACCGCCGCGTCGCCGATGACGATCGCCCCCACGATAGAGATCGTCTGCCCGATGGTCGTCGGGATGCGCTGGCCCGCCTCGCGCATGACCTCGAACGTCACCTCCATGATGAGCGCCTCCACGATGGCGGGGAACGGCACGATATCGCGGCTCGAGGCGATGGAGATCAGCAGGTTGTACGGGAGCATCTCCGGATGGAACGTTGTAATGGCGACGTACGCGGACGGCAGAATCAGGCTCAGCCCGAAAAAAACGTAGCGAAGCACGCGCACCCAGCTGCTGTAAAAATAGCGCTGATAGTAGTCTTCCGCGGACTGCATGAAGGATAGCAGCGTCGCCGGCGCGACCAGATTGCTCGGAGAGCCGTCCGTCAACAGCGCGATTCTTCCCTCATAGAGAGAGGAGACGACCACGTCCGGTCTTTCCGTATTCAACATCTTCGGAAAAGGGGACGCCAGCCGGTCGTCGAGCGCTTCCTCCAGGAAACTGCTGCCGGGCAGCCTGTCCGTCTTCAGCCCTTGCAGCTTCGAGCGGATCGTTCCGGCCAATTCGTCGTCGCAGCGGCCCTTCATGTAGAGCAGCATGACGGTCGTATGGGACTCGGTGCCGATCGTGAACGTCTCCGTGATCAGATTGTCGCTTTTGATACGCTGCCGGATCAGCGACAGATTCGTCCATATGTCCTCGATGAACGATTCCTTGGGCCCTCGGATCGTTTTCTCGTTTTCCGAGACGGTAACGGACCGCGAAGCCGTTTTTTTAAACGGAAACAGGACGCCGGCCGTCTCGCCGTCGATGCAGAGCACGACCTGCCCGTTCAGCAGCCCTTCCAGCGCCGCCTCGGGCAAACGCGTCAGCGAGTAGGGCGTCGGAAAATAAGACCTGTGCTCCAGAATGTCACTCAACCTCGCTTGATCGCTGCCCGCGTAAGGCGCGATCAACGTCCGCAGCACATGCGTCTGCAGCATCTCGAGATCGATGGCTTCTGCCATGTAATAGACGGTGCAGGCGAACTTGCCCTGATCGATCCGCTGAGAAACGATGTCGCGACGGTCCTTCAGACGTTCGTTCAGCCATTGTGCCAGTTCCATGGCGAACTCCTTTTTTTGGTAGTAGCTTCCTCCACCGGACCCGCTTTTATTCATGTTTTTGCCAGATGCTAAAGACACGGCGGCTGACGACGCGATAAAGGCACCCTCGCGGGCGCCTCAGTCGTCAAGCAATCATATTTTTTTGAATTCGATCCAGCCGAGCTCAAGGCCCGGCTTGACGGCTTCCAGCCGCAGCTCGTACAGGCCTGCTGCCAGCTCGACCTTCGCCAGCTTGAGCGTTACCCACGCGCCGCCGGTACCGTTGGTCTGTACGGTGGCGAGCGGCTTGCCGTTCAGCGTCAGGTTGCTCGCGCTCTGAGCGAGCTCGGATTCGGCGGACATGGCGCTTGCGAACAGCCGGTAGACGCCCGCTTGCTCCACGCGAAGGAAGGTCGCGCCTGCGGCGTCCGGCACGATCTGCGCGCCGTCCGCCACCGTCCGGGCGCTCTGCGCTTGCTCCGCGGCAGGGGCGGTCAGCGCCTGAAAAGCCTCGACTGTCTCCTGAGTGACCTTATCCCTGGCGCTGACCGGCGCGCGCAGAATGAAGCGGAGGATGTTCGCGGCGGATCGCTGGAGCTCGCCCCGCGTGAGCGTGCCGTCGGCCAGCGATTCGATCGTGTTGTCTCCGTAGGCGTTGGTCTCCGCTCCGTAGTTGCTGACGACCATGTACAGATCGTTCTGCGCGCGCACCATCCAGTTCGTGTACTTGCGATCGGGCGTGCCGCCTTGCGCCGCGTCGTTCATGACGGCCCACCAGTCCGTCATGACGATCCCTTGGAAGCCCCACTCGCCGCGCAGGATCGTCGTGTTCAGATCGTAGTTCGAAGCCGCCCAGTGCCCGTTAACCGGATTGTAAGACGTCATGACCGAGTTGGCGCCGCCTTCCCGGACGGCGATCTCGAACCCCTTGAGGTAGATTTCGCGCAGCGCGCGCTCCGATACGACGGCGTCGACCTTGCTGCGGTGCTTCTCCTGGTTGTTGCAGGCGAAGTGCTTGAGCGTGGCGTTCGAGCCGCCCTTCATAATACCGCGCACGCAGGCTGCGGCGAAGGCGCCGGAGATGAGCGGATCCTCGGAAAAGTACTCGAAGTTGCGCCCGTTGAGCGGGCTCCGCCGGATATTGAGACCCGGTCCGAGCAGCGTGTCGATCTCGTTGCGTACGAGCTCTTGGCCTTCCATGACGTACAGCTGCTCGACGAGCGCCGCGTTCCAGGTCGCCGCGAGCAGCGTCCCGATCGACACCTGCGTCGCCTTGTGGCCGCTGTCCATGCGAATGCCGGACGGCCCGTCCGACGTGCTTGCGACCGGGATGCCGTAGCCGAGCAGGCTGTCGGTCACCCCGCCGAAGGCCGAAGCCGTCCCCGGCGTGACGAGCGGGCTGCTCATGCCTTCGCCCCGGACGAGCGCGGCCAGATCTTCGTCGCCGAGCTGCGCGATAAAGGCTTCCAGGCCGACCTTGTCGTCGCGGACGTCCTTCAGCTTGAAGCCGCGGTCTCCGGTCTGCGCGATCTCTTGCGGGAGCCGGCTCTCGATGCGGTCCGCCAGCGAAATCTTGCGCCGCGGCGCGTCTTCGTACGCGAGCTCGTACGAGCCGTCCGCCCGGCATGCCCCCGGCTTCATCCGCGAGAGGCTCGCGATCGGCGCCATCGCTTCCTCGAGCTGCTGCACGACCTGAAGCGCGTCGACGACGTAGCCGTCTTGCCCCTCGAAGGCGACGGCAGCCGCCTTTTTCACGCTGGTCCCCGCGTAGAAGCGATAGGTCCCCGCCTCAAGCACGTAAGCGGAGGCATGCCCCGTCGCGCCCGCATCGTCGTAAGCGGCCATCGCGCGGACGGGGAAGCTGACGGTAAGCCGCTGCGACGCTCCCGGCTGCAGCAGTCCGGTCTTGGCAAAGGCCGCGAGCGCTCTGGCCGGACGCCCTAGCGCGCCTTGCGGCGCCTCGACGTACAGCTGAACGACCTCTTTGCCGGCGTAAACGGTCCCTGTATTCGTCACGACGACGTCGACGGCGATGACGGCTTCGCCGTCGGCGTCGATCAACCGGGCGTCCTCCGCCGCGAGGCCGAACGTCGTATACGACAGTCCGTAGCCGAACTCGAACTGCACGCGGTCCGGGCGGAACGTCTCGAAGTACCGGTAGCCGACGTAGATATCCTCTTGGTAAAGGTTCGCGAGCTCGTTGCCGTAGTTGCGGGTGGACGGATAGTCCTCGAGCGCATAAGCGATCGTATCCGTCAGCTTGCCGCTCGGCGTCACGTCGCCGGCCAGCACGTCGGCGATCGCGTTGCCGCCCTCCATGCCGCCGTGCCAGGCATAGATGACGCCGGCGATCGGATGAACGTACGCCGCGTCGTCGAGCCAGCTCATGTCGACGATGTTGGAGACGTTCAGCACGACGATCGTCTGCTCGAAGCGCGCCGTCACCTGCCTGAGCAACGCCCGCTCCTCGTCCGTAAGCAGGTAGCTGCCCGGCTTGTCCGCATTGTCCTGATCCTCGCCGGCCGTACGCCCGATAACGACGATCGCCTTGTTCGAGACGCCCCTGGCTTCGGCCACCAGCTCGTCCGTCAGCGGCATCTCGCGCTGATGCCAAGGCTCCGCCGCCCAGCCGCCGCCGCCGTTGTCGAACGGGTTCTGCTCGATCCACCGCTCGTAGACGGCCGCGAGCGACTCGTTGACAGCGACGTTTTCTTTGCCGCGAAGGCCGTCAAGCAGGTTCGTCGTATACGCCACGTGGACGCTGCCGCCGGAGCCCGTGCCGCTGCGGTAATAGTTCACTTGAATTCTCCCGAACACGGAGACGTTATCCCCTTGACGCAGGGGCAGCGCCTCGCCCTCGTTCTTCAGCAGCACGGCGCCTTCCGCGGCTACCGTACGGCTGAACGCCGCGAAGCCTTCCAACGGAACGCCGATCATCGATGTCGTCATATTGTATCCTCCTCAGGATGGAATCGCAGAGCCGGAATCGCCCGCCCGCGGGTCGCGTTTTTCAACTCGTATGTTTTCCGACCGATTCGCCTTCGACCAGCCGTACGTAGATCCGTTCCTGCTCGACCGGCCGGCCCTCGATCATTTTGAGCAGCTGTTCGGCGGCTAGCGCTCCCCACTTGCGTTTGGAGTAGTCAATCGTGGCCAACCGGGGTTGCATGTACTGCGCGAGTTCGATATTGTCGTAGCCGACCACATGTACGTCTTGTCCGATCTGCAGAGCGGTCTGCGTCCTCAAGTAGTCGCATAGACCGATCGCCATCTCGTCGTTCAGACAGAAAACGCCGACCGCTCCCTCGCCGGCGGCCTCTGCGATCCGCGGGCCCGCGGCATAGCCGGACGCCTTGTCGAAGGCGCCCGGGAGTTCCTCGAGACTCGCCTCCGGCACGCGCTCGACCGCCTGCCTGACCGCCCGCATCCGCTGCTGCGCGTCGAAGGCCGACTCGGGCCCGCCTACGGCGCAAATCCGTCTTAGTCCCCGACCGAGCAGATGCTCCACGGCCAGCGTCGCGCCGGCCTTATTGTCGAGCAGCACCTGATTGACGTTGGGGTGATCGAGCTCCCGGTCGAGGACGACCAGCTTGTGCCCGCGGGCCGCGTAGCCCAGCAGCTCTTCGTCGGCGAACGTCGCGTCGAGGATGATCGCCCCGTCGAACGCCCGCTCCGGGATCATCCGGTGCGACCGGCGGCCGCTGCAGACGATCAAGTCGTAGTCTCTGCGATTCAGCTCTTCTTTAAGACCGAACAGCAAGTCCCCGTAGAAATGGCCGCTGAAATCCGTCAGGAAGACGCCGACGAGCATCGTCTCCCGTTTCTTCAGCATGCGGGCGGCCCGGTTCGGTACGTAGCCAAGCTCGTCCGCGATGGCCTGGATGCGATCCGCGGTTTCCTTCGTAATCCGGTCGCTGCCGTTCAGCGCGTACGACACCGTGGAGATCGATACCCCTGCCGTGCTAGCAATATCCTTGATGCTGACCAACCTGCTCCTCTCCTTTCCTCGAAGCCGTGATTTGCTGAAGCCGTGCGTTGTAGAAAGCGTGTTTTACAATAGTTCTACATGGTAGAAGTAAACTTCGCGAAACGTTTCAATTCATTCAAAAAAAGGCAGAAACCGAAACGCGCATGCCCTCTTCTGCTCGCTATTCTCTAAATTTATCTGAAACGCGCCCCTTAAGCAACAGAAAATATAGGGTTTGACGCCTGCCGAAAGCAGAATTATACTATCCGTAGAAACGTTTCGATAAACCGTTATCATTTCAGAAAGAGGGTTATATACGTCATGTCCGATCCTAAAGCTCCTTTGTCCTCGTCGTCCCAAGAAAAGCTGCCCCTGCACGTTTACCTTGAACGGATGACCCTGGACGAGAAGATCGCCCAGCTGATCCAGCTCGCCGTTCCCTTCTTCGAGGGCGCCTCGGAGGCCGGCCTGATCACCGGCCCGATGGCCTCGCTCGGCATCGGCGAGGATACCGTTCATAACGCCGGGTCCGTGCTCGGCATGGCCGGCGCGCAGGAGACGATCAACGTCCAGCGCAAGCATCTCGAGCGCAATCGACTCGGCATTCCGCTCCTCATGATGGCCGACATCGTGCACGGCTTCAAGACGATCTTCCCCGTGCCGCTCGCCATCGGCTGCTCGTGGGACCTCGCGCTCGCGGAGCGCAGCGCGGAGATCGCCGCCAAGGAAGCGTCTGTATCCGGCGTTCACGTCACGTACGCCCCGATGGTGGACCTCGTGCGCGACCCCCGCTGGGGCCGGGTGATGGAGTCGACGGGCGAAGACCCGTATTTGAACGCGCTGTTCGCGAGAGCGTTCGTCCGCGGGTTCCAGGGCGACGACTTGTCGGGCGATCTGGACCGGGTCGCGGCCTGCGTCAAGCACTTCGCCGCCTACGGCGCAGCCGAAGCCGGACGCGACTACAACACCGTCGACCTGTCGGAGCGCCAGCTTCGCGAGTTCTACCTGCCGGCGTACAAGGCCGCGCTCGACGAAGGCTGCGAGATGGTGATGACGTCGTTCAACACGGTCGACGGCGTTCCGGCCACCGGCAACGTGCCGCTCATGCGGAAGCTGCTGCGGGAGGAATGGGGCTTTGACGGCATACTCATCTCCGACTGGGGCGCGGTCAAGGAGCTGATCGCCCACGGCATCGCCGAGGATGAGCGCGAAGCCGCGCTGAAGGCGATGAAGGCCGGCGTAGACATCGAGATGATGACGTCGTGCTACGCCAAGCATCTGTCCGAGCTCATCGAAGCCGGCGAATTGGACGCGGCGCTGATCGACGAAGCGGTCATGCGCATCCTGCAGCTCAAGGATAAGCTCGGCTTGTTCGAAAATCCGTACCGGGCGGCCGATCCCGAGCGCGAGCAAGAAGTCGTATTCAGCGACGAGCACCGCGCGGCTGCGCTGGAGCTGGCGCACAAGTCTTGCGTGCTGCTGAAAAACGACGGCGTCCTGCCGCTCTCGCCTGCGCGCAAGGTGGCGGTCATCGGTCCGTTCGCCCGCAACGGCGACCTGCTCGGGCCTTGGTCGTGGACCGGATCGCAGGACGCGGTCGTCCGCGTGTCCGAAGCGATCCGCGCCAAGGCGGCGACGCCGGGCGCGGTGACCGTCGCCGAAGGCTGCGGCATCGAGACCGACTCGACCGAGGCGCAGCTGCTTGAAGTCGCGGCCGCCGCGGGGGACGCCGACGTCATCGTGCTCGCGCTCGGCGAGCACTCCGACATGAGCGGCGAAGCCGGCTGCCGGGCGGACATCCGCCTGCCGGAGGCGCAACTCGCGCTGATCCGCCGCGTCAAGACGTTCGGCAAGCCGGTCGTGGCCGTGCTGTTCAACGGACGGCCGCTCGACCTGCACGGCGTCATCGACGAAGCGGATGCCGTGCTGGAAGCATGGTTCCCCGGCTCCGAAGGCGGCACGGCGGTGGCCGACCTGCTCTACGGCGACGCCAATCCGTCTGGCCGCCTGACGATGTCGTTCCCGCACAGTGTCGGCCAGGTGCCGGTGTATTACAACGCCTTTAATACGGGGCGTCCTCAAGGCGCGCCGGACGCGCAGGTCCGCTACGTGTCCCAGTACCTGGACATCCCGAACGAGCCGCTGCTGCCGTTCGGCTACGGCCTGGGCTATGCCGCGTTCGAATACGGCGAAGCCGCGCTGTCCGCGGACGTAATTACGCCGGATGCGCCGATCACGGTCAGCTTGCGCGTCACCAACGTCGGTGCGGTGGCCGGCATCGAGACCGTCCAGCTCTACGTCCGCGACATCGCGGGCGAGATCGTCCGGCCGGTCAAGGAGCTCAAGGGCTTCCGCCAGATCGAGCTGCAGCCCGGCGAGAGCGCCGAGGTCGCGTTCGAGCTGAGCGAGAGCCAGCTGCGGTATTACCACGCGGACCTGACGCTCGCCAGCGACGCCGGCGCGTTCCTCGCGATGGTCGGCCCGAACAGCCGCGACGTCGCGTCGCTGCCGTTCAAGCTCGTCAAGTAAATAAAGGAAAGCCCTCGGAGCGCGCTCCTGAGGGCTTTCCTTTGCAGAAGTAATGGGCTACGCTGAAGTTTCGGGCCGCGAGTTTCGGGCTGGCTAGGACGGCAAAGCAATCCTCGTCATACGCTCACAACTGCGCTCCCTCACCAGCGCTGGAGTTAGGCGTGTTTACCTGCATAAAGGCGCTTCGGGTGGCGGTTCTGCGGAGAAGATAGTGACATCACAGTCCGCGTTAGTGCCTTTATGCGATGATCGCCCCCTTCATGAGCGCCGTGGAGGCGGCGTTAGTGCCTTTTGGCTCTTATCGGTACCTTCCTGAGCGCTTCGGAGAAGGCGTTAGCGCCCATTTGCGCCTATCGCTACAGCCGGGAGCGCCATTGATGTGGCGTTGATGCCTTTTTGCGATTATCGGGCAGCATTACGCGGAGTTACACGGTTTTTCCGTGCAACGGCACTCCCGGACGATGGTTTCTGCGGAGTTACACGGTTTTTCCGTACAACGGCGCTCCCGAGCGACGGTTGCTACGGAGTTACACGGTTTTTCCGTGCAACGGCGCTCCCGAGCGACGGTTGCTACGGAGTTACACGGTTTTTCCGTGCAACGGCACTCCCGGACGATGGATTCTGCCGAGTTACACGGTTTTTCCGTGCAACGGCGTGCCCGGACGATGATTGCTGCGGAGTTACACGGTTTTTCCGTGCAACGGCGCGCCGAGGCGGCAATCGAAGCCCCCGCTTCCGCGGAGGACCGTCGCACACTCGTGGCTGCACGCAAAAAAGCGCGCCAGGCTCAGCCGGACGCGCATTTACTGCCTGTTACTCTTTGACGGCGCCGATGACGATGCCTTTGACGAAGTAGCGCTGCAGGAACGGGTACACGATCAGGATCGGCAGCGCGCCGATGAAGATCTGGGACGCCCGCAGCGTGCGCTGGGACAGGCCTTCGATCGCGGCCGGATCGAACTTGGTCATGTCCGCCTGCACGATGATCGTCTGCATGAAGCTCGCGAGCGGCAGCTTGGCGGCGTCCTTCATGTAGATGAGGCCGTCGAAGTAAGCGTTCCAGTGGCCGACCATCGTGAAGAGGGATACGGTCGCCAGCGACGGCAGGGACACTGGCAGGTAGACGGACCAGAACGTCCGCACATGGCCCGCGCCGTCGATGAATGCGGCTTCCTCGAGCTCCTTGGGTACGGAGCGGAAGAAGTTGAGGAGCAGGATGATGTTGTAGACGGCGACCATGCCCGGCAGGATGAGCGCGAACAGGTTATTGATCAGATGCAGCTTCAGGATCAAAATATAACTCGGGATGAGCCCGCCCGGGAACAGCATCGTGACGACGAAAAACCACAGATACGCGTTGCGCGCGCGGAACACTCGCGTGTCCTTGGACAGCGCGTACGCGGCGATCGCGTTGACGAGCATGCCGAGCGCCGTGCCGAGCACCGTCCGCTCGATGGAGATCCAGAGCGACTTGAGGAAGTTGGCGTTGCGGAACGTCTTCTCGTACGCGTCGAACGTCAGCCCCTTGGGCCAGAGCGTGACCAGCCCCGCGTTGGCCGCGGCGCTGGAGCTCAGGGACACCATCAGCAGGTGGAACATCGGCAGGAGGCAGAGGACGGCGATCACGAGGAGCACCGTATTGTTGAATGCGCTGAATACGCGGTAAGATAGCGTTTTATGATACACGAGGCTTCACTCCTTTCTAGAAAATCCGGTAGCCTGCGAACTTGTAGGCAAGCCTGTACGAGAACACGATCAGGATGAGGCTGATCACCGACTTGAAGAAGCCGACGGCCGTCGCGAAGCTGAATTGTCCGCCGAGGAGGCCTTCGCGGTAGACGAACGTGTCGATGATATCGCCTTGCTGGTAGATCATCGGGCTGTACAGGTTGAACACCTGGTCGAAGTTGGCGTTCAGGACGTTGCCCATCGCCAGCGTCGCGACGACGATAAGGATCGGCAGCAGCGACGGAATCGTAATGTTGAGCGTCTGCTTCCAGCGGGAAGCACCGTCGACTTCGGCCGCCTCGTACAGCGACGGATTGATGCTGGACAGCGCCGCGAGGAAGATGATCGTATTGAAGCCGAACTCTTTCCAGACGTCGCTCACGATAATCGTGATCCGGAACCAGGTACCGTCTCCGAGGAAGAATATAGGCTGGATGCCGAACAACTGCGTGAGCAGTTGATTGACGATCCCGGTCTGGCCCAGCAGGTCGATCAGGATGCCGGACAGCGTGACCCAGGACAGGAAGTGCGGCAGGTAGACGAACGTCTGGATCGAACGCTTGAGCCCCATTTTGCGCACCTCGTTCAGCAGCAGCGCGAACAGGAAAGGCACGATGAGGTTCAGGACGACCTTCGAGCAGGCGAACAGCAGCGTGTTGCCGATGATTTTAACGAAGTAATCATTGGTGAACATATAGTGGAAATGCTTGAATCCGACCCACGGCGAGTGGGCGAACCCGAGCCTGGCCTTGTAGTCCTGAAACGCCATGATGTTCCCGGTCATCGGGATGTAGGAAAAGATAAGTACGATCAAGGCGGCGGGCAACACCATGAGGTGAAGCGTCCACGGCTGCTTGTAGCCGCGTTTTCTGTCCTTGAGCTCGCGCGCCGCGGACTTGGATGTATTTGCTTCCATAGCTCTCCCCCGTTTGCATATCGAGTAATGGGCACAGAGCGAACCCTTGTTAAGCCATAGTAGCAACCGGAAAGGCCTTACAACTATAAGACATTGTTAGGATCGATAGGGTTTTGTTAAGCAATTGGAGCAGAGGGAGGAACGCGCGTATGCGCTGGAATATGGAAGGCGCCCCTTCGATGAAGGGCGGGCCGCTTAAAATGAGCATGTTCGCCAAGTACACGGGACTTATCGTCGCCCTGTTCATACCGATCGGCATCGTGTTCGCCTACGCCAACAACGTCGCGAACCGCGTCATTGGCACGGAGATGCGGGCTTCGAACATCAGTCAGCTGTCGTTCCTCTCGAGCCAGATCGACTCGCGGATCAATCAGACGATGGACTTCGTCTTCACGTTCTCGCGGGATCCGAACGTCCAGAAGTTCAACGGTCTCGGCGTTTGGGACGACCAATACGACCGGATGCAGACGAAGTACATGCTGCAGGAAAAAATGGAGCTGCAGTCCGGCATCGTGACGATCTGGCCGGTCGAATTCACGGTGTATTCGCAGGTGCACAAGGAAGCCGTGACCAACTCGAGCACGGACGCCCCGTACGACGAAGCGTATCTGGAGAGCAACCTGTCGGGCAATTGGATCTACGACGATCGGGCGCCGGCTTCGGGGCAAGCGAAGGCTTTCCGTTGGCTTTATACGGACTCGTTCGGACAGCAGAACAAGCTGACCGGCAGCAATCTGGTCGTACAAGCGAGCTTCGGCCGGGAAAACATACAGAATATGCTGGACACGTACAAGGAAGGCGGTCAGGGGGATCCGTTGTTCTACTATAAGGGCCGCGCCCCGATCCCCAATCGTACGTCGTCCGCCAAGCTTGTCACGGAGGTCCGATCTTACCTGGACGGGCTGAGCCTGGGCGACACGATGCAGCAGACGGTCCGCTTGGACGGAGACAGCTATCTGGTCAGCCTCGTGAAGTCCCCGCTGCTCGGCGGCTATCTCGTCGACATCGCGCCGCTCGATCAGGTGCTCGGGCCGATCTCGTCCAGCCGCAACCTTTTTTACCTGTCGATGCTGCTTTTGTTCCTGTTCGGCACCTTTATCTCCGTCCTGCTCTACAGGGACGTGCAGCGTCCGATCGTGAAGCTCATCGGCGGCCTCAAAAGGGTGCAGCGGGGCGACTTCTCGGCGCGCATCGACGCCAAGGCGAACGGCGAGTTCACGTTCCTGTTCTACCGGTTCAACGATATGTCGCGGCAGATCGAGGGTCTCATCGAGAACGTGCTGCAGGAGCGGATGCGCGCCCAGGAAGCGACGATGAAGCAGCTGCAGGCGCAGATCAACCCGCATTTCCTGTACAACTGCCTCGGCTACATGATTAACATGGCGCAGATGAAGGAGAACGACGCCGTCGTCGCGATGGGGTACAACCTCAGTGCCTATTACCGATACATCACGCGGATGGAAAAAGAAACGGCGAGCCTCGCGGAGGAAATGAAGCTCATCGTGAACTATCTGGACATCCAGAAGCTGCGCAACGGCCGGATTCACTACACGATCGACGTGCCCGAGGTAATGCTGGCCCAGCAGGTCCCGCGCTTGATGCTCCAGCCCCTTGTCGAAAATGCCGTCATCCACGGCGTCGGCAAGTCGTACGACTCGGGCGAGATCCGCATCCGCGGCGAAATATCGGACGGCCTCTGCCGGATCTTCGTCGACGACGACGGACCGGGCATGGACCCGGAGCGGCAAGCCCTGTTGAATCAAAGGCTGACGGGCCCGCTCGAGGAAGACATGGGCGCAGGCCTGTGGAATACGAACCAGCGCATTACCCACTGCTTCGGCAAGCGTTCGAGCCTTCATTTCTCCCGATCCGAACTCGGCGGCGTCCGCTCGGAGATCGTCTGGGAGATGCCGAAGCCAGCGTCATGACTCATAACCTACGGAACCGGACAAGGAGTGCTTTCATATGCAATTGCTCATCGTAGACGACGAAGCGCACTGGGTGGACAATCTGTCCATGCACAAGCCCTGGCACACGCTCGGCATCGAGCAGGTCCACAAGGCGTATTCCGCGCGCGAGGCGCTCCAGATTATCGATACCCACCCGATCGACATCGTCATCTCGGACATTATCATGCCCGAAATGACCGGCGTCGAGCTCATCGGGAAGATTAGGGAGTACGACAAGCGGATCAAGTGCATCATCCTGTCCGGCCATGCGGACTTCGATTATGCCAAGGAAGCCGTCCGCAACCATGCGGTCGACTACCTGCTCAAGCCGCCGACCGACGAGGAGCTGTTCGGCGCCGTCCGCGCGGCGATCGAGCAGCTGAACGCCGAGTGGGAGCGCGTCAGCTCGCTGGAGCGGACGCAGTTCGCCCTGCGCGAGAATCTGCCGATGCTGCGCGGACAGCTGCTGCTCGGCGCCATTCGGGGCGAGCGCATGTCCGCCGAGGAGTGGACGCGCAAGCTGGATACGTATGGACTGCCGTTCTGCGACGGGAACTGCGCGCTCGCGCTCGTACGGCTGGAGGACGAGTTCGATCCTTACCGGAACAACGGCCAGCATCTGCTCGAATATGCGATCACCAATATCGCGGAGGAAATCTTCGGCGAGTTCATGGAGGTATGGAGCGTCAAGGAGGAGCACGGTTATCTGGCGTTTCTGCTGCAGCTCAAGCAGGGCGCGAAGCCGGAACGGCCGGACCTGCTGCTCGAGAACCTGGCCATGCAGGTGCAGGCCAAGGTCAAGCAGTATCTGAAGGGCTCGCTGTCCGTCGTCATCACGGAGCCCTTCAGCTTTCCCGGCGAGCTGGCGGAGCAATACCGCCAGGCGTCCTCGTACTTCCGCCGGATCGTCGGCGACGAGCGCGAGTTCGTCATGAAGGTCGACCCGGCGGAGCAGCCGGCCTCGCTCGGTGCGCTCGAAATGCTGCACCGTCCCCCGGTCCTCCTGCATCTGCTCGAGGCGGGGAGATGGGACGCCGCGGAGGAGAAGCTCGCCGCGGTATTCGCGGAGCTGGAGGACAAAGGCTCCGAATCTTGGGAACACTGCATGGAGGTCGGCTTCGCGATCTCGTCCGCCTTCATGCATCTGGCGCATCGCGGCGGCAAGACGCTGGCCGGCATGCTCGGCGGAGACGGCGAGCTGCCTCAGTTGGGGGAGACGTTCGCCTCCATCGGCAAGCTGCGGAGGTGGTCGCTCGCGGCGCTCGCCCGGCTGCGCGAAGGCGCGGCCGACGATGCCCATGACGCGCGCTCGCACTACGTGCAGAAGATTCAGGCCTACGTGGACGCGAATCTCCACCTCGACGTCTCGCTGCGCGCGCTCGCGGATCACGTCAATTTGCACCCGACGCATTTGTCCAAGATCTACAAGCTCGAGACCGGCGAGGGCATCAGCGATTACGTCGCCGCGCTGCGCATGAGCCGCGCCTGTCATTTGCTCAAGTCGACGGACAAGAAAATTTACGAGATCAGCACGGAGATCGGCTATCTGGATCCCGCGTACTTCATCAAGGTGTTCAAGCGGCAATTCGACGTCACGCCGCAGGAATACAGGGAGAGTCATTGAAACGTTTCGCCAACAAACTAACAGAGTCCTACGAAAACTAATATCGCCATATGGAAGCCCTCCCCTAACGGTTGGTACAGTTAACACATGCAGTCATCACGACATAGTGGGGGATAAAAAATGGGTAAATTCAAGAAATCCTGGCTCGTGCCCGCGGCCATGTCGGTCGCTATGCTGGCCGGCTGCGCGAGCAACGGCAACGGCAACGGCGCGGCAAGCCCGTCCGGCGCGGCATCGGGCGCCAGCGCATCCGCAACCGCTTCGTCCGAGCAATCCGTAGCAGACAAGGCTTTTGCGGCAGGCAAGTACGATCCGGCGATCGAGATCAGCACGATCCTCATGCCGACGACGTACTCGAACGGCGACACCAAAGAGAACAACGTTCACGACCGCTGGATGCTCGACACGCTCGGCCTCAAGCTGAGCAAGGATACGTGGTATCCTGCCGGCAGCGACCAATACAAGCAACAGCTGCAGCTCGCCCTGACTTCCGGCGAGAAGCTGCCCGACTTCATCATGGTGCCGACCGACTCGGTGCTGACCAACCAGCTGATCGACTCCGGCGAATTTATGCCGATCGACGAGCTTTTCGACAAGTACGCCAACAAGATCTGGAAAGACCACGCCGCTCAGCATCCCGAGCTGTGGTATCCGTTCACCAAAGACGGCAAGCACTGGAACCTGCCGATCCTCGAGTACACCGACAACGACGACACGCTGCTCTGGCTGCGCGAAGACTGGATGGAAAAGCTCAACCTCGAGGCGCCGAAGACGATCGCGGATCTCGAGAACATCATGGACAAGTTCAAGAACCAAAATCCAGACGGCCTGGCGCCGAAGGACGTCTACCCGCTCGCCATCTCGCTCAAGAACAACACGAACACGTGGATGGGCGGCCTCGACTGGCTGTTCGGCGCGTACGGCACGATCGAAGAGCAGTGGAACAAGGACGCGGACGGCAACCTCGAGTACGGCTCCGTGAACCCGGGCGCGAAGCAAGCGCTGGCGAAGCTGCAAGAGTGGATGAAGAAGGGCTACATTCACCCGGATACCGCGCTGTGGGACGAAGGCAAGTCTGCCGAGATCTGGACCAAGGGCAACGCCGGCGTGCTGCCGGGCGCGAACTGGGTGCCGGACTGGCCGGCGCCGGACCTGCTCAAGAACGTGGCAGGCGCGAAGTACAAGGCTTATCCGGTACCTGCGGGTCCGGACGGCAAGATCGGCACCAAGTGGCAGAACTCCGGCGTCAACAGCAGCTTCATGGTCAACAAGAACGCCGCGCATCCTGAGGCGATCCTGCTGTATTACAACTACATGCTGGACAATCTGGCCAACCCGCCTGCAGGCAGCCCGTACGAGCACGGCTTCGCCAAAGGCTACGACTGGGATATCGTCGACGGCCAGCCGACGAGCGACTCAGCCAAGATCAAGAACTACAACGACAAGTTCCCGTTCATCACCGGCCCGGCGCGCATTCCGGACCTGTACATGAAGACCCTCGTCAAGCTCGCCGACGGCGGCACGCCGGAGACGCCTTACGAGAAGCAGCAAGCCGAGTCCCGCAAGCCGGAAAACTGGTACGCAGCGAAGGTCGTCATGTCGCAGATCGACATCCGCAAGCAGAACTACTTCACCGGCGCCGCGACGCCGACCATGATCTCCAAGTGGAACCTCCTGCGTCAATCCGAGCTCGAGACGTTCAACAAGATCATCTACGGCAAGCTGCCGATCGACGCGTTCGACACCTTCGTCACCAGCTGGAAGACGAACGGCGGCGAACAAGTCACCAAGGAAGTCAACGATTGGTTCAAGTCGGTACAGCAATAAGACCAATCGGCAACAAAAGCAGGACGGCGCGAGAGCAATCTCGCCGCCGTCCTTTTTTGCGTTGGAAAAATGGCGAAAATGCGCGAATAAAACCGGATAACGATATATCATTTTGCCAAAATATATTATAATTTTGAGGACGCATCCAATATTTTCATAGGCTTCATGAGTGGCAACGGCATTGGCTGAAAGGAAGTGCACACGGTAAAACCGGCGCTGGATGCGGCATTTAGGATCATTTTAAGCTAGGAGACGATGCGAAGCAGATGGGTTATCCTACATGGAAAAGAACATCAAAACGTATGCTGCGGATGTCCGTGATGTTTTTGGTCTGCACGGTGGTATTCGCTTCTCTTATCGGAAGCTTCGGGACTCGGATTTATGCGGAATCCGCGCCGCCGATGTTTATCGCCCAACCTGAGGACGCAGTGATAAATGCGGGCGAAAACACTTCCTTTACTGCAGAGGCGGAGAACTATACCGATTATCAATGGCAAGTGGATACGGGCTCAGGCTTTTCGGATATTGATGAAGTAGCGCCTTACAGCGACGTGAATACGAAGACGCTGTCAATTACAGGCGCGACAATCGGCATGAACGGCTATAACTACCGGCTCGTGGCGACCAATTCAGCGCTGCTTGAAGCAGAATCGGATACCGTAACCCTGACCGTAAATTCGGCGGACGATACCCCGCAGCCCACGATTACCTTGCAGCCGGCCGACCAGACGATGAATGTCGGCGACCACGCCAGCATCACGCTGGAAGTCACGGCGCAAGTTAGCGGGGACGGGGATTTAAGCTATCAGTGGTACAGAAGCGACCCTGTCAATGGCATCTTCGCGCTTTCGGGCAAGATCGATGCTTCATTGACTGTGCCTACGACAAGTGCCGGCGAAAATGATTATTATGTCGTCGTCACCAATACGGACGCCTCGGTTCCGGGCACGCAGACCGCATCGGTGACCAGCCGTACGGCCAAAGTAAAAGTAAACGCGCTGGCTGGGGCGGCGGCGCCCAAAATCGACACCCAGCCGACAGCCGATACGGTGGTCGACCAGAACGACAGCGTCGTTCTGCACGTAGAGGCCAGCTTGTACGCGGGCGACAGCGGTTCGTTGAGCTACCAGTGGTACAGAAGCGATAGCGCCAGCGCCGATAGCAGCGTACAGCTCGGCGGGAAGACCAGCGACTCGTTTACCGTACCGACCGGGGGTTCCGGCGTATTTTATTATTTTGTCGTCGTGACGAACAACGATAGTTCTGCGCCCGGCGAGAAGACAGCATCGGTCAAGAGCAACGTAGCAAAAGTCACGGTGAACGCATTGACTAATGCTACGCCGCCCGTTATCGACACGGAGCCGGCAACCGACACGGTCGATGCAGGCGGCAGCGTCATCCTGCACGTCTTAGCGCACGGCTCAGGCTCGTTAAGCTACCAGTGGTATCGTAACGATAGCAACATTAACACCGGAGGCTTTCTGCTTGACGGAGCGACGGGCGACTCGTATACCGTGCCGACAGGAGCTGCAGGCGTCAATTATTATTACGTCGTCGTCACCAATACCGACAACTCCGTGCCGGGTACGAAAACCGCTTCGGCCACCAGCGCGGCAGCCAAGGTGACAGTGAACGCGCTGGCGGGGGCGCAAACGCCTGCCATCGACGAGGGCCCGGCAGACGATACGGTAGACGAGGGCGGCAGTGTCATCCTGCATGTAGTCGCGAGCGGAACAGGCTCGCTAAGCTACCAATGGTATGGAAACGATAGCAACAGCATGTTTGGCGCTTCCGAGATTCTTGGCGCCACCGACACCTCCCTTACCGTACCTACAACGGATGGTGGCGTATTTTACTATTACGTCGTTGTCACGAATACTGACAATTCCGTACCGGGCAACAAGACCGCGTCCGTCACAAGCCGTATTGCAAAAGTAACGGTTAACGCACTGGCAGATGCTGCCGAGCCGATCATCGACTCGCAGACAGACAGCGATCAAACGGTGAATGAAGGGGATCAGCGTATACTTAGCGTGGAGGCCCATTCCACCGATGGCGGAACGCTGACGTATCAGTGGTACCGGACTGACGACAACGGTACTGTACAAGTCTTCAATGCAACAAATGCAACCTTTACGGCGCATTCCGCAGTGAACCCCGGAGACGCCTTTGGGACCTACTATTACTACGTCGTCGTGACCAATACGAACAACGACGTTCCAGGCACTAAGCAAGCTTTTGCGACTGGAGAAGTCATTAAGGTCACCGTGAATGCGAACGCGCATAGGCCAGTCTTCCTTGTGCATCCGAAGACGAAGACGGTTAATGAAGGCGGCACTGTCACGCTGAGCGTCGAAGCGACTATAGGAGAAGCCCCCGGGACCTTAACCTATCAATGGTACCGGAACGCTACGAATAACACGTCGGACGGCACGCTCATTCCGGACGCGACCAACATGACCTATACAGCTCCGACATCCGTGGTCGGCGTCACTTATTATTATGCGGTGGCAACGAATACGGATAACACGGCCCTGGGCTACAAGGTCGTATCGGAGGCCAGCGGCGCAGCTCGGGTGAAGGTTAACGCGCTGACGTACACCGTCGATTCGATCTCTGATCAGACCGCTGACGAACTGGTCCAAGGCTACGCGTCGGGAACGCAGCAGACAAGGACGATCTCGATCGCCAATACCGGCACCGGCGGATTGACGAATCTCTCGGCATCGCTGAGCGGCGAGGACGCCGAGGACTTCGTCCTCACGCAGCCCGCTTCGACGCTGGTGAGCGGCTCGCCCGCTACGAGCTTCACGGTCACGGCCAAGGACGGATTGACCGCGGGAACGCACGCCGCTACGGTCACGATCAAGGCCGATCATTTGGCGGATGTATCGTTTACGGTGACACAAGTCATTAAAGCACCCGAGATCGTGTATACGGGAACGGGTCAACCGGCCTCGACTAACGTCGAAGTGTTGGTAAACGGCAAAGCCGTATATGCAGGCTCCGCGACCACAAGCCAAACCGACGGACGATCGGTCACTACCGTGACCATGGATCCTCAGAAGCTGGCCGAGCGGCTGGCAGCTGAAGGCACAGGTGCGATAATCACGATTCCGGTCGCGGTTGCATCGGATCGCATCATCGTGGCGCTCGACGGTCAAGCCATTCAAAACTTGGATCAGAAGCATGCCGTTTTAGTGCTCCAGGCGAAAAATGCCACCTACAGCCTGCCTATCCAACAAGTGAACTTCAGCTCCGTCGTAGCGCAACTCGGCGCGAATATCGATCTGCGGGACGTCAAAATCCAGATCGAGATCTCCGCGCCGACGGCTGACACGGCCAAGCTCGTCGAGAACGCGTCGTCCCGCGGCAACTTCTCGGTCGTCATACCGCCGGTCAGCTTCACGGTAAAACTCACTTACGGCGATAAAACCGTTGAAGTTTCAAAGTTTAATGGTTATGTCGAACGCAAGTTAGCCATTCCCGAAGGCATCGACCGCGCCAAGATCACCACGGGCATCGTCGTGGAGCCTGACGGAACGGTGCGGCATGTACCGAGCAAAGTGACGACGATCGACGGCAAAGACTATGTCGTGATCAACAGCCTGACCAACAGTACCTATGCAGTCGTATGGAACCCGCTTCAGTTCAGCGACGTCGCTTCCCACTGGGCTAAAGACAGCGTGAACGATATGGGATCGCGCATGGTCATCGGGGGGACGGGCGACGGCTTGTTCAGTCCGGATCGCGACATTACCCGAGCCGAATTCGCAGCGATCATCGTTCGCGGGTTGGGACTCAAGCTGGAGGATGGCACGACGCCGTTCGCGGATGCCGGCGCATCGGGCGGATACAGCAGCGCGATCAGCACCGCTTATGCGTACCATTTGATCAGCGGCTTCGAAGACGGCACCTTCCGTCCGGATGCCAGGATCACGCGGGAGCAAGCGATGGCGATCATCGCCAAGGCGATGAAGGTAACCGGCCTTGGCAGCGATCTCGGCAGCGCAGCTAACGAGGATGCATTGCTTCCGTTCACGGATGCCGAAGCCGTTGCACCATGGGCGATCGACAGCGTCGCCAGCAACGTCCAGGCCGGTCTGGTCAAGGGAAGAACCTTCACGAGACTGGATCCGAAGGCTTATATCACCAGAGCCGAGGTTGCCGCGATCGTGCAGCGTTTGCTTCAACAGTCCGATTTAATCTAAAACGTTCTTGAACATGGGGCCGCTCCCAAGTCATATCCTTTGACTTGGGGGCGGCTTCTTTGCGTTTGCTGTATCGCATAAATTCAGCACTCACACGCGACTCCGACGCCCAAGTGCTGTCCATGGAAAGCACTTCGACTCGCACACGCCACTCTGACGACCAAGTACTTCCCAGGGAAAGCACTTCGACTCGTACAGCCACTCCGGCGCCCAAGTACTGCCCAAGGAAAGCACTTCGACTCGCACACGCCACTCCGGCGCCAAAGTGCTGCCCATGGAAAGCACTTCGACTCGCACACACGACTCCGGTGCCCAAGTGCTGCCCAGGGAAAGCACTTCGACTAGCACGCACGAATCCAACGCCCAAGTGCTGTCCATGGAAAGCACTTCGACTCGCACACGTGACTCCAACGCCCAAGTGCTGCCCAGGGAAAGCATCTCGACTCGCACACGTGACTCCAATGCTCAAGTGCTGCCCATGGAAAGCACTGCGACTTGCACACCCGGCTCATTCGCCCCCTCCTCTACCTCGCCCCCCAAAAATAGCTAGGATCCCGCGCATAAGGTGCAGCTTTGCGTCTACTCGGCCGCCGACGAATTCGGTAGGCTCAAGGATGAACGCCATCCTCTCGTTGCAAAGGAGCTATGCCGGCCATGAACGCCATCCAAGCGCGAATCGAAGCGCTGCGCCAATATACCGCCCCCCTCACCGCACCGGACGACCTTGAAGCCTTCTGGGCGCGCGCATGCCGGGAGGCCGACGCATCGGCCGCCTATTCCGCGATCCAGCCCGCCGCCTCTCCGTTCCGGCAAGCGCAAGCGTTCAAAGTGGTCTATGCCGGCGCAGCCGACACGCCTGTCCACGCCTGGTTCCTGCTGCCGCCGGATTCGCTGCAGCAGCCCGCTCCCTGCGTCGTCGTCTTCCACGGCTACTCCCTCTCCAAGGGCCTGCCTGAAGAGCATGCGGCATGGCTGCTCATGGGCTATGCCGTGCTCGCCGTGGATGTGCGCGGACAAGGCGGCGACACGGGCAACGGGCTGCCGCTAGAGCACGGCACGGCCAAGGGCTGGATCACGCAGGGCATCCTGGACCCGGAGCGCTCCTACTTCCGGGCGATCGCGATCGACGCCTTGCGCGCCGTCCGGTGCGCGATGGCTATGCCCGACGTCGATCCCGCGCGCGTATTCGCCTTCGGCGGCAGCCAGGGCGGCGGGCTGGCGCTGCTCGCGGCCGCGCTCGCTCCCGGACTGCGGGCCGCGATCGCGCACGTGCCGAACATGTGCCATATGGATCTCGGCATCCTGCAGTCGGTCGGCTCGATCTCCGAAGCCGCGGACTTCGCGACGCGGTTCCCCGGCCGCCTCCATGACGTGCTCCGCACGCTGAGCTACTTCGACATCGTGAATCTGGCGGATCGCATCGCGCTGCCCGTGCACGTCACGGTCGGCCTGAAGGACACAACCTGCCTGCCCGAGACGATCTTCGCAGCCTACAACCGGACCGCCTCCCCGGACAAGTCGATCGAGGTCCATCCGTTCATGGGACACGCGATGCCGCCAGGATATTACGCGGCTGCTCACGCTTTTTACTCGCGGTTGGCGCGATAGTTCGCCGTGCTCCGGGCACTTGCAGACGATCGGAACTCGATGCGACTCAGCCCCTCCACAGCGCCTTTGACGAGCGCGGATTTGGCGACGTAGATCGGAAACGAGTAAAAGTGCTGCCAATGGAGCATCTCGTATACACCGATCCATACGCTAATGGGCTCTAAGACAAATGCAAACACCGCGCCCATGATCGTTTCTGCGATCAAAAACGACCGCCATTTGGGGAAATATTGAAAAACCAACATATGCATGATAGGCAACAACCCGAGATCGATTTCCGACAACTCGGGCAAAAACCGAAATAGCTTATGCGGATAGATCCACAAATTCTGCTCATATCCGAGATGATCCAATAAAAAGACGAGATAGCCGACCGAGACCCCGAATAACAAAATATCCTTGAGTCTGGTTTTATCGACGACTTTCCACCAGACGATCCAGGGGATAACGAACGCTGCCAGCAGCAACCACCATTGCGGCGCGAACAGATCATAATGCAGCCAATAATCGCGACTGAGCTCGGTCAACTTCCGATGGACATCCTCTATTTCACCGAGCATGGAATCCCCCGACATACGCGTCCGACCTCCCTCAGGTTCATCGACCGCGGAACCGCGAGACGCTGCGCCCGGCATAAATACGAAGCGCGAAGGCGCATCTTGGCTATTGTTGCCTACAGAGGAATTGCTATGCGCACAACGACGCAGGCGCAGTCCCAAACGTGCAGGATTACGCCGAAAACGATAGCTTCCCGCCGTCGTCCCCGCCGCCCGGCCGGTGCTATAATGCCGATTAACCCGGCCGTAAGCCGACGAAAGAGGGGAAGCAAGATGACCAATCGCATACCGCCGGCGAATGCGGCAGACTGGCGCAGCTGGACGCCGCACGCGGCGCTCGCGCCGGAATTCCGCAAAGACGCTATAGACGGCGAGCCCGTCCTGATCATAAGGGCGACGGGCGCCCGGAACGCCTATGGAAAATGGACTTGCAAAACGGCGGCGGACATCGCAGGCTTAAAATCCTACGACATCCAGGCCGACTTTCTGGCAACCGGCATCGATGCCGTCCGCGCAGACGTGTACGCGCTAGTCACCTGGTCCGACGCGAACGGCGCGCTGCTCACGCGCGACTACATCGATCAATCCCGCGAAGCGCTGCCGGATGGCTGGATCGGTCTTCGCAGGACGATGACGGCCCCCGCCGGCGCCGCGTTCGCCGAGCTCGAGCTCGCATTCAGATGGTCGGCGAGCGGAGAGGTCGCCTGGCGGAGAGCGTCCGTCGCGGAGACCGCAGCTACCGTGCAACCGCCGATCAGAACGGTCCGCGTCGCCACGACGCTGATCAACAAGTTCAGCGGCAGCCGCACGGGAAATCTCGCCGACATGAGCGACTTGCTGGACCAGGCCGGCGCGCAGCGGGCGGATATCGTGTGCCTGAGCGAAGGCGTCTACGAGCAAGGCGCCGGCGGGCGCGGCTATGGCCAATTCGGGGAGCCGATTCCGGGCGCGTTCACGAACTTCCTGGCCAGCCATGCGCGGAAGCACAGATACTACGTCATCGCGAGCTTGTTCGAGACGGACGGCGACGTTCTCTATAACACCGCCGTCCTGATCGACCGGGACGGCCGCATCGCGGGCAAGTACCGGAAGACGCATCTGCCGCTCTTCGAAGCGGAGATGGGCGTGACGCCAGGCAGCGAATACCCGGTGTTCGACACCGACTTCGGCCGGATCGGCATCCTGATCTGCTGGGACAGCTACTTCCCCGAGCCCGCGCGGCTGCTGGCGCTCAAGGGAGCCGAGCTGCTCTTCGTGCCGACGCAGGGCAACGCGCGCATCCAATCGCTCGCGAGAGCGGTCGACAACGGCGTCCATGTCGTGGTCGCGGGCATGTGGGAGGAAAAGCCCAGCCGGATCGTCGATCCCCGGGGCGATGTGCTTGCGGAGCTGTCCGAGGAAGCGCACGGCGTCGCGGTCGCGGAGATCGACCTCGGCAAGCCGCTCTACAAAAATTGGCTGTCGGTGGGGGACGCCGACGGCGAAGCCCGCTCGCTGTTCCGCCGGGAGCGGCGCCCAAGCACGTACGGCGATCTGACGATCTAGCCCAGCCCGAAGCCCGAAGCGGACCAACAGTAGAAAATATCGCCCATCAGTGCAGGATTGCGCGCTTACGGCAAAATGAAAGCGCTGATATAGTTAGCCTAAAGCCACACGAACGCTTGAAGTCTCCAACCACTTAACAGCAAACGGGGTAGGCGCATGCACAAATCGCACGGCTTGATCGCGGAGCTCAAAAAAAACAAAATGCTGTTTCTCATGCTGGCCCCCGCGGTCGTCTACTTTATTATTTTTAACTACTTGCCGATGGGCGGGGTCGTCGTCGCCTTCAAGTACTTCGAATTCGACAAAGGCATCTTCCACAGCCCCTGGGTCGGTCTCAAAAATTTCTCCTTCTTCTTCCGGTCCGGCCAGGCCTGGCTGCTCACCAAGAACACGATCCTCTACAACCTGGCCTTCATTATGGTCGGCATGGCGTTCCAGGTCGGCGTCGCGATCATCTTCTCGGAGCTCAAGGGCAAATGGCTCAAAAAAGCGATGCAGTCCTCGATGCTCCTGCCGTACTTTATCTCCTGGGTCGTCGTCGGATCGTTCGTGTACGGCATCTTCAACTACGAATTCGGCAGCCTCAACACGCTGCTGAAGTCCATCGGCATGGAGCCGGTCGACATCTACGGCCGGCCGTCGCTCTGGTTTTTCATCATCGTCGGCTTCTACCTCTGGAAGCTCATCGGCTACGGCAGCATCGTCTATCTGGCGGCGATCCTGGGCATCAATCCCGAGCTGTACGAGTCGGCGGAGCTGGACGGCGCGAACATTTTTCAACGGATCCGCCATATCACGCTCCCGCTGCTCAAGATCACGATCGTCATCATGGTCCTGCTCCAGGTCGGCGGCATCCTGCGAGGCAACCTCGACATGTTCTACCAGCTCGTCGGGAACAACGGCCTCTTGTTCAACAAGACCGACGTCATCGATACGTTCGTATTCCGCGCGCTGTACCAGCAGGGTCTGGATCTGGGACTGCCGGCCGCTGCGGGCTTGTACCAATCGGCGGTGGGCTTCGTCATCATCATCTCGCTGAACTACGTTATCAAGAAGGTGAATCCCGATTATGCGTTATTTTAGGAGTGGTACCATGGCGGTCAACCAGATCCGGAAAACAGACAGAATCGTCTTTAACCTCATCGGCTATATCGTCGTCGGTCTCATCTCCCTTCTGTGCCTGATCCCGTTCCTGTTGACCGTCTCAGGATCGGTGACCAAGGATGCGTCGCTCTTCGAGTACGGGTACCGGCTGATCCCGAAAATGTATTCCCTTGAAGCCTACAAGCTCATCTTCCGGACGCCGGAGGTGATCACGGGCGCCTACGCCGTCACGATCCTGCTCGTCGTATCGGGCACCGCGCTCGGCCTGTTCCTTACCGCGATGACGTCCTACGTGCTGCACCGCAAGGACTTCAAATACCGCAACAAATTTTCCTTCTTCTTTTTCTTCACGACGCTGTTCAGCGGCGGGCTCGTGCCGTGGTATCTCGTCATGATCAATCTGGGGATGAAAAACAACTTTCTGGCGCTGCTGCTTCCGCATTTGTTCGCCGTATTCCACATCATCATCATGCGGACGTTTTTTACGACCATTCCGGAGAATCTCGGCGAATCCGCCAAGATCGACGGCGCCGGCGACTTTATCATCTTCCTGAAGCTCTACTTGCCCATCTCGCTGCCGGCGCTGTCCACGATCGGCTTGTTCATCGCCCTGACCTATTGGAACGACTGGTATCAGGCGATGCTGTTCATCACCAAACCGGACATGATGCCGCTGCAGTACCATCTCTACAAGGTGTTCAACTCCATGCAAGCCGCCCAGATCGTCGCGCAGAAGACCGGGATGCCGGTCGCCCAGATGCCGACGGAGACGTTTAAGCTCGCCATGACGGTCGTCGTCACGGGGCCGATCATCCTGGTATATCCGTTCATTCAGAAATATTTCGTCAAAGGCATGACCGTAGGCGCGGTGAAAGGGTAAAGCTGGAACCTTCCAGTTCACCATAAATTCGAGGGGGATACGATATGTACAGAAAACGCACCAAATCAGGCTTCATTCTATCATCGCTGCTCGCAGGCATGATCATCTTCACCGGCTGCTCGAACGACGCAGGCAGCGGCTCGAACGCAAGCCCCGGCGCTTCTGCATCGGTGAGCCCGTCCGCCGAAGCCTCCGGGACGCAGAGCGCCTCGCCGTCCGCCGCGACGCCGTCTGGCCCTGACATCTCGAAGAAAGTCGAGCTCAGCATGTATCTGCCGTCGGACGGCGCGCCCGACGCCAAGCTGATCCACGAGGAACTGAACAAGATGACCGAACGGGACATCAATGCCACGGTCAAGATCACCTTCCTGTCCAACGACGCCTACAATCTGATGCTGTCCTCCGGCGAGAAGTTCGATCTCATTTTCGCCGCCAACTACATGAACTACGCGGATAATGCCAGAAGAGGCGCCTTTAAGGAGATCACGCCGGAGATGCTGAGCACATACGCGCCGCAGTCCGCCAAGGAAGACAAGGATAAGCTGGCCGGCGGCTACGTCGGCGGCAAGATGTTCGCCATCCCGACGCTGGCAGCGAGCTTTAACTACAGCGCCTACGTCGTTCGCGGCGACCTGATGAAAAAATACAACGTGCCGGACATCAAGACGATCGACGACTTCGGCGTCTATCTGGATGCGGTCGCCAAAAACGAGAAGAGCATGATCCCCTATAATATGGGCAAGAACGACGCCTGGACGCTCTGCGCCCTGTACTTCGGCAACAACAACCTGATGGCGCCGGGCGCGCCGAACTGCACGAGTCCGATCGCGCTCAAGAAAGACGACCCGTCGCTCCAGCTCCTGTACACGTTCGACTTGCCTGAGACGACGGCCTTCATCAAGAAGATGAAGCAATGGAAGGACGCCGGCTACTGGTCCAAAAACGCGCTGTCGAACACGGTCAGCCTGAACGATTCATTCAAAAACGGCAAAAACGCCGCGCTAATCACCAGCATACCTGGCGCGAACAATATCTATAACGAAGTGAACAAGTCGCATCCCGAGTGGGATCTGCGGATCTACCCCGCCTTCCAGGGCTCGATCGACCGCTACTCCTACATGGCCGGGGGCATGGCGATCGGCGCGAAGTCCGAGAACGCGGAGCGCTCGCTCATGCTGCTCGATCTGTTGCGGTACAACGAAGACTACAACATGCTGACGCAGTATGGCTTCGAGGGCACGCACTATACGATCAACGATAAGGGCGACATCGTCTTTCCTGCCGACAGCAAGTACCCGCCGAACGCGGCCGGCACATGGGGCTGGACGAACGAAACCTATACCAAAGTGTTCGACGGCTCGTTCCCGAACTACGCCGAGCTGCTCGCGGACGCCAAGTCGCGGTATGTCCCCAATCCGCTGGTCGACTTCACCATCGACGCCAAGGAGATCAGCGACGTCACCACCAACCTGAGCAACCTGTTCACCCAGTATGCGGGACCGCTGTACATGGGCTTCACGAACGACGTGGACGCGGGCATCCAGGCGTACAAGGATCAATTGAAGAAAGCCGGCGTCGAGCGTTACAAAGAAGCCGCGCAGGCCCAGATCGACGCTTATATGAAGAGCAAATAACTTGAACCTTCCGTTTTTTAAGGGCTTTAGCGGTCAATTTGCTGCTGGAGCCCTTTGAGGCACCTATGCTATGATTTCCCAAAAGGCGCATCATCGCAGGAACGGATCACAGTCTGGCCCGGGGAGAATCGACGGATATGGCGAAGCTGATAATCGTGGACGACGAAAAATCGACGAGAGAGGGACTGGTCCAATACATTCCGTGGAACAGTCTCGGCATCGACGAGGTGGAGAGCGCCGGCTCCGGACCTGAAGCGCTCGAGGCGGCTGCGCGGATGCGGCCAGACATCCTGCTGTCCGACATCCGGATGCCCGGCATGAACGGCATCGAGTTCGCGACCCGGCTCCGGCTCGTACTGCCGGACTGCAAGATCATCTTCTTGAGCGGCTACGCGGACAAGGAGTACCTGAAGTCGGCGATCCAGCTGCGCGCCGTGCACTATCTGGAGAAGCCGATCAACCGGCCGGAGCTTATGCGGGCCGTTCGCGAGACCGTCGACGCCCTCGCCCTGGAACGGATCACGACGGCGGAGAGCGACGCGATCATCCGGGAGAAGCTCGCGCTGGACTTGATCCGAGCCCGCTCCGATCCGGCCGGTCTCGCGCAGCCGCTCAAGTATGCGTTCGGCGAGGCGCAGCCCGGCAGTCGCTTTATCGCGAGCATCCTCAGGATCGATATCCATACGGATAGCAGTGCGGACGCCGGCCGCAATGACATCGACCGCAATTACAGGGAGCCGATCCGGCGCGCGATCGACGAGGCGTTCGCCAGTCCGCTCTACCGTCACGTCGCCGGCTTTATCGACAACCGACACGCCGTCGTCCACTTCAGCGGCATCGGCATCACGAGCCGCAGCCTCCCGCCCGCGGCGCTGGGCAAGCTCAGAGTCATGCTCGAACAAACGGCGGGCGCCGAGGTCGATTTGTTCATGGGGGTCGGCAAGCCGACGGACAGCATCTCGGAGATTAGCGCTTCCTACGCGAATGCCGAATCGGCTCTTCAGCGCCGGTTCTTCGTCGGTCCGAACCAGGTCGCATTCTACGAGGAGCCGGCCCCGGGCACGCCGTCCGATCCGCTCGACGACTCGCGTCTCCTGCCCTTTATCTCCAGTCTCCATGCGTTCGACACGGATCAGGCGCTGCGCGATATCGTCCGTATGCACGACGAGCTCCGGCTGCGGCCCGATCTGCCCGTCGGCCAAGTCAGGACGTTCCTCTACGGCATGCTTCTGGAGCTGGACGTCTTCGCCGCGAAGCACAGCGTCCCGCTCGCCGAGCCGTATGAACTGGCTTACGCGCGGGATGCCTTCTTCCGGCTGCCCGACCTGGCCGCCGTCCAAGCCGAGCTGCTGCGCAGGGTCGAAGCGGCGATGAGTCGCGTTCAGTCGAAAAACAACAACGGACAGCACGTTTACGCCATCATGCAGTATATTCGGGCTCATTATCACGACGACCGTCTGTCGATCAACCGGATGGCCGAGCATCTGTATCTCACGCCGACCTATCTGTGCCGGA
Organism: Cohnella sp. GCM10012308; assembly: GCF_042649185.1. Lineage (NCBI taxonomy): Bacteria > Bacillati > Bacillota > Bacilli > Caryophanales > Paenibacillaceae > Cohnella > Cohnella sp. GCM10012308. The sequence continues at coordinate 189,092 of NZ_JBHRYU010000004.1, forward strand.
TTTTCAAAGAAAGAACGGGAAAAACGATCAACAGGCACATCACCGAGGTTCGAATCGAAAAGGCCAAGGAATATCTGAAGGACGGCCGGGTGAAGCTGTCCGACGTCTCGAGCCGGGTCGGGTATCAGAGCGCCAACCATTTCACCAAGCTGTTCAAGAAGATGACGGGCCTGAACCCCTCGGAATTCAGGGAACGGCAATGACGATGCTCGGCGCGCCGGTGCGCAAGCTGTGGTCGTACGTGCAGGATCTCAAGATCCAGCACAAGCTGATCCTCATTTTCTTTTTTTTGATGATCGTGCCGCTCGGCGCCTTTACGCTGCTCGCCTACAGGCAGACCGCCCAGACCATTCAGAAAAACACGGTCTATTCGGCCAGTCAGTCGTTCGAGCAGGCGGCTTCTTCGCTCGAGTCCAGAATCCGCAGCGCGTCGCTGATCTCCGACTATATTATTCTCGACGAGGAGGCGATCCGGATCTTCGGCCGCATGGACAGCGCCGCCTACGCCATCCCTTCGCAGGTCAAGGACGGCACGTACCTGCTGCGAATGTTCCGTTACCTGCTGCGCAATCAGGACATCTTCCTCATCCGCCTGTTCGTGCCGGACGAGCTCGTCTTCGCGGGCGACGGTCAATCGATCTACGGCCTGAGCGGCGTACGCGAAGCGCCCTGGTACGGGCGGCTGCTCGGCAGCAACGGCAAATTGCTGCTGACGCCGACGACGACGCAATATACCGAGACGACGGGCGCGATCTCGCAGCATCCGGTATTGTCCACGCTGCGCCTGGTGAAGAACCCGAACGACTACGCGAGAAATATGGGCGTGCTGAGCGTAGACATTCTGCAGAGCGACGTACAGGCGATGCTCGAGCAGGCCGCCCGCCTCACGGACTCCGGCGTGGTCTATCTCGCGGACGCCGACGGCGGCATCGTCCAGTCCTCCGCGGATGCGGCGCAGACGGCGCGCTGGCGCATCGCGGACGATCCGGCGGCGCCTTGGAAACGCGTAAAAGTGAACGGCAAAGATGCAATTGTCGGCTATCGGGCGGTCGCAGGGTCCGACTGGCGGATGGTGAGCGTCATTCCGCTCGAGGATATACTCGCCGCCAGCGCGCACCAGCGGAACGTGCTCATCCTCGTCATGCTCGCCATGACCGTCGCAGCCTACGGACTCGCCTATATCAGCTCGTTTTCCAGCACGCGGCGCATCTATCGTCTCATCTTCAAAATGAGGCAGGTGCAAAGCGGCCATCTGTCCGTCATCCATCAGAACTTCGGCAGGGACGAGATCGGCGAGCTGGCGGACTCTTATAACTTCATGATCAAAAAAATCGAAGTGCTGATCGACGAGCAGTTCAAGACCGGCCAAGCGATGAAAAACGCGGAGCTGAAGCTGGTCCAGGCGGAGCTGAAGGCGCTGCAGTCGCAGATCAATCCTCACTTTTTGTACAACACGCTCGATCTGATCAACTGGATGGCCATCAAGCATGACAATCCGGACATCGAGTCGCTCATCGGGTCCCTCTCGAGCTTCTACAAGCTGAGCCTCAGGAAGGGCCGGGACATCGTCTCGATCGAGGACGAGCTGCATCATCTGCGTACGTACGTCGACATTCAGAACCACCGGTTCGAAGACAGCATCCGGCTGGTGCTGGACGTCGATCCGGACATCCTGGACTGCGAGATTCCGAAAATCACGCTGCAGCCGTTGGCCGAAAACAGCATCATGCACGGTATCCAGATGAAGCCGGACAAGCGCGGCACGGTGACCGTCAGCGGCAGGCTCGAGGACGGCGCGATCTTGCTCCGCGTGCGGGACGACGGCGTCGGCATGAGCGAGTCGGCATTGTCCGGCATGCTTGAGCGGCCCTCGCGGGACGAGTACCATGGCTTCGGCGTCTATAACATCCATGAACGGTTGAAATTGTCCTTCGGCGCGCCGTACGGCCTGCGCTTCGAGAGCAAGCTTGGCGAAGGCACCGCCGTAGAGATACGGATTCCCCCGGCGAAGGGGCTCGGAAACGCCTCGTGACCATGAACGCGATGGAGCGGGCATAGGCCGTCATGGCCGCATGCCCCTTCCTTTAGCCGCGTCCATGAGTGTAAGCGCTTCCAATAATCGACGAATCCGATTTGCCCATTTGAAGGGAGTGATGCCAGCCCACCATCTTCGCTGTACACGATGCATCGCCAAGCACGAGCAGCTATCCCATTTTAAAAAGGAGATGAAGTTGCAGTGAAAAAGAAAAGCATCCTCGCGTTCGTGACCGCATTCAGCATGATTACCTCGTTCCTCGGGCTCTGGCCGGTGCTGCCCGCAGGCATCGCCCTGGCGACGGGTACGACTTACTATGTCAGTCCGACCGGCAGCGCAGCCAACACCGGTCTCACGACCGGCTCGCCCTGGACGTTGACCAAGGCGGCGGCCACGGTAACGGCCGGCGACACCGTGCTGTTCATGGACGGCGTCTATACCGAGCAGCTCGTCCCGCTGAACAGCGGCACGGCCGGCAATCCGATCACCTACAAGGCGCTGAATCCGCGGCAAGCGACGCTCACTTATACGGTGACGACGAATCCGATGGACAATCATATGGTCATCAAGATCAAAGGGAAGTCTTACCTGACGATCAGCGGCTTTAAGGTGAAGGGCAACCTCAATTACGGCAAATGGCTGCTCCTCGACAGCAGCGACGGCACCGCGACCGGGACGAAAAACGCCAACATTACGATCTCGGACAACGCGTTCAGCTACGCCACGGGCGGCTGGGGGCCGCGCGCGCCCTTCTCCGTCAACTATACCGAGCAGCTCAAGCTGCTGAACAACACGATGACCGAAGCGTACGACGGAGACGATCTGATCTCCTTCGCCAACAGCTCCAAGCTGCTCATCCAGGGCAACGACTTCAGCAAAGCCAGGCATACCGTCGTCGTATTCGGCTACGCCGGCGCCTATAACAGCGTCAACGACGTTGTCGTGCGCAGCAATGTATTCAACAGCCAGTGGAGCCGCAACTTCGAGGTGTTCCCGAACAGCCGGATCCTGTTCGAGGGCAACGTGTTCGCAGAGCAGCGCTACGGGTCGGGCAACGCGTCGTCGCGAGATTCGATTCATGCCGACCGGATTATTTTCCGCAATAACCGCTTCATCCGCAACTATAGCGGCGGCACGCTGGGCAGCGCCCCTTATAACGACGGATCGACAGACTTGTACTTCACGAACTCCGTATATTACAACAATGTATTCGCGGAAAACGAGGTGTTTGCCTATTTGCTCGGCGGCAACGGCGTATTCAAAATCAAAAACGACTTCTTCAAAAACAACATCTTTTACAACAACGATCAGAACGCCTCTAACCGCAACTTAAGATACTTCGAAAGGCGGACCAATCCCGACGGGACCCAGACGTTCGCCTTTATCGACAATAACTTCTGGCACGGCAGCGGAAAGACCCCTTATTTCCTCGGCACCAATAACAACTACACCAATTACAAGCTGTGGTCGCTGGCCGAGCTCGAGACGATGTCCGACTTAGCGGGGTCCCAGCTGCCGCAGTTCGACGACAACACGAACGCGGATCCGCTATTCGAGGACCCGGGCGATTACGACTTCACCCTCCAGTCCGGCAGTCCGATGGTCGACGCAGGCACGAATCTGACGACGGCCACCGCCGCCGGTACCGCAAGTACGACGTTGAACGTCGTCAACCCGAACTACTTCTACGACGGCTGGGGCATCGGCGGGGAGCAGGGCGACCTCATCTCCATCGGCTCCGCATCCAATCGCGCGCGCATCGCGAACATCGCGTACACGACCGATCCAAGCACCGGCGTCGTGACAGGCGGCACGATCACGCTGGACGCGCCGCTCACCTGGTCGAGCGGCGCCTCGGTCAACATCGCCTATGCAGGCAGCGCGCCCGACGTCGGCCTCGTGGAGACGGGCGCTACAGCTCCCGCTTCCCTGCAGATTACGACGAGCACGTTCAAGTCCACCGTCGGCACCTCGATTCCGTTCGACGCCGGCGTATTCGGCAGCTTCACGCCGGTGTCCTACGCCTGGCGCTTCGGGGACGGCGCGACGGGAACGGGCGCGACGACCGGCCATGCCTACTCGCAGCCCGGGCAATACACGGTCTACGCCACGGCGACGGATGCGGCCGGCAAGACGGTCTCCGGCGTGACTTACGTCATCGTGAACGCGGCGAATTATTTGAGCCAGCCGATGGTATACCATTCGTTCGACGCGGACGATTATGTGTATCGGCAGGTGTTCCGCTACAGCAAGCGCGGCAATGAGGTGCCGAGCGTCACGCGGCAGTTCGAGGACACGAACGGCTTCATTCACGTCCCCTACAACAGCGGCAACGACGAGACCAAGCAACTCCGTTACGCTTATTATCCGACAGACTGGAACATCGACCAGTTCCCGATCGTCAGCGCCAAATACAAGGTGAACGAGGGCACGCCGCTCCTGCTCGCGCTCGAAGCCTATCCGATCGGCGGTGACGAGCACGACAACCAGATGTATCCGATCGCCGCGACTGCTTCGGCCAATGAGCCGACTGCGGCCTACCCCCTCATCGACGACGGAGAATGGCACACGATCGAGGTCGACGCGAGGGACATCCGGGATCTCGGCGGCATCTACGCGAATCTGAACTACCTGCGGTCCGCCGGCTTCCGGATCAAAGCCGCCGGCTCCGCCGGCATGGAGTACTGGGTCGACGACTTCAGCATCAAGCCTGATGTGACGCCGTGATTCGATTGTCCCATACGCAGATGTGCAGCTAAGACGGCATGCCTCGGCACACTTGGGCGTCAACCTCCTCTCCATGCGGCAGGCTCACAAACGCGAAATTAGTTGCCGAAATGCAGTTAATTCCGGATATGCTCACTGACGCACGGAATTAGTTGCTGAAAGGCAGTTAATCCTGCCACCAACGGCTGAAATGCAGGGAATCCGGCGCGTTAACTGTCTTTGGACAACTATTTTGCGATTTAGGGCACGTATTGGGCGAAATAGATGCCTTTTGGACACTATTCTAGCGGCGGAACGAGCGGTGAAGCGGTGCGGCGGAACGAGCGGTGAAGCGGTGCGGCGGAACGGTGCGGCGGAGCGGTGCGGCGGAACGGTGCGGTGAAGCGGTGCGGCGAAACGGTGCGGTGGAGCGGTGCGGCGGTGCGGTGCGCAGGCATCGAATGACTGCGTCTTCCGTAAAAAGGAAAGGGAGATCGGCAACCTGCCGGCCTCCCTTTCCTATTGCTTGCTATTTTGCCGACAGTACCGCGCACACGGGATAATGATCCGACGGATACCGCCCCTCGTACTGGCCACGGTCCACTTCGATCTGCGACACGACAACGTCGGGCGAAGCGAAAATGTAATCGATCGGCTCCCCCGCCTCGCCGCCCCGGAAGTCATGGAACGTCGCGCCGGCCGCCCCGGCTCCGCCGCCGCCAAGCAGCGCCGAATAGCCGTTCGCGTACCCCGCCTGCTCCAGTCCGCGCACGACAGCGTGTCCGGGACCGACATTGAAGTCTCCCGTCAGCACGACCTGCGTCCCCGACCGCGCACGCAGCGCTCCGATCCGATCCAGGATCAGCCGCATCCCGTTCACTTGCGCCGACTCGCTGACATGGTCGAGATGCGTGTTGAACACCGTCAACCCGCATTCATCCCCGCCTTCGTCCGCAGTACCGACGAGCCTCGCCCACGTGCACATCCGCGGATAGTCCGCGCCCCAGCCCAACTCGCCAAGCCGCTCCGGCGTCTCCGACAGCCCGAAGCTGCCGAAGTCCGCGACGCTCGCCTTGCTTGTCCTGTACCAGATCGCGCAATGCTCGTCCTCTTGCCCGCCGCGACGTCCTTCTCCGACCCATGTATACCCCGGCAGCAGCGGCGCAAGGTCCAGCAGCATCGCATAAAGCGCCTCCTGCACGCACACGACGTCCGGATCGTGACGCAATATCGCCTTGGCGACGGCTTGCGGCCGCCGCGGCCAAGCGTTATCCCCGTCCGACAGGACGTTGGTTCGCAGGTTAAAGGTCATTATTTTCCATTCCAAGCGGATCACCTCTGGTTCAAATTGGCGCACAAGCCATGCAACTTGAAACCAGTTTACCGCTCGTATCCCGTTCGGTCCATATCCGCTTTTTGCATACGTACGCTTCGTGGCGGACCGGGTCAGACAAGGACCGCGCCATCTTCCGGCCGATGCTGTAACCTTTTTCGCCCAACACAATACTCTATATAGACAAATGACTATTTTAACGGAGGGTTTTTGATGAATCGTGGATTTTTCCCCGGCGGCGGCGGCTTTGGCGGAGGTTTTGGCGGCGGGGGGTTTGGCCGTCCTTTCTTTCGCCCCTTCCCGCATCCTTTTTTCCCCGGCCGCGCCTTGTTTCCGTTTTTCTTCTTTTCTCCGTTCTTTTTCCCGTTCTTCAGAGACGGGCAATCGGACGATATGCTGTTTGCGCAGCATCAAGCCCAGCCTGGCGATACGTTAGCCTCGGTAGGCCATAAATACAATATCCCCCATGCGATCCTGGAAGAAGCCAACCCGCAGTTGTCCAACCCGAGCCGTCTTCAGGCCGGCGAGATGGTTTACATCCCCCGCATTTCCAATATGATGTGTCAAAAGTCTTACACGGAGATGCCGGCTTCGGAGCAGCAGGCACAACCCGCGACGCAAGGCCAGTATTAATTATCTCGCTAAGCGCGATGCCCTGGATGATGCGCTTCTGGTAGATCAAGAACAGGGATCGCCGGGCAGCGCCGACATTACCACGGGAGCTCGCTGTCCATGTAGTAAAATCCGCCGGTCGGCCCGTCCTCGGGCAGCGTCGCCAGACGAACGGCGGTAATTGCGCCGTCCTCCGCCGACAGCTCCGCCTTGTCTCCGCCCATGCGCGTTTTGACCAGACCCGGGTGGACGGAATTGACCTTCAGACTGGTCCCCTTCGACCGCTGCGCCCAATAAGCCGTCAGCATGTTGAGCGCTGCCTTGGAGGCGGCATAGGCGGGGGTGGCGATCCGCTGAGCGAGTTCGTTGTGAAGCATGAAATGGATCGATCCGAGCGCGCTGCTCTGGTTGACGATACGTCCCGCTTCGCTCTTGAGCAGCAGCGGCATGAGCGTCTCCGTAATGAGGAACGGCGCGAACGTGTTCACCTCGAACGTATCCCTGAACGCATCGCCGGCATAGGGCCCGCTTTCCGCCCAGATGCCCGCATTGTTAACCAGAATGTCCAAGCGGCCGTATTCATGCGCGATGTACCGGGCCAGCTCCGCGATATGCGCGGCATTGGTCACTTCCAGCTCGACTCCCGCCGCCTCGATGCCTTCTTGACGCAGCTCGGCCGCGGCCTTCTCCGCAACGCCGAGCGTCCGGGCCGACACCAGTACCGTGATGCCCTGCCGGCCCAATTGCCTTGCCACCTCGCGTCCGATGCCGCCGCTTGCGCCCGTTACCAGTGCTATTTTACTGTTGTTTGCCATGATAAAATGCCTCCTCTTATTTAGAACGATCATTCTCATATTCTGAAAAAAAAGACGATGCGCTCAATGCTCCAAATTACGCATCGTTAGTTCGGCGATTCGCTCGAGCTTTTCCTTCGCGACCGTCGTCCTCGTCATGACGCGAAGGCCGGTCAACGCATTTTGCAAATACTCGGCCCATTCCGCTGGTCCGTGTTGCTTGGCGAATTCCCCGCTATCTTGTCCCCATGCGACGATCTCCGCCAACAGCCGCTCCGTGCTCTCGAATGCTTCGCGGGCTTTGGCATCCACCTCGGCATCCCGCAGCGCCAGTTCGGCGGCCGAATTCACGAGCATGCAGCCCGCAGGCGCATCCTCCTCGCCGTGGATGATAAAGCCGAAGACGAACCGCAGCGCTTCGCCGGCCGTCTTGGATTGCTTGACGCCGGCCGTCAGCCTGGATCCGATCCGATCCTCGAACCGTTCCATCGCCTTGAGGAACAAGGTATGCTTGTCGGTAAACGCATCGTAAAGGCTCCTGCGATGGATGCCCATATGCTCGACGAGATTGTTAAGGGACGTCTTTTCGTAGCCCTGCTCCCAGAACAGCTTCATCGCTTTTTCCAGGACCGCCGCCTCTTCGAACTCTTTGCTTCTGGCCATTTACAATCCCTCCCGTCTCCCATCATATCATTATGAGAACGAACGGTAAAGAATGAACGCGGCAAACGGTCCACGCCGCCCTTCCGCTCAGCCGATCGCCCGCAGCTCCCGCCCCGGCGCGGACAGCCAAGCGACGGCCTCTTCCCGGTTTCCGAAGCTCTCCTGGCGGTACGGCAGCGTGCCGAGACCTTCCACTGTGCGGCTGACGCTCATCTTGGCGATCAGGCTATGCGGTTCGAGCATAGCCAGATGGCGAAGGCCGCTCTCGTACGCCCGCCGGATAAAAAATTCGCCGATCCACGCCTTGTCTTCCGCCTTGATTGCCGAGCCTTCGCGCGTATCCATCAGTACCTTGCTGCCGTATCTCAGCTTCAGCAGATCCGCGCCCTTGGTCAGAATCGTCTGGAATTCCTCGCCGTAAGCGAACCCCTTCCACTCGATAATGACGCTCCGCAGCTCCTCGTCCCACGAGACCATGCCGTGCTTGGATTCAAAATAACGCATGCCGTCCATCTCCTTCGCTCACTTTATTTTTACGGGAACGATCATTCTCAAAAGGATTCGCGTTCTTCGTCCCTCGTTTTGCCGCTGAATACAGATTAGCATATTGAGAACGATCGGTAAAGAATTATTTTTACCGATCGTTCTCAGAAAAATGCTCTGTTGTGCATTTGCCGAATTGCCGAAGCCCGCAGGACAGCCCCGCCGTCAGCCGCGTGCCCGCGGAATCCAGCCGCTGAGCTCTGCTCCGCCTTCCGGCCGGTTGGCCGCGGTCAGGTCGCCGCCGTGCGCCCGGAAGATGCGCCGCGCGATGGCCAGGCCGAGTCCCGCGCCGCCCGTGTCCCGGCTGCGCGACGACTCGCCCCGATACAGAGGCTCGAAGACGCGGGGCAGGTCTTCCGGCGCGAACCCCGAACCTGTGTCCCTGACGATCACCGAGATGCGCTCGCTCTCCTGCCTGCATCGTACGACAACGGTGCCTTGCGGCGGGGTGTGCCTCATTGCGTTGTCCAGCAGGTTGCCGAAGGCGCGGGAGAGCTGGTGGGCATCGCCGCGTATGGCGCTCGGCCCGGCGCCGGGAGGCTCCGCCACGATCGATATTCCCTTGGCCTCCGCCGCTCCGTGCACGCCTTCGACCGCACGCCTTACTTCCTCCGTCAGATCCAGCGTCTCGCCTGCATGAGCCGTCCGGGGGTACTCCGTCTTCACGAAGGCGAACAGATCCGATACCAGACGGTCCAGCTGGCCCGCCTTGTCCTGACACACGGCCACGTACTTCTTCGCCTGCTCCGGCGAAGCGGCGATCCCTTGCTCAAGCCCCTCGAGATACCCCCTCAGCGCAAACAATGGCGTCCGCAGATCATGGGCGATCGCCCCGATGAAAAACCGTCGCTCCTCCTCCAGCGCCTCCCGATCCGACAACGATTGCCTGAGTCCCGCGACCATCGTCTCGAATCCGTCCCGCACCTCCGCGATCTCCCGGATCCGGGAGTCGGGCAGGGCAACGTCCAGGTCTCCGCCTGCGATCTCCCGCGCGCCCCGTCCCATCGCTTCGAGCGGCTTCACGACCCAGCGCCGCAGACCGAATCCGAGGAAAACGGCGGCCAGCAGCGCGCCGGCGAGCGCGGCGATCCAGATGCCCGCCCGGCTCGGCCGCCCTTCGCCGAGATGAAGCGCCCCCGCCTCCGCGATCGCGGCAATCACGTACGTTGCCCAGGAGAGGGTCAGCACGGCCAGCAGCGCGAGCACCAGGAGGCTTCTAATGCGCACGCGCCTCATCGGGGCTTGCCCTCGAAGCGGTAGCCTATGCCCCATACGTTCGCCACGTAACCGGGCTGATCCGGGTCGGGCTCGAGCTTCTCCCGCAGCCGGGCAATATGGACGCGGACGGTATGCTTGTCTCCGACGCCCTCCCAAAATTGCTGGAGCAGCTGCTCGTAGGTGATCACTTGGCCGGGATGCTCGCACAGCAGCCGAAGCAGGTCGTACTCCCTCGGCGTCAATGGCACGCTGGCACCGTCGACCTTCACGTCGCGGCTGGCGGGATCTACCTGCAGACGGCCGAAGTCGAGCAGTCGCGGCACGGCATGCAGCGGGGGCGCTTCCGCCCGCCGCAGCGCGGCCTTTACCCGCGCGACGATCTCGCTGGGAGAGGCCGTCTTGACGATATAATCGTCGCCGCCGATCCCGAGGCCCCGAATCTTGTGCATGTCGTCGTCCCGCGCGCTGAGGAACAGAATCGGCACGCCGCTGACCGCGCGGATCCTGCGGCACAATTCAAAGCCGTCCTGACCCGGCATCATGATATCCAGCAGGATCAGATGCACGTCGGACGACTGGAACCGCGCCATCGCCTCGTCGGCGTGGCGCGCCGTGAGCACGCGGAAGCCGTCGTTCTCCAGAAAGTCCCGCATCAGCTCCACGATGCTCTCGTCGTCGTCTACGGCCAAAATCGTCCGTTGCCGCATGCTTCCATCCTCCCTTGCGCGCACCGCCGCTCATGCGAGTCCCGCTCGCTTTTCTTATGGCCAGTATAGCATTCCCGTTCCGTCGGACGCCTCACCATCTCGCTTTGTGACGGCTTGTTGATGGTTTCGTGACGATCAAGCTGCCCGATTCGGGACACTTCCCGCTTACAGTTAACGGAGATGCTTCGCAACCCTCATCAAAGGAGAGATTCGCATGTCGTTCCCTAGTCAACTCATGCTCTCGGCCAATGTATGGTTCGGGATCTCGCTGCTCGTCTTCGTCGCCTTCCGGTTCGCCCGCCTGCGCGAAGGACGGGGCTTCCGCAGACGCGGCCATGATTGATAAGCCTTACCGCCTCGTCGTCGCCCTCTCTGCCGGGCTCGTCGCCTGGACGCTCCTGAGCCGGTTCGCGATCGATCCCGGGGCCGTCTCCTTTCTCGCGCACAAGACCGGGATCGCGCACCCGCTGCGGCTGCCGGCATGGCTGCGCGTACTGGATATCCATATCGCATTCGCCTGCCTGGCGTTACTGGCCGGCGCGCTGAACTTCGCGGGTCCGCCCAAAGGCGAGCGCAGGCGCCGGCACCGGGCCGTCGGGTATGCGTATATGATCAGCGTACTCGGGGTCTGCATCACTTCCGGATACATGGCGCCTTACGCCACCGGGGGACGTCCGGTCTCGATGGCCTTCAATCTGCTGAACCTGATCTGGATCGCCGTGACGGTAACCGCGCTGGTGCAGATCAGACGCCGGCAGGTCGACCGGCACCGCCAGTGGATGACTCGCAGCTACGCGTTCTGCTTCACGAACGTAACCATTCACCTGGTTGAAACGGTGTCGACGCATTTGCTCGGCATGCGCTACGAGACGGCGTACGCCGTCAGCGTCTACGCCGCGATCCTGCTTCTGCCCGCCATCGCGGAGCTCATCGTCAGGCGGAATGCCGGGAAACCGCAGGGGACCGGGACGTTCACGCGGCATTAGTTCACGCAAACCCAAAGAGAGCGGCCTCCGTGATGGATACCGCTCTGCTTAAGTTTCTGAAATTAAAACGCCACAATTATGCTTTTTAATTTATGTAAAGATCCAGAAATGTTATACTATGCCAGTACGATTCGCCTAGGTGGGTTAGGGCGCCTCCAGATTGGAGGTGATTCCTATGACATTTACGTTTCAAGAAGTGATGATGCTTGGCATGTTCGTGCTGGCGCTGCTCACTTACTTGAATAAACGGAAATGACCCGTCCTAGGTTAGCGCCACGGGAACGGGTCATTTCGCCAGCTGTAGAGTTGGAGGCACGTCCGCCGAAGCAGTCGTGCAGGAAGTCGGTGTTGGCCCACCGGCTTCTTTTATCTTATACTTATTATACACGTTATATACTGCAATGCCACAGCGCTTTCTTTAGCTTTCCCTCATTCGAGCGATTTACTCCTCACCTTCGCGAATTTCTTTCTCCATAATAAAGTCGTCCATCACGTAACCGTTCCCGATATCCGCGATCTGCTCGCGCACTTTTTTGAAGCCTTTCTTTTCGTACACCGCGATCGAGCCTTCGTTGTGCCGGTTGACGGTCAGCCAGACGGCGCCCAGTCCCCGCTCCCTGCACAGCTGCATAATAACAGCCATGGCGCGGCTCGCATAGCCTCGCCCCCGATGCGCCTTCAAGACGTACAGCTTGCTCAGGAACAGCTTGCCGCCCTCTGCCTTGACGGCCATATAACCGACGTCGGCCCCGTCGGCCCGCATCAGATAATATTCATAGCCCTGCTGCGCGATCTGATCGGCGATGGCGCCCGGCGATTGGAACTTGTCCACCATATAGTCGATTTGCTCGAGGGACAGCAGCGCCCCGTAATATTCATGCCAAATCTCCGAAGCAAGACCGGCCACTGCAGCCGAATCTTCCGCTTGCACCGGACGGCATGCCCATGCCTCTTGCGTCATTCCATTCTGGCCTCCCGCTTGCCGCATCGCCCAGTACGTACGCGATCCAAGCAAAAATGGTGCTTTTGCAGCGATTAGTTTGTCCATTCCAAGACCGACAGCCTGTCATATCTTATTTTATCTTTAACACAGGAGGTGAACAACAATGTCAGTCGTCAGCTACAACGCAACGTCGGTCACTCCGATTGCGGACGGCGTGCAAATTCCCGTGCCGCAGACGCCTCAAGGAGTCGGCCTCGCTACCGTCATCGCTACCGTTCCTTCCATCCCCAACACCGTCCAACTCATGGCTTCGGTCGGTATCCGCGGTGACGTCGGCGTCGGAAGCGTATTGTTCCGCCTTTTCCGCGACGGTCATGAGATCTATTACTCGCGCCAAGGCATCGAATCCGGCTTCGAGCAGTTCGCTGTCGTCACGCTCCAAGCCTTCGACAATGCGACGCCAGGCCATCATGCCTACACGCTGTCGATCGAGAAGCTGACCGCCGGCTTAACCGCCACGGTCATCGGACCGATCAACCTCAGCGCCGCCGTTTACACCGTTTAATCAGTGGAAAAAGGCAGTCCTCGCAGCTCGAGGGCTGTCTTTTTCGCGTGCCCGCCGCAGCGTCCGCTGTTCCGTCCGTCATTGTCGGCCCTCAGTGCGACGGCGCAGGCTGCCCGACCGGTTGGGCCGCCGGTTTGCTCCAGGCAAGGCGGGCAACGGTGATCCCCCAGGCAATGACGGCGATGAGCGCCAGGTGGAGCGCAAACGAGGAGATCGAGCCTCCGCCATAGATCAATCGGAAGAAGCCTTGGACGCCGTTGGACGCCGGCAGAAAATCGCCGACATGGCGGTAGGCGGGCGCCAGCATGGCTACTGGGACGATGTTGCCCGCGGTCATGAGCTGAAAGGGAATCAGCCCGGTGTTTACTAAAGCCGCCAGACCGCCGAACAGCGCGAAGGTCATTTGCGTCAGGCAGATGGATGCCGCATAGACCAGCATGTGAAAACCCCACATTTCCCCGAACGAAGCGGCAGGATCTACAAACAGCCTGGACACGCCTGTGGCCAGCAAAGACGCGCACACCGCCACGCCCGCATAAATGAGCTGCCTGGCCCAGAAGATCTGCCATTTCCCGTGCCAGCGACCCAGCATCATGGAGCCGATATTCAGTTGGATATTCATCGTCATCACGGCGATATACGTAATGAATCCTAGGATCATAGGCAGCATGTTCGTTGCAAAATTAGATTTGTCGTTCAAGGTGACAATGTCGGCCGCGATCTGCGGCTGAGACGAATCGCCGTACTGGCTTTGGCTGAGGCTCGACGAGATTCGTGCCGCCGATGCGGACAGGATCCCATTCGCGGTCTCCGCGCTGGTCTTGTTCAGATAAAACGTCAACTTCCCCTGCCCGGCCTGCGCATCCGCGGAGAAGCTCGCGGGGATCGACACGATCATATCCGCCTCCCCGCCGTTCAGTTGCTTCTGCGCTTCTTGCAGCGAACTGTAGCTCGCAAAATCGTAAGGCATCCCATTCTTGATTGCCTGCTCGATCGCCGCCCCGGCCTCGCCCGTCTCGTTCACAATTCCCACTTTAAGCTGGCCGAGACGCTCCGTCGCGCCGTTATAGCCTGTCATCCATACGACGGAGAACAGCAACGGCAGGACAAAAGCAAAAGTAAGCCCGACTTTGGTCGGCAATAATTTAAAGAAACCTCTGAATGCGGCAATAACGGCGTTCATTCGTGTACTCCTCCAATTAATAGCTCAGCCTATAATAGGCTGTGCATGTATTTGCGAAAAAAAAGGCAGCTGTCGGGTCAGCTGTTTAAAGCCTGATTGAGCTTGCGCAGCAGCGCAGTGAGCCGTTCGTTCCCCTCCGGCGTAATGAGATCTACCAGATCGCCGTTCAAGCCTTGCATGACGGGAAACGTCTGCTCGTAAAGCGCTTTGCCCTCGGACGACAGATACAGCAAGATCGCCCTGCGATCTACCTGGTCGGTCTTTCGGATGATCAGCTTTTTATTTTCGAGCCGCTCGAGCGTCTTGCCGATGCTCGTCTGGTCTTTGCCGTGCAGCTCGGCGAGCGCCTTCTGCGTAATCCCCTCCTGCTTGTTCAGCTGGTGCAGGATGCCGTATTGCTCCGGGGTGATGCCGAACGCTTCGAGCAGATGCGTCGCTTTCTTCTTATGCAGAAAATAGGCTCTCGACAACAAGTAGCCTATGGCGCCATCGTTGAGATCCATCCCTTGCCGGCCTCCTTAAATACTAGCATAGCCTATTATCTCCGGAAAACCGATTAAAAGTCAATGAGGATCCTTGCATGCCAAAAAACCTCCGCATGCAGCGGAGGCTTTTCGGTTCTGCTTTTCGGTTCGGGCGGGATGAGGCGTTCGGCCCGTCCGCGGAGCAAGGAGCTTACTGTTGCGGCGCCATGTTGTTGTAGATGCGCGTCGCGTTGACTTTGCCCGTGCTGACGTCTTCGCTCGTGAAGCCCGACACGATGTTGCCGACCTTGAATTCCTTCTGCAGCAGCTCTTCGGACGGTTCTGCGGCCGTCGGGCCGTCGATGCCCATGGCGGTGTCCGGCGTGATGGTCACCCAGAGATCGCCGACCTTGAAGCTCTTGCCGTCCTCGCTGACTTCAGAAATAACGCCGTCGATGTTGACCATCGCCTTGCCTTTGATCGGGGCTTCCTCCTTTGCCGGCGCCATATTGTTGTAAATGACGTCCGCCGTCACGCGGCCCGAAGCCACATCCTGGGAGGTGAAGCCGGACACGATGTTGCCGACCTTAAACTCCTTTTGCAGCAGATCTTCGGAAGGCGCGGTCGCCGTCGGCTCGCTGCTTCCCAGCTTCGTCTGATCCGTAATTTCTACCCACAGGTCGCCGACCTTGAAGCTCTTGCCGTCCGCGCTCACCTCGGTGATGACACCGTCGATGTTGACCCGTACCTTGCCCATAATCGGAGGCTTTTCAGTCGCGACAGCGGAAGGCTGCGCCGTCGCCGACGGAGAAGCGACCGAGTCCTTCGTCGGACCGTTCTGATTGATCGCGAAGATCCCGACTGCCAACACCGCGCATGCCGCTACCCCTACTGTCCAACCCGTCAACGTCTTCTTCTTTGCTTTTTCCATTTTTGCCATCTCCTTAGATTGTATTTGATTAACCGGGCCGCCTGGCTCCGTTTTTTCCATTTCTCGCATTAACTTCTGGTACGTGGCCTCGTTAAAGTCCTCGCTCGTTTTCAAATGAGACATCGCGGATTTATATACTGAACGCTTCATCCTCTGCGCCTCCGATCTTCTCTTTTAACAGCATCCGTCCTCTGGCGAGCCAGGTCCCGACCGTAGCGGGCTTGGCCTGCAAAATGTCCGCGATCTCCTGGATCGAATAGCCTTCGTAGTAATGCAGGTGAATCGGAATCCGGTACTTCTTGTCCAACGCCAGCACGGCCTGCAAGACCTCGTTCTCTTCCCGCGGGAGGTAGCTCAGGTTTTCGGGAACCGGATTGCGGCTTCTGAACCAGCCGGCTTTTAGCATGTTTTTGCTTTTATTGATCGTCGTGCGGATAAGCCACGCTTTTTCGTGCTCGTTATTTTCAAATACGGGACGCTTTTGCAGATAGGCGAGGAATACGTCCTGCGCCACCTCTTCCGCATCGGCCATATTTTTCAAGTAGGCGAAGGCGATCTTGATCAGACTTTGCGAATATCGATCCAAGGCCCGTCGCACAGATTCATTGAGCTCAAATGAATTGTACACCTCAGCACCTCCTTTCCCTTTGAATACAACTGAGGGCGCGGATATTTTTCACGGCGGGCGATTTTTTTAAAAAATATTTTGCGCTTCTTCGTTCGTTTACACGCTATAGACGTATGGAAGAGCTAAGATGCATGCAAACAGCCCGCGGCGGCCGCGGGCTGTTTCGAACGGATTAAGCTTTAAAATGACTGATTGCTTCTTGCAGCTCCTGCGCCATCTTGCTCAGGGCTTCAGCCGAAGCGGACACTTCCTCCATGGCGGCGTTTTGTTCCTCCGACGAAGCCGCAACGTTCTGCGTATTGGCAGCGGATTGCTCGGCGATATGGGCTATGTTCTCCATCATCTGCAGCATGCTCTGCGCGCTTGAATTCACTTCTTCTGCGATCGAGGCGACCTCTTGTGACTCGACGGCGGCTTGTCCGACGGCGCCCGCGATGAGCGAGAACGATTCTCCCGATCGATTCACCAGCTCGATGCCCTTTTTAACGACAGACGCTCCCGCATCCATCGATTCCACCGCTTTCCCGGCTTCCTTCTGAATCTCCTCGATCAACTCGCGGACTTGACCAGCAGCCTCGCTGGACTGCTCGGCCAGCCGTCTCACCTCCCGGGCTACGACAGCAAAGCCGAGTCCATGCTCGCCCGCCCGCGTGGCCTCTATGGCGGCATTTAAGGAAAGGATGTTGGTCTGGGCAGAAATGTCCGTAATCATCGCGGCGATCTGATTGATTTCTTTGGACTTCTCGCTCAGGGCATACACGACCTCCGAAGTCTCGCTGACGGAATTTCTCACGAGGTTCATCTGCTCGATCGCCTGGGCTACGACCCGATTTCCTGCATCGGCCTTGTCGTTCGCATCCGTATTGAGCGCCGCAACCCGTTGGATCGAGGACGCGGCCTGTTCCATGCCCTTCGAAATTTCCTCAGCCGCTTGAGCCGCCGCCGATACGCTGGACACTTGCAAGGTCGAACCTTCCGCCACCTCTTGAATGGCTGCCGAGATTTGCTCGGTCGCCCTGCTCGTCTGCTCGGCGCTGGCCGACAGCTCCTCAGAGGTTGCCGCCACTTGCTCGGTGTTCGTCCCTACTTCGCCGATCAGTCGACGCAGATTCGTTTTCATCAGGTTGAAGGAAGCTGCCAGCTTGGCCGTTTCATCTTTATTTCTCACCCGAATATCGGACTGTGTCAGATCGCCGGACGCAATCTGTTCCGCACCGCCCACCAGCGCCAGAATCGGCCTGGCAATGACGCGGGATATCAGCAGCGCGATTCCGATTGCCAGGACGAGAGAAATCACGCTCAGGATAAGCACGGTCTGGATGACGGAATCCACCAGCTCCGAATTGGTTTTGTTTCCTTCGTTCATCAGCGTGGTTTGAAGCTCAGCGATCTGATCCGCCAAGTCCCGGATTTTAACCGCGATCGGAGATGTCTTTTCAATGAAATACTCCTTTGCTTCCGTCGGGTCGGTCCGCAACAGCGCGAGAACTTTATCCGACTCCGTTTTGAACTCGGCATTTAAGTTGTCAAGTTGATCCAGCGTGTCCTTCACTTGCTGCAGTTGGGCTAGGCCAGTCACAGTTTCAATTGCACCGTCAAGACCGGAGATCACTTCGGCCAGCGTTTCGGAGGCGCCCTCCTCCTGGAGCAACGCAGCACGCAAGCTGCTATTCTCTCTGGATGCGAAATTCTGCATTTCTTTGGCTTGCACCAGTATCGCGGTCCGACGGTCGATCAGGTCCGAGTAGGATTCGTCTATGTGCCGCAGTTGGAAATACGAGATGCTGCTGATCAATCCGAGAAGAATAATGACACCCAAAAAGCCTGCCATTAGCTTTTTCCGTATCGTGAAATTCATGTTCTGCCTCCCGCGCTGTTGTGGTCATTACAAATGATAATTTAATAGTAAAGACGAAGTGTAAAAAGTCCTAAACAAATTGTTCCAAAGGTCCGAAAACCCTCCAAATCTTTGTCGAATTTTGGTATTAAGATGGTCATTTATACGCAAATAGTCGCGGGAAGGACTCATTTATTATGAAAACTAAGTCGGTACGGACGACTCGGTGCGCGGCGATATTGCACGCCAAGTATGTATAACGGCGCCAGCTAGTGGATGCCGGATGCAGTCGGGCAGAAAGATGCATAAGATTTGTGCAAGATGGTGGGCGGAGCCGATGCGGGAGAGGATGGCGGCGGGATCGTGCACTGTTAATGTTCATGGTGGCGGGTTGGGGCGATGCGGGAGAGAATGGCGGCGGGATCGTGCACTTAGAATGTGCAAGGCCCCGCCACCGCTCTCGCCTTATATGGTTACCGGCGGCGTATCGTACAGCGACGCATCCAGCTCTCGGACCAGCGGCGACCACTCCCCCGCCGCATAGAGCAGCAGCCGATGCATCGCGCGCGTGCATGCCGTGTAGAACAGCTTGCGCTCGCTCTCCCGCCCGTAAGTCTGCGCGGAGGCGTCGTAGATCAGGACGGCGTCGAACTCGACGCCCTTCGCGAGGTATGCCGGCAGCACCAGCGTCCCCTTCTCGAAGGTCGGCGTCTCCTTGGTGACGAGCCGCAGCTCAGGGCAGCCCTGCGCGCGCAGCGCCTCGTAGGCTTCGGCGCTCTCTGCCGCCGTCTTCGCGATGACGGCGATGGAGGCGAAGCCCTCCGCCCGCAGCGCCGCGAGGTCCGCCGCCATCCGCGCCGCGGACTGCTCGCGGCCGGCGGTCTTCGCGAGCAGCGGCTTCGGCCCGCTCCGCTCGAAGGGCACGATATCCCGTCCGTCCGGCAGCAGCTCTCGCGCAAAAGCCACGATCTCGCGCGTCGACCGGTAGCTGCGGACCAGCCGGATCAGGCTTGTGTCCGACTCGCCGTACAGCCGGATCAGCGGCGAATCCGCGCCGTGCAGCTCCGTCGCCTGCGTGAAGATCGCCTGCCCGAAGTCGCCGAGCACCGTCATGCGGGCGCGGGGAAACAACCGTTTCAAAAATTCGTATTGAAACACCGAATAATCCTGCCCCTCGTCGACGAAAACATGCCGGACCTCCGTGTTCGTCCGAATGCCCTCGACGAGCTCCTTCAAAAACAAGTACGGCGTCGCATCCTCGTAGAATAGCTCAAGCTTGCCCAGCTTCTCCCTGGTCTGCCCGCAGATATCCGCCCACAATGCCGGCGCCTCCGTCTCGCCGGTCATCGCGAGATACGCTTCCCTGTCGCCGAACAGCTGCGCATACAGACCGGTCGCGTCGATAAACTGCAGCCTTTTGACGATCCGCCTCAGCGGCTTGAATTGCGCTTTGACGATACGGGTGCGCAGCAGCTCTTCCTCTCTCTCGGCGTAATCGAAGTCGCCCTCGTCCCGCCTGGTGCGCCCGTCCAGCCGCTCCCGGACCTGCTCGTAATGTTCGGCGAAGTCGAACACCCCGCGGTCACGATGCAGCTCGCCGAATACGGCGGCATAATCGTCCTTGTCGAGATAATTGAGCTCCTCCTGCACCCACGGCGCCTCCCGCTCTGCCTGCTCGAGCGTCCCCAGCTCCCGCAGCAGCCATTCCTGCAGCATGGCGACGCGGTTCGCCACGCCGATGGCAGGATCGTAGCCGTAGAACTGCGCTTCCATGCGTTCCGCGGCGATCAGGTCGCGATCCCGGAACCGGATGCCGGCAAACTTCATGCCCGTTCGCCCCAGCCAGTTCGCGTAGCCCCGCAGCGCATGAAGGAACGCGCCGGATGCCTTGTAGGCGATCCCCTCGATCCGGGCCTCGTAAGCGCGCGAAGACGACGCCGACAGCACGTATTCGATCTGATCGAACGGGTCCTCCGGACGCAGCGCAGAGCCGAGCCCGATCTCCAGATACTCCTGGAACGTCGTCTGCTGCATGTTCTCCTCGCCAAGCTCCGGGAGCACGGTGGACACGTAGCTGTTGAACATCGGATTGGGCGAAAACAGGACGATCTGATCCGCCTTGAGCCGTTCGCGATGCTTATAGAGCAAGTACGCGACCCGCTGCAGCGCCGCCGAAGTCTTGCCGCTGCCCGCCGCGCCCTGCACGATAAGCATCCGGCTCTTGTCGTCGCGAATGATGGCGTTCTGCTCCTTCTGGATCGTCGCCACGATGGTCTTCATCTGTGCGTCCGCGCCATGGCCGAGCACCTGCTGCAGCAATTCGTCGCCGATCGTCAGGCTCGTATCGAATACGTTGATTAACCGGCCGTCGCGGATCTGATATTGACGCTTCAGGTCCATCGTTCCGGACACTCGCCCGCCAGGCGTATCATAATAAGCTGGGCCCGGAGAATGATCGTAGTACATGCTGGCGATCGGCGTGCGCCAGTCGTAAACCAGGAATTGCAGGCCGTCCGATTCGACGAAGGACGATACGCCGATGTACACCTGCTCGCTAAAGCCGAGACCGTCCTCGCTGAAGTCGATGCGGCCGAAGTAAGGCGAAGGCAGCAGCCTGTTCAGGCCCTTCCATTGCTGCTGGCGCAGCCGGTAGCTGCGCTCCCGCTCCGACAGCAGCGCCTCCTGCTGCTTGATGCTGTAGAAGGTCTCCTCCAGATCCTCGAAGGTGGCCGTATTCACAGTCACTTCTTCCCAGAACCGCTTGCGAAGGTCTCCCGCCTGATCCCGCAGACCCGAGGCTTCCGGCTCCAGCTCGGCGATCCTCGCCCGCAGCTTTTCCGTCACTTCGCCCAGACGCGCCTGCTCCTTTTTCCAATCCTGTTCGTTGATCATTTTCCGATCCCGCTCCCTTCCGCTCATTGTTGAAAAAGAACGTTTGACATTCCCTAAACCCACGTGGTATGATTATTATGAAGGTAACATGCGATATCTTTGATTTTATGAAAATTGACCAGTGGTTTCTTATCATACCACGAGTCTGCCTATGCTGCAATTAAAATTTTGAATATATCTATAAACCGGCTGAAGCGCCGGTTTTTTTGTTTTATCTCCCGCAAAAAAACGACATACCGGAGGCGATATCCGAATGGAGACTTCATTCACGCGCAGACTTGGCATCCCCTATCCGATCGTGCAAGCGCCGATGGCCGGCGGCCCCGCTACGCCCGAGCTGGCCGCCGCGGTGTCCAACGCCGGCGGGCTGGGCAGCCTGGGCGCCGGCTACTGGTCGCCGTCCCAGATTCGCGACGCGATCCGGGAGGTTCGGCGGCGAACGGACCGCCCATTCGCCGTGAATCTGTTCTTACCCGAACAGCCGAGGTCGACGGACGACGAGATATCGGCCATGCAAGCGCATCTGGACGTTTATCGGGAGAGGCTTGGCATCGAGACGAGCCCCTCGATTGCTGCGTATGCGCCCTCGTTCGAGGATCAGGTGCAGGTGCTGCTGGAGGAAGAGGTGCCGGTATTCAGCTTCACCTTCGGCATTCCGCCTGCGGAAGCAATCGAGGAGATGAAGCGGCGCGGGATCTTCATCGTCGGCACGGCGACGACAGTCGAGGAAGGTATCCGTCTGGAGGCGGCCGGGGCGGACGCGGTCGTGGCCCAAGGTAGCGAGGCCGGCGGGCATCGCGGCACCTTCCTGAGCGAAGCCGCGGACGCCTTGGTCGGCACGCTGGCGCTCGTGCCCCAGCTCGCGGACCGCGTGTCGGTGCCGGTGATCGCATCGGGCGGCATCATGGACGGGCGCGGACTCGCGGCGAGCCTGGCGCTTGGCGCATCGGCCGTGCAGATGGGCACCGCGTTTCTGGCGAGCCCGGAGAGCGGCGCCCACGCGGCGCACAAGCGGCTGGTCCTGTCGTCCGCCGAAGACGCCACGGCAATTACGGATGTCTATTCAGGCAAAGCGGCGCGCGGCATTCGCACGGATTTTATGCGGGACATGAAGGCCTACCCGGGGGCAATCCCCGACTATCCGATTCAAAATGCGCTGACGAGAGACATTCGCCAGGCGGCGGCTCAAGCGAACGATCCTTCGTTCATGTCCCTCTGGGCAGGGCAAGGCCTCCGGCTGGCGACGGAGCAGACGGCTGCGGATCTCATCGGCAGAACGGTCGCGGAGGCGCAGGCGGCCATCGGAAGGTTGAGCGGACTCGCCGGAACGGGCGAGGTCTGAGCGAGACGCAGTACCGACGCACAGCAAAAGCCGGGCCAGCTCCTCCCATGAGAGTGCAGCGCCCGGCTTTTTTTCATAACATCAACTCACTTGGGTGTGCGCGAACTGATTGTTGTACATGTCCGCATAGAACCCTTTCCGCCGTAAAAGCTCCGCGTGCGTGCCCCGCTCGACGATCTCGCCGCCCTGGATGACCAGAATCGCGTCCGCCTCCTGGATCGTGCTGAGCCGGTGGGCGATGACGAAGCTCGTTCTCCCCTGCATCAAGAGCTTCATCGCTTCTTGAATGTGAAGCTCCGTCCGCGTATCCACGCTGCTCGTCGCCTCGTCCAGGATCAGAATCGCGGGATTCGCCAATACGGCGCGGGCGATCGTCAACAACTGACGCTGTCCCTGGCTCAGATTGCCGCCCTCGGCGTTCAGGTACGTGTCGTAGCCGTCATGCAGCTTGCGGATAAAGGCGTCGGCGCCCACATGCCGGGCCGCTGCCTCCACCTCTTGATCTGAGGCCTCCAGACGGCCGTATCGGATATTGTCCCGGATCGTCCCGGAAAAGACGTACGCGTCCTGCAGCACGAGCCCGATCTGCGCTCTCAGCGCCTCCTTGTCGAGCTCTCGGATCTCCTGCCCGTCGATCAGAATCCGGCCGGACTGAATATCGTAGAACCGCGTCAGCAGATTGATGATCGTCGTCTTGCCGGCTCCCGTAGGACCGACGAGCGCGATCGTCTGCCCGGGCTCGGCGTGCAGGGACACCTGCTTCAGCACCGGCACCTCCGGTTTGTAGCTGAAGTCCACCCGGTCGAACACGACGTCGCCCCTGATCGGACGGCTCGTTGCGGCTGCCGGCTCGTGCGCGGTTTCCGGTTCCAGATCCAGCACCTCGAAGACGCGCTCCGCGCCCGCGACCGCCGACTGGAACAGATTGTACTGATTGGCAAGCTGGTTGATCGGCTGGCTGAATTGGTTGGAATAGTTCAGGAAACTGACGATGACGCCGATCGTGATGAGATCGTGATAAGCGAATACGCCGCCGAATACCGCGATGATAAGAAACGTCAGATTCCGCATCGTATTCATCATCGGCCCCATCGAGCCGGACAGACTTTGCGCCTTGATGCCGACCGCACGCAGCCGCTCGTTGATCTCGCGGAACCGCTCGATCGATCGCGCCTCGTTGCCGAACGTCTTCACAACCTTCAGACCCGAGATGCTCTCCTGCACGAAGCCGTTCACTTCCCCAAGCTGCTTCTGCTGCTCCGTGAAGTAGCGGCGCGTGTACTTCGTGACCTTTTTGGTGATGAAAACGATAAGCGGCACCGTCAAAACGGTAATCAGCGTCATCCACACGCTCAGGCTGAGCATCATGACGACGCTGCCCACGAGCATGAGCACGCTGGCGATGAGCTGGACGACGGTCTGGTTCAGCGTGTTGGACACATTGGCGATATCGTTGACGGCCCGGCTCATCAGCTCGCCATGCGTCTTGCGGTCGAAGAACGGCACCGGCAGGCGCTGGTATTGCTCGAACAGGTCGCTGCGCATATCCCGCACGGTATTTTGCGACAGACTCGACGCCATGTACTGCTGAATCCAGGTGAAGATCGCGCCCAGCACGTACACCCCGAACAGGATCATGCCCATGCGGAACATCCCGTAGTATTGACGTTTCACGATATAATCGTCGAACATTTTGCCGATCAGATAAGGGCCCAGCAGCGAGAACAGCGTCGTTAAAACGGTACAGGCGACGACCCATACGAGCGTGCTCCGCTGAAGCTTCAGGTAGCTGCCGATTCGCCGCAGCGTGCCTGCGGTATCCTTCGACCGTACCTTCGGCACCTCGCCCGGCCGCGGGCCCGGTCCCGCGCGGAAGCCCATTTGATCGATATTCGACGGGGCCTTGTTCGCATTCGCGTTAGACGGATTGGAGTCGCTGCCCGCCATCAAGACACCTCCAACTTGCCGAATTGAGACCTGTAGATATCCTGATAGACCTCGCACTCGGCCATCAGCTGCGCGTGCGTGCCGCTGCCTACGATCGCGCCGTCGTCCAGCACGATAATGCGCCGCGCCTCGATGACCGACGAGATCCGCTGCGCGATGAGAAACGTGATCGTGTCCTTCATCACTTCCTGCAGAGCCGTGCGGAGCCGGCGCTCCGTGCCGAGATCCAGCGCGCTCGTGCTGTCGTCCATGATGAGAATCGGCGGCTTCACCAGCAGCGTCCGGGCGATCGAGAGGCGCTGCTTCTGCCCGCCCGACAGGTTAACGCCTTTCTGGCCCAGCTGCGTGTCATAGCCGTCCGGCAGCTTGGCGATAAAGTCGTGCGCTTGCGCGATTTTCGCGGCTGCCTCGATCTCCGCTTGCGTCGCGTCGGGCTTGCCGAAGGCGATGTTGTCGCGGATCGTCCCCGTGAACAGGAACGACTCCTGCAGGATGATCCCGATCCGGCGGCGAAGCCCGGTCAGCGGCAGCTCGCGGATATCCTTGCCGTCGATCCGGACGGCGCCGGACGTGACGTCGTACAGCCGCGGAATCAGCTGGACAAGCGTCGACTTGCCCGCCCCCGTGGCTCCGATGATGGCGACGGTGTCTCCGCGGCCGGCTTCGATATCGATGTCCCGCAGGACCAGGTCCTTGGGATCGCTCGAGCCGTCGTAGGAAAAAGAGACTTGCGCGAATTCCACGCGCGTGGCCGGGATCGGGTCCACGGCTTCGCGTACCTTGCCTTCAATATGAGGCTGTGTCGTCAGCACCTCGCCGATGCGCCGCGCGGACACGTTAGCCTGGGACACGTTCATCAGCAGCCCGCTCACCATGAGCAGGGAAGACAGCACCTGTACGACATAGTTGACGAAGGCCACCAGGTCTCCCGCCTGAACAGAACCGATCGATACCAGGTCGCCGCCGTACAACAGCACTGCGACCATGCATGCGTTCATAATGAGCGTTACGATGGGCGCATTCAGCGCAATGAAGCGTGCCGCCCGGATGGAGATCGCCGTATAATCCTCGTTGACCTCCCGGAAGCGTTTCATCTCGTAATCGGTTCGGACGAAAGCTTTGACGACGCGAATGCCGGCCAGATTTTCCTGAATGCGCGTATTCACGGCATCCAGCCTGGCTTGAACGCCAGCAAACAACGGATTGGAAAAGCGGATCAGCACGACAAGCGCGGCGACCAGCACGATCAACGTGCCCAGAAGGATGAGGCCCAGCCGCAGATTCATGAGCAAGGCCATTACGACGCTCCCGATGAGCAGGCTCGGCGCCCGGACCATGCCCTGCAGCGCCATCTGCAGCAGGTTCTGCACCTGCACGACGTCGCTCGTCATGCGCGTGATGAGCGTTCCAGACTTGAACGCATCCATGTTGTCGAACGAAAACGCCTGCACCTTGGTGAAAAGCGCCTCCCGCACGTCGGCGCCGAAGTTCTGCGAAGCGCGGCTCGCGAAAAGGTTGCATCCGACGCCGGTGATGAGCGATAGCAGCGCCACCCCGACCATGAGGAAACCCGTTCGTTCAATAACGCTGAAGTCGCGGTCCACGATGCCGAAGTTGACGATGTGCGCGGCCAGCCTGGGCTGGAGCAGATCGAAGAAGACCTCGAAAATCATGAACAGCGGGCCGAGAATGAGGAATTTCCAGTAAGGTTTAAAATACGCCCTTAAGCCCCACATCGGTTCAGGCTCCCCCTTCTTCGGTCTCCTGCGCCGCCCGGTCCGCCGGAGAGTCCGCGGATGGGTCCGCGGTCAAGTCCCCGGGTAAGTCCCCGGACGATTCAACGGGAGATTCCCCGTGCGAGTCCGCCTCCTCATCGGCCCGATGCAGCTCGAAATGCCTGGTGTACTCGTCGATAATCTGCTCGATCGCCTTGAGCTCGCCGAGCAGGATCGTCTTGATCTCCCGGTATTCCGGCGCTTCCAGCTGCTGTCTCAGCGTCTTGCGCTTAACGTCGAGCATCTGCCAAAACTCCAGCGCCCGCCCGCGGCGAAACGTCTTCGCGCCGTGATGGTGCCTCCCCTTATGACCGCCCTCGCGGTCTCTGTCGCCTCTTCCTCTATGGTCACGCATCTATACACACGCTCCTTTATGTATACAATTGTATACACATGAATGATATGTGTCAAAAGAAAGTGACTCTCGGGGTCAGAATATGACCTTGGGGAGATTCTCTAGTGGTAGAGGCTTCTGCGGCGTGCGAAGTACGAGCGTCGGTCAATTAGTTGGCCGGGGCAGGGGGATACAAGGCGCCAAGTGCTGCTCTACAGCAGTAGTTGGCCGGGGCATGGCGCGGGGGGCGCTTCACATGTGCTGCTCTTCGGCAGTACTTTGCAGGATTGGGATGCCATATAGAGCTAAGTACTGCTCTACGGCAGCAGTTGGGCGGTTTGCGGCGCAGCAGGGCTTCAAGTACTGCTCTACGGCAGTAGTTGGGCAGTTTGCGGCGCAGCAGGGCTTCAAGTACTGCTCTACGGCAGTACTTGGGCGGTTTGCGGCGCAGCAGGGCTTCAAGTACTGCTCTACGGCAGTACTTTGCAGGATTGGGATGCCATATAGAGCTAAGTACTGCTCTACGGCAGTAGTTGGGCGGTTTGCGGCGCAGCAGGGCTTCAAGTGCTGCTCTAGGACAATAGCTAACGCGGTATAAAATGGTTGACGTCTAAAGCGGGTATGATAAAAGAAGCCGGTGCGCCAAACACCGACTTCCTGCACAACTGCTTTGACGGGGTTACCTCCAGTCGAGCGACCGATGAAATAACCCGCGCTATGGCGAGAACCTGGACGGGTTATTTTCTTTATTCAAGTAAGTAAGCAATGCCAGGACGAACATACCAAGCAGCATTACTTCCTGAAAAGAAAATGTCATAGCCTCACCTCCGATCTGGAGGCGGACTACCCCGTCTAGGCGAGCAGAACAAACCATATATTACCATTTCATGCCACCGTTTGGGTGGCTTTTCTTATGCCTATAAAGGATGGTCAACATGGCACTGAGGACGCCCGTTCAAATAGCTGCTGAACAATCGCAACTCGACGAAGAAGGTTTAGGGCCTTATGGGGCAGATTGAGACGGTTGGACGAGGGCGCGGCACCGACGAGCACAATGTGTTGATTTAGATACACACTTCGTCGAGGCACGGCACCGACGAGCACAATGTGTTGATTTAGATCCACACTTCGTCGAGGCACGGCAGCGACGAGCCCAATGTGTCGACTTAGATCCACACTTAGTCGGAGCGCGGCGCCATCAAGCCCAATGTGTTGACCTAGATCAACACTTCGCCGGGGAATGGCACCGACGAGCAGGATGTGTCGACCTGGATCACTACTTGGCCCCAGTCCGGCATCACGCCGCGGTAATCGCGACGTCGTCGATGAAGGCCGTGTTGTCCCCGGTCGTCGTCGTGGCCAGGAACTTGATCGCGTGGCTGCCGGCGGTCGCCGCGAAGTTGACGGTGGCGAACGATACGTACGCGCCCGAGGTCGTCGTAAAGGAGCCGATGACGGTGCCGTCGTACAGGACGTTAAACGACTGGACGCCGCCGAAGCTCGTGCGCTGCGCCGCCTTGAAGGTTACCTTGTACGTGCCGGCCGACGGGAACGTCACGCTCTGGCTGAACTCGCCCGGCACGCCGCCGTCCGTTTTCAGATAAGCGGTCTGCACGCCTTCGGGCGCAACGGCGGACGGGCCCAGCACGCTGCCGTTGTACTGGATGCCGGCGCGGCTGTTGAACGCCCAGCCGCCGTAGGTGGCCGGGCCCCAAGCCGTCTTGGTCGACGCGGCGGCGACGGACGGCGTCTCGAAGCCGGCACCCGTGACCGGAACTACGGCAGCCGGGTTCAGCATCACTTCGTCGATGAATGCGGTATTGTCCCCGGCGGTCGTCGTGGCGGCGAACTTGATCGCGCGGCTCCCTGCGGACACGGTGAAAGCGCCCGTCGTATAGGGCGCAAACGCGCCCGAGGAAGGCGTGAACGAACCGACGACCGCGCCGTCGACCAGGACGTTAAACGACTGGGCGCCGCCGTAGCTCGCGCGCTGAGCCGCTTTGAAGCTCAGCGTGTAGCTCCCCGCAGCCAGCGTCAGATTCTGGCTGAACTCGCCCGCCACGCCGCCGTCCGTCTTCAGGTAGGCGGTCTGCAGCCCCTCGGGCGCATAGTCCAGCGCGCCGAAGACGCTGCCGTTGCGCTGGATGCCCGCCCGCGAGTTGAACGTCCAGCCGGCGGTCGTCGGACCGACGACGGTTCCCGTCGTGGCGGGCGATTCGAATCCGGCGTTGGCGGGCTGCGCGGAGCCGTCCGGATTCACCCGGACGAGCGCGATGCCGTAGCTCGACGGATCGGCCGTACTGGCCGCTTTCACGGCGACCAGCTTGCTGCTTATGACGCGCGGTGCGGTATACACGCCGCCGCTCGTGATCGTGCCGTTGCCGCTGCCGACGACGCTCCAGGTCACGCCGCCGGTGTTGTCGACGACGCTGGCGGCCAACGTGGCGGACTGTCCCGCCGTCACGGTCGAATTGACCGGCGACACCTCCACCTGCGTCTGCGCCGGCAGCGTGGTGTAGACGATTACGTTGTAGTTCGCGTCGATCGCGCCATCGGTGAACGAGGTGCCCGCGGCGAAGCTCGCGACGGACTTCGGGATCGTGGCATTGGCGTTCAGCGCGACCGTGTCCTGGTAGACGTGCTTACGGAATGTCTTGCCGACGTTGACGCCGCTGAAGTTGAACGTGACGCTGCGATCGGTGCCGGCCTTCGTCTCCAGCACGATCGTGTAGTCGCCGCCGCTCGTCTTGAAGGCGGCAGCCCGAATGTCGGTGGAGCCGGTGCTGACGGAGACGACCGAACTGTGCGCCGGAATGTAACGCGCGAGCAGCCCGGCGGCGTAAAATGCTTTTTTGGGCGTCAATCCCGTGTACAACGCGTCGTAAAGGTCGTAGTTGCCGTTCGTGCTGCCGTCGGGATCGGTCGAGTAGCCGCCGTTCAGCTGCCAGACCAGCGCGCCGTTCACGCCTTCGTTGGCCGACTTGATGACGGTGTTGGCATAGCCGGAGTCCCAGCCGCTGTCGTTGTCGCCCGCCCAGCCGAATTCGGTCAGGTACACCGGCTTGGAGCCGACGACCGACGTGCGGGCCGAGATGGCCGTGCTGAGCGTCGCATACGGCTCGCCATAGACGTGGAAGCTGTAGCCGTCGAGATAGCTGTCGATGTTCGTTTTCATATATTGCGTCCAGTCCGGCGCCCCCGTCTCCTCCGGTCCCCACAGCTTGACCAGGCTGCGGCGGCCGTCGGCGACGAGCCGGTCATGCACCTTTTTGACCATATTCGCGTAGTAAAGCTTCTGGTCGCCCGGCGCTTCGAAGTCCCACGAGCCATTGGGCTCATTGTAAAACGTCATGTACTTGATGTTCGTGTAGCCTCTGACCGAGATCAGCTGCTGCAAGGCGGCCGAAGCCGAGGCGGCGAACGCGTCCAGGTCCGCCGGCGCGCTCTCGTACGGCGTCGTACTGCCGGCGATGGGAAACCAGCTGTGGATGGTCGAGCCGTTTTTCCAGCCAAAGTTCAGTTCGACCTCGGTCCCCGCGCTCTTCAGGACGTCGAGGTACTGGTAAAACGCCTGCATCTTCAGATTGTCCCAGGAGTAAGACCCTTTGGACGGCTCCATCCAGTCGATCTGAAACCAGACGCGGGCCACCTTCGGCTTCATCGCCAGGATGCGCTCTTTGTCCATTTCCCAATGCGCGGTCGTGTACCCATGCTCCCTGGACTTCGCCATGAGCGCGCTCGGAATGATGTTGACGCCGACGCCCTTGTAATCGGATTGGACGACGGTATTCGGGTTGATCGTGACGGTGTGTACGGCGGTTGCGGAAGCCGGGTGCGGGAAAGCAAAAGCGGAGGGCATGAGCGAGAGGAGCAGACAGAGACCGGCGAGCAACCTGCTTCTGGCCTTGCGTGTCAACTTCATCAATCTTCTCCCTTCGATTCGTGGAATGCCGACGGGTCGTCGCGGCAGCGGAATAGGAGGAGTCGGCTGATCCCAGTGTGACAGCAGGGAGAGTGAGACGACATGATCGATTTCCGTATTTGGTTGAAATGTTTCCCGTCTTCTATATAATGGGACGCAAGGAGCGTGATCATTTGCCAACGATTCGCAAGGAGATCCTTATCGATGCTACGCCAGAACAGGTATGGGACGCCGTCCGCGACGTCGGAGCCGTCCATCGCCGCCTTGTTCCCAGGTATACGGAGGATACGCGAATGAACGGTCATGAACGGACGCTGACGATGCTGGGCGGCAACGTCGTGCGCGAATATATCGTGTCCGTCGACGATCAGGCGCGCCGCATGGCTTATGCCGTCGTCGAGAGCCAGACCCCGCTGCTGCATCACCACGCTTCGTTCCAGGTGTTTCCGCAAGAAGGCGGCGGCGCCCTGCTCGTATGGACGACGGACTTTCTGCCGGACGATCTGGCCGCCGAGATCCAGGCGCGCGTCGACCGCGGGTCCCAGGTAATGAAGGCAGCGATCGAAGCCGAGGCGAAAGGGAGCGTTCGGTAACCGATCCAAACACGAAACCGACCGGCGCGTACTGCGTCGGTCGGCGGGAATGAAACGATCTCATCCGTTTCCCTACCTTACACCCTTACCTCCTTGCGCTAACTCTTCCGATAGAACTCCGGCGTCACGCCGTAATAGCTCTTGAACCTCCGGATGAAGTGCTGCGGGCTCTGATAGCCGACCTGCTCCGTGATTTCGTAAATGCGCAGCGAGGTGCCCTCGAGCAGCATCTTCGCCTTTTCCATTCGGGCGCGCAAAATATAATCGCTTAAATTCTCTCCTGTAATATCCTTATAGATCTGAGACAGATAGATCGCGTTCAGGTAGACGAAGTCTCCGATCGACTGCAGCGTGACGTCCTTGTTCAGATTAAGCTCGACGAAGGCATGCACTTTCTGCACGAGCAGGCGATGATTGTCTTCGATCTTCGCCGGTTCATGCCCGAACAGCGCGTCGAGAATGACGCGGCTCCACGCGTCCAGGAGCTTGGCCGAATGGATCGCCGTGCGCTCCGCGCGGACGGATGCCGGACTCACGAGATCCTCCAACAGCTTGCCTTTCTTATGAGCCAGGTAGGTGAAGGCGCTCAGCAGGTGCAGATAAGCTTCGCGCGTATGCGCGGGGGAATCGGCATGCTCGGAAGCCAGCTCCTGGAAGATGGCGTCCAGCTTGTCGTTCACCCGGTCCCGGTTGCCCGCGTTCATCAGCTGGATCAGCATCGGCTGCCGGTAGAGCGCGGTTAACGGCTTCAACTCCCGGTCCGTGCCGGCCGTCGGCTTGGACAGGATGCCGCTCTGCCGCTTCGCCGCCTTGAGCAGCATGGCGTTCACGGAAACGTAAGCCTGGTGGAGCGCAGCGGGAAAAAGGACCGGATCCGAGATAAACAGCCCGATGTTTCGTTTAAGATACCGCTCCGCGTTGGCCAACAACTTGGCTGCCAGCTCTTCCAGCAATGCGTCGTTTTCGGCATCCCATCCCTGCTGCGTCTCGCCCCCTTCCGCCGCAGGCTTGATCAGCAAGACAAGGTGATCTTGGTGGGCTTGGCTCGGCCAGATCAGAAAGCGCTCCGAGAATTGCTCCTCCGCCATATTCATGACGGCGAACTTGAATAGCTTCATGTCAGCCTGGCTGTACGTCTCGTAAAAAGCCGGATCGAACTTGATCGCGAGCAGCTTGACGGCATCTCCCCGCGCAAACGGAATTCGGTACATCGCAAGCTTCTCGTCCAGTTTTCCGCCGGACGCCGACTCTGGCTCCTGCAAAAGCTCGAGCAGCAGATTCTCCCGGAGCAGCGGCAGGTTCCGATGTACGATCGATGCGGCGTAAGCGTAATTTTGATGATGCTGACGCTCGTGCCGGCGCTTGGCCACGATTTTTCCGATCGCCTCCATGAGCACTTCGTCGCGGACCGGCTTGATGAAGTATTCGATGGCGTGCACCTCAACGGCCTTCTTGGCGTATTCGAATTCGGCATAGCCGGTCAGCAGGATGCAATCGACGTTTTTGCCGCGCTCGTTCGCGTACTGGATCAGCTCGAGGCCCGAGGTGCCGGGCATACGGATGTCCGTGATCATGATATCGACGGGATGCGCGTCGATAATGTCTATTGCGCTTGTACCCCCGTACGCGCGATAAATCGTCGTGATGTCATAACGGTCCCAGGGCAGGGTCGCGGCCATCGTATCGACTTGATGCTTGTGATCGTCGACGATCAACACCGTGTACACGCTCGCTTCACTCCCTTTCCGCCGAATGCCAGTACAGTTCGATCCGGAGACCGCCCATGGCCGAATGCGCGATCCGCATGCCCGCGCCGCCGCCGAAGAAATAGCGCAAACGATGATTCACGTTCCACAAGCCCGTGTGCCCGGAATCGTTGGTGTCCGAGTCGATGCGCCGGCGCAGCTCGGATAGCGCCTCCGGCGACAATCCCGACCCGTTGTCTTCGACGACGAGACGGTACTCCCGTTCGTCCGCCGTGCCCGCAATGACGATGAGGCCGTCTTCCATGCGCTCTTCGAGGCCGTGCACGATGGCGTTCTCGATGATCGGCTGGATCAGCAGTCTGGGGATCGGCAGTGCAAGCATGTCCTGCGGAATGTCGATTGCATAGACGAACTTGTCGAGCTGGGAGCTCATAATGTCCATGTAGCTCCGGGCCAGCTCCATCTCCGACCGCAGCGTGGAGACCAGCGTCTCGTTGCGGGTCGTGTATTTGTAATAGTCGCCCAGATTATGCGCCATCGCGATGACCGATTCATGCTGACGCATCTTCGCCATGTTCACGATATAAGCCAGGCAGTTGTAGAGAAAATGAGGATTGATCTGCGATTGGAGCTGCTTCATCATGGCTTCCCTGGAACGGATCTCCTCGGCGTACACCCGTCCGAGCAGGTGATCGATCTCCGTCGCCATGCCGTTGAACGAATCGAAAAGCTGCTGGAACTCATTGCGCCGCACGCTGCGGATCCTGTAGGCGAAGTTCTTGTTCTTGATCTGCTCGGCGCTGCGGATCAGGATCGCGATCGGCACCCGGATGTGATAATGCAGCAGCAGCGCGGAGGCCAGCCCGAGCAGCACGAGCAGGAACATGATGACGTAGAACAGATTGCGATTGCGGACGACCGGCTGCAAAATCTCGTCGAGCGGTTCGATGTCGATCAGGCTCCAGCCCAGCTTCTGCGAGGTCTTCACGTAAATGAGATAGGACTGGCCATCCAGCTTCGCGATATCGTGATAGGAATGGCCCGACTTGGAGGGGTCCGGCGAATACGACGCCAGCAGCCGCCCGATCCGTTCCTTGTTCGCAGTGCTGCTGTAGACGGCTTGATCCGGTCCCCGGTAAAAAAGGAAATCGCTCTCCCCGCCCTGCTTAAAGCCGTCCAGCAGGTTCGTAATGTTCTGCACCGGAAAGTCCACGCGAATAATAAAGTCCGACTTCATAATCTCGTCAGGGTCATGCAGCATCGGGTAGACGAAATAGCGGGAAAAAGCGGTCATGCTGACCCCCGCTTCGTCGATATCGTTCAACTGCCAGGCAGGCGAATACGATCGAACGAACGCCTCCCCGTCGAACGCTTCGGACGACTGCGTGGACAGCGATAGATCGTGCTTCGGAAAATAAATCGTGATCCGGTTCATGACCTGATTCGTTAGACTGAACAAATTGAGCTTGCCCGCGATCGACTCGATCGTATTGTAGCGGTCGTAGCCGTCTGCCGGCAATTCGCCGAAGGCGACGCTCCGGATCTCCGGATCCTTTGCCGCAAGCGCGGCAAACAGCATGTTCTGATCCATGAGGCTGTCGATCTGGTTGAGGAAATAGGTGAGCTTGTCCTCGTTCCTCGTGTTGATCTGTTCCTCGATGACGTGCACGCTCTGCTTGTAAGAATAGGCGTATAACCCGACCACCGGCAGCAGGATGGCGATCAGCAGCATAATGACCTTGGTGATGACGTTCATCGGGTCTCTCCCATGAGCGTATTCGATAGACTTACCGGTATTATACTATTTTTTGCCTATTCTTTGACGGAGCCGAGCGTCATGCCTTGCACGAAGTAGCGTTGGAGAAACGGATAGACGAGCAGGATCGGCACCGTGCCGATGAAGATAAGCGCCGACTTGAGCGAGCGTTCGGATAGATTCTCCAGATCGGCGGGATTGAGACCGATCTTCGTATAGTCGAAGCTCGCGACCAGCGCCTGCAGGAAGGTGGCCAGCGGGAACAGCTCCGCTTTATTCATGTAGATCATGCCGTCGAACCAGGCGTTCCAGTGAAAGACCATCGTGAACAAGGATAGCGTGGCGATCGAAGGCAGCGAGATGGGCAGGAACAGGACGAATAGAATCCGGAAGTGCCCGGCGCCGTCGATCATGGCCGCCTCTTCGAGCTCCTTCGGAATGCCGCGCAAGAAATTCATCATCAGCACGACATTGAACACATTGACCGCTACCGGGAGGATCAGCGCCAGCAGGGAATTGGTCAAATGCAGCTTCTGGACGACCAGGTACGTCGGGATCAGTCCGCCATGGAACAGCATCGTGATGACGAAATACCAGGCGTATACGGATCGGCCCCGAAAGACGCTGTCGTCCTTGGACATCGAGTAGGCGGCGAGCAGCGTCAGGAACATCGTGAGCGCCGTACCCGCGATCGTCCTGAGCACGCTCATCTGAAAGGCGATCAGGAAGCTGTTGCTGTTCATCGCCTTCTCGTAGGAGGCTAAGTTAAAGCCGATCGGCCAGAACTTGACCAGGTACGAGGACGTGGCATGATCCGAGCTGAGCGATACCGCGAGCACGTGAACCATCGGCAGCACGCAGAGCAGCGCGGTGACGGCCAGGAAGACGACGTTCGCCGCATTGAACAGGCGATAGGATAACGATATTTTATACATGGCCGGTTCCCCTTAGAAAATTCGGTAATTGGCGTACTTCGTCGCCAACTTGTAAGTGACGGCGATCAGCACGAAGCCGATGACGGACTTGAAAAAGCCGACGGCGGTCGCGAGGCTGTAAGATCCTTGAATCAGCCCGACGCGATAAACGTAGGTATCGATGATATCGCCCTTCTGGTACACGAGCGGATTGTACATGTTGAACACCTGATCGAAGCCGGCGTTCAAAACGTTGCCCAAGGACAGGGTCACGATCACGACGGCGATCGGAAGGATCGACGGCACCGTGATGTGCCGGGTTTTCTGGAAGCCGGTCGCGCCGTCCATATCCGCGGCCTCGTATAAATTCGGATTAATGCCGGCCATCGCCGCCAGATAGACGATCGTGCCGAAGCCGAACTCCTTCCAGATATCGCTCGTAATGAGCGTGACGCGGAACCAGTCACCGTCCCCGAGGAAGAATACGCGATCAAGGCCGAGCGACTGCAGGAACTGATTGATCAGTCCGTCCGTAGACAGCAGATCCGTCAAAATGCCGCCGAGAATGACCCAATTGAGAAAGTGAGGCAGATAGACGAGCGACTGAACCGTACGTTTGAAGAGCATATTTTTAACGCCATTGAGGAGCAGGGCAAAGACGAAGGGCGTAACCGCGCCGATCGCGATCTTTAGCGTCGCAATGACGAACGTGTTCCAAATGACTTGAATGGCCGTGGGGTCGTTGAACATGAAATGGAAGTGCTTGAAGCCCGCCCAGGGGGAACGGAAGATTCCCAGCCAAGGCTTGAAATCCTCGAAGCCGATGGCGAGTCCGGCCATCGGAATATAATTGAAAATAAACAGCAGCACGACCGACGGCAGCAGAAACAAGTGCAGCGCCCAGTTTTTCCTGAGATTTAACGCGCCTTTCCGCCTTTTCGAATCAATCGCTTCAGTTCTCATCATCCAATCCCCTATCTCTTTCCTTTCTGTAAAAGAAAGCGAACGCGGAGCATAAAATTCCGGCTTGCAGCTCCGCGTTCGCGCTTGTCTTGCTTATGATCCGACGCGCTTACTTGGAGGCGGCGACCTGCTCGTTCACCTCGGCGGTGATCTGCGCGCCTCCCTGATCGTTCCATTGCTTGACGAAGGAATCAAAGTAGTCCGGTTTGGCCTTGCCGTAGATGATCTGCAAGTAGGCTTGCTCTTCGAGCGTCGACAGCTGCTCCCACTTCTCGATCATCGTCTTCGTGTTCGCGCCCAGGAAGCCGTTTGGCACGTCCGAGCTCTGCTGCTGGAAGGCGGTCGCGAATCCCTCTACCGTGAGCGGACCATTGCTGGCCGCCAGCTTCTGCTCGAAAATATTGTTGAGCGAGCCTGCCGCCACGCGCTGGTAGATGTTCGGTCCGTCCATGACGTTGGGCGGCGTCGTGCCAGGCGACATCAGCATGTACCGGCCGAGGTCGATCGTTCCCTCCGGCACCGTCCAGTCCGGCTTGCCGTCCTTCATGACGTAGTCGTAGCCCTCGCCCTTGCCGGCGCCGAACGGGCACGCTTCGTCTTCGAGGGAACAGCTATAAAGCGTATCCCAGTACTTGAAAATGGCATCCATATGCTCGAATCCTGCGCGGAATACATAAGTCGTATAGGTCGGCGGCGAGGCTTGACGGCCGACCTGCCCGTCTACGCCGGACGGAATCGGGTACGGCTTGATCGACAGCTTCTCGTTTTTCTTCTCGGCGTCGGCGATGGCCGTGCCGATCGGCCAACCGCCCGCCCAACCCGGCGCGAAGACGATGCCGGCTTTGCCCGAGGTGAAGTCGGCCATCGCCTTCGTGGCGTCCTGCGTGCCGAAGTCCGGGCTCAGGAAGCCTTTGGCGGACCAATCGCCCAGCTTGACGAGGCCGTCCTTGACTACCGGATCGACGGAGCCATAGTGCAGCTGGCCGTCATCCCCCTTCAGCCAGAAGTAAGGCTGGTGCTGGCCGAACACGAACATCGCGTCCGCCATGTAGTTGGCCGTCGGATGATGGTACCCGGTGTTGCCGCCGAGCGCCATGCCGTAGGTGTCCTTCTTGCCGTTGCCGTCGGGATCCTGGTTCGTGAAGGCATCCAGCACTTTTTCGTATTCCTCGACGTTGGTCGGCGCCTTCAGGCTCAGCTTGTCGAGCCAATCCTGCCGTACCCACATGACCGTGTCGCCTACGAAGCCGTTGGACAGATCGGGCAAGCCGTACATTTTCCCGTTGCGCATGACGGTCGCCATGACCTGCGGGTTTTTGGCGTATGCCTCTTTGACTCTGGCCGTCGCGTACTTCTCGAACGCCTCGTCGATCGGCTGGATCTTGCCGGAGGCGACCAGATCCTCGAACAGCGTGCCCGATGCCGACAGGACGTCCGGCAGCTGCTCGCCGCTCGTCATCGCGAGCCGCACCTTCGTGCCAAGCGCATCCGCCTGATCCGTCACGACCCATTGATACTTGGTGACGATGCCCAGGTTGTCCTTGAACCAGCGGGAGACCGGGTTGTTCTCCGGCGTGTCGCCGTTGCGCAGCTTATCCGACGCCTTCAGCGCGATCGCGCCGGTGATCGTCACGGGCGGATCGAACTTCGTGCGGTCGTTCGGCTGCGGCTCGGCCTGCGCCGATGCGGACGCCGACGCGCTTGGCTGGACCGAGGCTTCCGCGCTTGCCGTCGCGGACGGCTGCTTGCTCGATTCGCCCGAAGCTGCCGACGGCTCGTTGTTGCCGCCGCTGCACCCGGCGATGACGCTCACGGCCAGCATGCTGCCCAGCATGGCCGACCATGCTTTTGAATATCGTTTCATGGAGCTCCCCCTCGTCTACGACTCTTTCCTACTTCATTATTCCATCCGCGCCGCGGGATAGGAATGATCGGTATTCAAGTTCATGAACATCTCTTAATCAGATTGCCCGGCTCTCCAGCTCGACGCTGCCGATCTGCGGATTCCAGGTCTGCGCGGCGGTAATCGGAAAGACGATCTTCAGGTACTGCGTGCCCGCCGGGAGCGTGCCGCTATAGTCCACCTTGTTCCAGGAGCCCGTCACGGTTGCTTTAGCGGGGGTGAACGCCGCATAAGTCACGTTATCC
The DNA here is from genome assembly GCF_042649185.1 of Cohnella sp. GCM10012308. Lineage (NCBI taxonomy): Bacteria > Bacillati > Bacillota > Bacilli > Caryophanales > Paenibacillaceae > Cohnella > Cohnella sp. GCM10012308. The sequence continues at coordinate 227,532 of NZ_JBHRYU010000004.1, forward strand.
GCAGACACGTAAAATTGGAAGTCGCCCGCGGTCTCGTACGGCCAGAACCAGGCCTTGGCGGCGAATTGCTTCAGATCCATGCCGGCTGCCGCTTTGTAGACGACGTATTCGTTGGTGTTCGTCTTCCGCTGGAGCCGCGAGGTATCTCCACCGAAGGTCGCCGCGTTCGACGAATCGAAGGACAGCTGCGCGCTGTGCGCGAACATCTTGGTGAAGTCGTTCATCGTATCGGTCACGTTCGCGACGGTAGGGGCAGGGACCGCGCTCTTCAGCTCGACGCTGCCGATCTGCGGATTCCACACGTTCGTCGTGCTGTGGGCAAACACGATCTTCAAATACTGCGTGCCTACAGGGAGCGTGCCGCTGTAATCCACCCCGGACCAGTTGCCTGACGGCGCGGTCTTGCCTGGCGTAAAGGGCGTATAAGTCGTATTGTCCGGCGACGTATAGAACTGGAAGTCGTCGATCGTCTCGCTCGGCCAGAACCAGGTCTTGGCGGTGAACTGCTTCAGATCCATGCCGGCCGCCGCCTTGTAGACAACGTATTCGTTCGAGTTGGCCGTCCGGGCCAGCCTGGAGGCATCGCCGGCAAAGTAAGATGCGTTGGACGTGTTAAAAAAGAGATTCGGGCTGTGCGCGTACATGTTCGAATAGTCGTTCATATCGTCCTTGACGGTGGCGCTGGTCACCGTCGGGTCGGGCGTCGGCGTCGGCAGCGGCACGTTCACAGCGGGATTGTATTGGAATTTGACGTGATGGGTGACGCCGTCTTTGACGCTTGTGTCGACTTCGAACTTGATCGTCGGGGCGAGCTGGAGCACCGTAACCGAAGCGTCCTTCGACACGACGGACAGACCCGACTTATGAATCTCGAACGTTACCTTGTTCTGCAGATGCGTCGGATCGGATACGCCGACATCGAGCGTGCCGGACTGATCCTTCAGCATGAGCGAAGAAGGATTGGAGGCCGTCAGGAAACTGAAGGTGCTGGGCGCCCAGAAGTTAGCTCCGATGATACCGAGCCCCTTCTCCTTGACCGCCTGGGTGTTCGGGTTGTTGACGAGAATCTCCGTATTCGGATTCGCGCTGTACGCCGCGGTCTGCGAGGCCGTCTTGTTCGGCAGCAGGACATACGCGTACTTTTCATTCACCGGATTGGCGCCGTGGTCGAGCCACAGCGTGACGTAATTTTTGGACAACGTCGTGTCGGGCCCTCCTATGTTCAGCTGCTTCCAGCTGCCTTCGGATACCGCTCTCGCGCCCTTGATATTACTCGGTTGCGGGAAGTAGTAGCCGCCCGTGCCCTCGAGGTACGCATAAGAAACCCCGCTCATGCTCTCGGACCAGCCAATCGCAGCCGACTTAGCCGTACCGTTCACGATTAACTGCTCGTCGCTCTTCACCTTGCGCGTCGTGTGGAGCGGATCCAGCACCGGGCCGAGCGCGGACGGCGAATAGAGCTGCACCTCCGATACGGCGTCGGCAAGGTCGACGTCGTTGCCGTGCAGGACGAGCTTTACATACCTGGCGTTCGTATCGGGAAAGTCATAAGCCGTTACTTCGGTCGTCGGCGCAGATTGGTAAGGGACGGCATATACGGCGTTCCATACCGAATTGTCTGCGGACACTTCGATATCGAACGTATAGCGCCGATCGGTTCCCTGCGGAAAGGCGATGCCCGCGTAGCCGACCGGTTTTACGCTGCCCAGATCCAGCTTCAGCCACTGCCCGTCGCCGCTCGCCGTCCAGGAAGTGCCGATCTTGCCGTCCTGGATGGCCGTCAGATCGGCGGAGCCCAGGCTGTCGGAGGCGGATTCCACGTTAAGCGGGGCCACGCTTGCGGGGATGATTAGAGTGCCCGCCGAGCACGGCGCGTAGATCTGAACCTCGGTAATGCTGTTCCAGGGTCCCGTATTGCCGCCGTTCGCGCTGTTGTTGGTGTAGCCATGACCGACAATGCGCACGTATCTGGCCGACACGTCGGGGAAGTCAAACACTTGGATCGCGTCGTTAGAGACGACGCTCGAGTTGCCGGAGTAAACGGTCGTCCACGCATTCTTGTCTGCGGACACGGCAATGTCGAAGGTTGTGTACCGCGTGGCTTGCACATAGAAGCTGATCCCGACATACCCGATCTGCTGCGTCTTGCCCAGGTCGTATTGAATCCACTGGCCGTCGCCAGACGCGGACCATCGGGTGCCGAGGTTGTTGTCGAACGTATTCTCGGGTACATTGCCGTCGTTACCGCTGTCTGTAACCGCATACACTTTATGGCGGAGCGGCTCGCTCCCGACCGGCGCGGCGGCAGGCGCGGTCAGATCGGTGCCTTGCGTCGTTCTGGCTACGTTGAGCATCCGGTTTTCAACCGTCGTCTCGATCGTTCTTCCGTCGGTGCTGTTAATGCCGGCGCCAAGCGCGACGATCTCGTCGTCGAACATGAACCACGACTTCTTGGCCGTCAGCGTAGTTCCGTAATCTTGGTAATCCATGCCGGCGGCGGCGTATTGGCCGAGCAGCTCGGAGCCCCCCGCCCACGCCTTCGAGCTGAGGTATCCGCCGCCTTCGCCGTCCGTTCTCGTGCGCGTGTCGACCGTCGTTCCCGGCAGCCGGTACTTGTTGACCGTCGGCCAGAAGTTCGAATACTGCTGCAGATCGTCGTTGTACAAATACGTCATGCCTGCGCCCGTGTACCAGCCTTTCAGATTTTCATTGTTCGTGTATTCGTACGTGCCGATCCGGCTGGAAGACATGCTGACGCCGAAGGCGTACCCCGGACGCTGCGTCACGGCTTGGTCCATGCCCGCGAACACTTTGGCGCCGGTCAGCTCCCCTCTCGGCACGACGCCTGAATCCGCCATGATCGCCTTGGCCTGGACAGCGACGCTCAGATCGACGGAGCGGAAAAAGTTGAGCGTCGTATCGGATTGAATCCAATACTTGACCATCGCCTTCAAGCGCTGGGCGTCGGCCGTCGGTGCCGCCTGAGACAAACGCACGAGCGAAGCGATGATGCCTTGCCCGACCGAATGGTCCGTCTCGTAGTTCCGCGAGATCGACCTGCCTCTGGTCATATCCATCATGGCGCCTTTGTAAATGAACGGCTCGTAAGAATCGTACACCCACTGATAAACGTTAGCGAGGCCCGACGACGTAGGCTCCCAGTCCGAGCCGTCAAGCAAATACAGCACGTTAACCAACTGCTGAAGCAGACTGGCGCCGTAGCTGCCGTTATACGCGTAAATATTGTGCTGGATAAAGGAGCCGTCCTCGTAGAAGCCGTCCCCGCTCGTGACATAGTCGAAAAGCGGATCGAGCGCATCGGAGGCAGCGGTCAGATCGGTATTCGACTTGATCAGGACGGCCCGGAGGCCGACGACCATGCACATCCAGGCGCGGTTGGCGCCGGTCGATACGAATTGGAACGGCTTGTTCACCCGCGTCGGATCGGGGGAGAAATGCCCGACGGCGTTCATGTAATTTTGAATCTGGGTAGACGTGAGATCGTCGTACATGAGGGTGACGATATCGTTCAGCTGCAGCGGGGTGCCGATCTCCCAGTCCCACCAGTTATCGTACTCGGCCTTGTTCTCGTTGTAGCGATTCGCATACATCCAATCGAGGGCGCCGACGATATCGGCCTTAAGCGCCTGGTCGCCGTAAACGCTGGATCCGTAGGTACGGTAGGCCAGCGCCATTCCTCTCAGACGACCGTACGCGTTGGTGATATACGAGGAGTTCGTCGTGCTGGTCATGTCGGACCATAGGAACGTTCTTCCAGAAGATTTGTCCATCGATGCCCAGCTCGTCTGGCTCACCGCGTTCAGCTTAAAGGCGATATCCGGATCTTGCGTATCGTAACCCGTGCCTCCGGTCAAGAAATCAAACCACTTGGTCCTCATCGCGTCAAACGCATCCTCCTCCGCATAAACGCTGCGCGCGCCCAACTGCCCGACCAACCCGAACATTAAAGCAATCACCAACAGCAGCTTGCCGGAAATACCGAATTCGATTGCCGACATCCTTGCCCTCATAAGTCCACCGCCAGTCTTTGTTTTAAATTCGGGCTCATTATCGCACCCGCCGCGAGCGGATGGATATGATCAGGATTCAAGATCATGAACATCCGTTAACCTGAATAGGGAAAATGCCCCCTTCTGCAACAAATCCGCCCGTGGGCGCCAAGTGTGCTGAGGAGTTATTAGTTAGAAACAAACGCGAGCCGCGATGCGCCGAATGCGCTGAGGCATTTCCAGGTAGAAGCAAATCCGGCCCAAGCCCCACCAAATGCGCTCCAGTGTTCCTGGATAGAAACATGATCGCCCCGCCACTCAGAAGACCATCCACTGAACGCAAACGGGATGAAGCAGACAACATCTCTGCTTCATCCCGTTTTGCTTTGATCTACATTCACACCTCGGGTACTCGTGGTCGGCTAGTCCGCAAACTGTTGATCTACGTTCACACTTGGCCAATCGGGCAACCGATCACCCACGCACTCACCGCAAAAAAACGGCCCCGCGCGTTGATCGCGCCGGGACCGCAGCATGCCGCCTGATTAACGGACGCGTTACGTCAGCGCCCGGTTTACCGAGGCGGCTGCGCTGCAGCCGCCCCGTCTACCGCCTTACTGCTTTGCCAAAAACGCGTCGACCTGCGATTGAAGCTCGGTCTGGATCTTGGCGATGCCGGCCGCGTCCAGCTGCTTGTTCAGATCCGCCAGGCCTTTGTCGATGTCCTTGACCAGGCCGTATTCGAGCGGGATGCCGTAGCGCAGCATGACGTTGCCGACATTAGCGATTTCGGTCTTGACCTTGCTGTTGTCGAACACGAACGTCTCGAGCGGATAGTGGTACACGTTCGCTTCCCAGCTCTTGACCAGGTCGGACGCTTCCTGCGGGAACGCTTCGTTGTCGCGGTTGAGCGGCGAGTTGAAGCTCCAGTTGGAGAAGCCCGTGTAGTTCGGGTTCTTGTCGAGCGCCTTGTACTTGTCGTCGCCGACCGGCTCGTAGTGAACGCCGTTGATGCCGTACATGATCAGGTCGTGCATCTCTTTATCGTTTTGCATCAGATCGATCGCCATCAGGGCGCGCTCCGGGTTTTTGGAGGTCGCGTGCACCGACGTGCCGTTTTGCGTCGAGATCGCCACCGACTTTTTCTTGCCTTGGTTGATGTCCGCCAGCGCAACTTCATAAGGCGAATTTTCCTGGCGCATAAGCGCCATCAGCGCGCCGAGCGTGCCGTTGTTATGCGTGATTGAAGCCGTCTTGCCCGCCTTGAAGTCCGCCTGATGGTCGTTTTTGCTGTTCAGGACGTTTTTCGACCAGGCATTGTGGTCCGCGAGATCCTTGTAATACGTCGCCAATTGCTTAAATTCCGGCGTGTTGTAAACGTTGAACACTTGCCCCTTCTCGTCCGTCAGCTTGAAGGCGAACGGCATATCCAGGTCGAACATGTTCCACTCGTTCTGCTGCTTGAGCAGCACGCGGTCGAGGTTGTGGAATTTCCAGTCGCCGGTCTCCGGCGTGAACGGCACGATGCCTTTTTCGTTCTCGGCGATCGTTTTCAAGTAAGTGGCATACGCTTCCGGGCTGTTGATCTCAGGCAGGTTGTACTTTTTGCGCAGGTCTTCGCGGTACAGGATCAGCTTCTCTACGGATTCCCCGCGGTTCTGCGGCACCATGTACAGCTTGCCGTTGACCTTCGCCTGGTCCCAGCTGACCTTGGACATGTTCTTCCACGTTTGCGGCATGTATTTGGAGAGCATATCGTCCGTGAGCTCGAGGAAGCCGCCCTTCAGCGCCTGGTCGTTGTAGCCGGCCCAGTTGGCCGAGTAGATCAGGTCGAAGTTCTCGTCGGCGGCCAACTTCAGCGGATACTTCTGCGCCCAGTCGGACCAATCGAGGAATTCGCCTTCGATTGTTGCGTTGATCTTCTCTTTCAGCTTCTTGTTAATCTCGGCAAAAACGGAATCGTAGTCCACCGGCTTCGGTCCGACGAAGATCATCTTGAGCTTCACTTCTTTGGACGTGTCGACGGCGCCTTCGGACGGCGCGGCGGCGCTGCTGCCCGATGCCGACGCCGAGGCCGTAGCCGATGCGCTTTTCGAAGGTTCCGCGCTTGAACTTGCGGACGACCCCGCATTCTTGTCATTGCCGCCGCATGCGCTCATGATCATCACAAAAGCGAACAAAAGCGTGAACATCGTCCATCTGCTTTTTCTCAACATGCCCATCTTCCCCCTAATGATAGTCTTAACCTTGTCTGAAGAAGCTATATCGATAAACCGGGTCGCCCCGTATTCATCCCTTTACCGCGCCGATCGTGAGGCCCTGAACGAAGTAGCGCTGCACAAACGGATAAGCCAGCAGGATCGGCCCCGTCGCGACGACCGTCATCGCCATCTTCAGGCTCTCGGTCGGGATGGCCGTCGTGACGACCGCACCCGCGCCCATCATCGCCTTGCGCATGCCGTCCATGTTGCCCAGCATTTTGTACAAGTAGTATTGCAGCGGCATCAGCTTCTCGTCGGATACGAACAGCAGGGCGTTGTACCAGTCGTTCCAGTAGGCCAATGCCAGGAACAGCCCGATCGTCGCGAGCGCCGGCTTGGAGAGCGGCAGGATCAGCTGCGCATAGATACGGAAGTCGCCTGCGCCGTCGATCTTGGCCGACTCGACGATCGCCTCCGGGATGCCGCCGAGGAACGATTTCATGACGATGATGTAAAAGACGTTAAGCACGAGCGGCACGATCAGCGCGAGCACCGTATCCTTCATATGCAGGTAGTTCACGATGAGCAGGTACCACGGGACGAGCCCGCCGCTGAACAGGGTGGTGAAGAAAAAGAAGAAGGAAAAGCCGTTGCGCCACTTGAAGTCCCTGCGGGACAGCGCGTAGGACGTCATCGAGGTCAGGAACAGACCCAGCAGCGTCCCGCCAATCGTCACCCCGATCGTCACCAGGTAGGCCTGGATCATCTCGGTCGGGTATTTGAACAAAATGCTGTAAGCCTCGACCGAGAAATCCGTCGGGATGAACTGATACCCCGCCGTAATGATCCGGTTCTCGCTCGTCAGGGACGACGACACCACCAGCAGGAACGGCAGCAAGCAGAGCAGCGCCATGATCGTCAGCGCCCCGTACCCGATGGCGGCAAATATTTTCTGATCCGTCTTTTTGACGCCCGAGGTTTTGGCGAACGACTTGTCCGCATTCAGCTCCGTTGCGCTCATGTCATAAGCCTCCTCTTTAGAATAACGCGCGGTCTTTGTCGTACCGCCTTACCGCATAGTTGACCGCCATGATCGTGGCGAAGCCGAGCACCGACTGGAAGACGCCGGCCGCGGCCGACATGCCGATGTCGTTGGACGTGATCAGCGACCGGAAGACGAAGGTGTCGATGACGTCCGTGGAGGAGAACAGCATCCCGTTGTTGCCCACCATGTTGTAGAACATCCCAAAGTCCCCGCGGAAAATGTTACCAACTGCCAGCAGCACCAGGATGATGATCGTCGGGTACAGGTTCGGGATCGTCACCTTCAGGATACGCTGGAAAATGTTCGCCCCGTCGATCTCCGCCGCCTCGTACATCTCGGTGTCGATGCTCGTGATGGCGGCCAGATACATGACCGTGCCGTACCCGAGCCCCTTCCAGGCGGACACCAGCACCAGCAGGAACGGCCAGTAGGCAGGCGTGTTGTAAATGTCGACCGGCTCGAGTCCGAGTCCTCTGAGCATGGCGTTCACGGTGCCGATGTCGTAGTTCAGCAGGTTGTAGGCGATCGCGCCGACCACGACCCAGGAGATGAAGTACGGGAGAAACAGCGACGACTGAATGATTTTGCGAAACCACTTGCCCCCGACTTCGAACAGCAGAATCGCGGCGAAAATCTGAAGGGCGTTGTTCACGACGATAAAAGCGACGTTGTACAGCGCCGTATTGCGCGTCACCTGCCAGGCGTTGCCCGAGTCGAAGAAAAAGCGGAAGTTGTCCAGTCCGTTCCACGCGCTGCCGAAAATGCCGCCGGCGTAATCGTAGCGCTTGAACGCGATGACGATGCCCGCCATCGGGATATAAGCGAACAAAAGGTAGAAGACGACCGCAGGGGTCAGCATCAACAAGAACATTTTGTACTTTTTTACATCGTGCCAGAAGCTGCGCAGCCGCATATCCGCTCCCCCTCTCTCCTCTGTAGTTCTCATTATAGAAGGCAGAACGAAGCGGCATAATTCAGCGGAACAACTAAAGTTAATACAAATTCAACGATTGAAGTGAAAACGCATACGATCGGATGCGTCGGCTCCGGCGGCGCGTGGCCCGCTGCGACCAGTATTTTGTTAAATAAGGATGAGCCATATCGCTATTTCGCCGCTTCGACCAGTATTGCGTGAAATAAGGATGCGGCACATCGCTATTTCGCCGCTGCGACCAGTATTGCGTGAAATAAGGATGCGCCATATCGCTATTTTGCCGCTGCGACCCGTATTGTGTGAAATAAGGATGCGGCACATCGCTATTTCGCCGCTTCGACCAGTATTGTGTGAAATAAGGATGCGGCACATCGCTATTCCGCCGAAATCCACAGGGCTTAGCGGTACGCGTTGCCGCTATCGCCTGCCGCAGCGGGTATGCTGTCGTAGAAAAAAGAGGCCCCTGTACCCGCGGGAACAGGAGTCTCGCGACAGGGGCGCCGATTCAGATATTGTGCTTTTTGCGGTACTCGCCGGGGGACATGCCCATGTGCTGCTTGAACTGGCGGTTGAAGTAGATGATGTTTTTGTAGCCGACCTGCTCCGCGATCTCGTAAATCTTCTTGGTCGTATCTTCGAGCAGCTCGCATACCCGTTTCATGCGCAGGTCGTTCAGAAAATCGCTGAACAGGCTGTTGGTCTCGGCCTTGAACAGCTGGCCCAGATAGTTCGGCGTAAAGTTAAAATGCGCGGCCACTTCGTTCAGCGTGATCTTCTGCTCCAGCCTGTCCTTCACGTAAGCCGTAATGTCGTCGATCAGCTTGCGCTTCTGCCGCTGCCGCTTCAGGTAGAGCAGCTCGGACAGCTCGAAAAACCGCCTTCTGAGCCAGGACAATATGTCGTGCACCGTCTCGAATTGAAACAGGATGAGCGGCTGATGGGCATCCCAATTCAAAATCTCGTACAGATGCTCGTTGAGCTGCCGCAGATCCGCGTGAAGCTTGGACTTGATGCGAATGATGAGATCGTAAATCTCGTGCTTCTGCGAGAGCGGATGATCGCCGTCGAACAGCTGCAGCAAGCAATCGTCGATCGTAGTCAGGTCGTACTCGAGCATCGCCTTCAGCATCCGGTCGACGATCTCCTCGAGGTTCGGAGCGATCCGCTCTTTGGGGCGCCACTGCGAGGCGTCCTTGATGAGCCGATTTTTGCCGACGATCCACTTGATGCTGAGCGCGGCCTGCGCTTGCCGGTAAGAGTCGTGCAGCTGGTCGAACGCAGTCGTGTACATGCCGGTCCCGATCGTGACGGAGAAGGCGAACTCGGCGTAAAAAGCGAGGATCAGCTCCTCGAGCAGGGCGGAGAAAGAAGGTTCGGGCACGGCAGCCAGCAGGACGAAGCGGCTGTCGTAGGCGTCGATGACGAGGCCCATATTGCGTTCCTGCGCGAACCGGCGAATAAACTGCGCCGCGCCGGCGAGCCAGGCGCGACGCTCCTCCGCGGTCGAGCCGCCGATCTTCCACGCGATATCGTCGATCTCGGCGATGGCGACCGCGGTGCCGCCCTGGAGCATCGGCGCGAGGAAGCTGCGGATATGCGCCTCGACGTCGCCCGGCGCCGACTCGTTGAACCAGCGCAGCAGCAGCTCCTGGTTGACGAGCGACAGCGTCTCGGTCAGCGACGTATGCTGCTTGCGCTCCCGCTCGATCTTGCCGCATAGCTCCGTCAACGTCGCGTTCAGCTCGCCGTCCTCGACGGGCTTGAGCAAATAGCCGTGCGCGTTCAACTGAATCGCCTGCTTGGCATAGTTAAAGTCCTCGTGTCCGCTGATGAACACGATCGACACCTGCGGATTGATCTCCTTGGCCTGCCGCGCGAATTCGGTCCCCGACATGATCGGCATGCGGATGTCGGAGAGGATGATGTCGACGCGCTGCCCCTTCAACAGCTCAAGCGCGGCGAATCCGCTCGTGGCCGTACGCACGCTGGCGCCCGCCAACTGCTCGTGACCCGCCACCCTGCGTCTCAGCCATTCGAGATCGACCGCTTCGTCGTCCACCAGCAGGACGTTGATATCGTTGTCCGTCATTGATCGCCGCGCTCCTTGTCTTCCCGAATCTCCGCGTTTTCCATCGGCAAAATAAGCTCGACCGTCGTCCCCGCGCCGTAGTAGCTCCCGATCTGGATGCCGAAGTCGCTGCCGTACCTCATTTTGATTCGCTCCTCCACGTTTTTCAGGCCGTAGCCGCCTGCGCTCGGTTCACTCGAACGCATCCTTTTGAGCGTATCCGGCCGCATGCCGATGCCGTTGTCGATGACCTTCAGCTCGATCCGGTCGCCGCCGAGCCGCCTGCCCGTGATTCGGATCGCGATCGATTCCCCGAACCAGGCGTGCTTGAATATATTTTCCACGAAAGGCTGCAATACCAGCTTGATGATGCGCACGTGCAAGATGCCGGGGTCGATGTCGAAGTACACCTGGAAGGCGTTCGCATACTTGACCCGCTGGATATCCAGATACGCCTTGACCTGCTCCAATTCGGCTTCAAGAGAAATATAGACCTGCCCTTCGTTCAGCGTCAGCCTGTAAAATTTGGAAAGCTCCTGCACCATCTTCGTCACCTTGTCGGCTTCGCCCATATTCGCCAGGCTGCCGATTGTCGAGAGCGTGTTGTACAGGAAATGCGGGCTGATCTGCGCCTGAAGCACGTCGAGCTCCGCCTGCTTTTTCTGCATGCCCTGCTCGTAGACGTCGCGGATCAGCTCCTGGATGCTCTGGGCCATCTGATTGAAGGCGTCGGCGATATACACGAACTCGTCGTTGCCGGCGAAGCCGATCCGCTTGTAGAAGTTGCCCTCCTGGAACGACCGCACGAGCGAGACGATCCGTTTCATTTTTTTGCCCGACAGCCTGGCGACCAGGAAACCGATAAGCGCCATCACCGCGAAGCTGATCGCGCAGACGGCGCCGATCACGCGGCGCATCTTGCTCGCGTCTTTGTTCAGGTAGCGGTGAGGCACCCAGGTCTCGATCGCGTAGCCGGAGTCGGGGATGTCTTCGCTGACGACGAGATAGGCGCCCGCGCCGGCATTCGACGCCACGGATCCGCGCTCGTACAGGTTCGCGCCCGCCGCCTTATCCTTCAACCGGAGCGCGATGCCCTGCTCGATCGGAAACGTATCGAAGTTGCCGAGCAGCTCGTCGAACCTCGCCGTCACGCGAATGTAGCCGATGAGCGACTGCGCGCCGTTGGACGCGAACAGCTTGCGAAAATAGGAGATATTCCCGAGCTCGCGGTCGGTGTCGATCTGCAGCCACAGCTTGTCCCTGCTCGACGGGGCGACGGACTTGAACCAATCCGCCTGCGCGACGCTCTGCGCGGACAGGACGTAATAATCGCTGCGGCCAATCGGCTGCGACATGTCGTCGCCCGTGATCTCGAGCATCGTCTCGTTAACCGCGTACAGGACGAGCCGCAGCTTGTTGCCGTACAGCTGGAGCGGCGCCTTCATGTACGGCACGATGTCGTCCTTCATTTTCAGCATATTCTCTCGGGTATCGCCCTTGAACTGCAGCGCATTCTGGAACGTCGTATTGAGAAAAAGCGAGTTCGTCATGCGCGTGATCTCGTCCATCTGGTATTCGATATTGTTGCTCGTCTGCCGCATCGCGGTGCGGATATTCGTCTCCGCCATCTCGGTCCGGGATTCGACGAGCATGGTGTAAGAGATGTAGCCCACCAGAATATCCGTCAGCAGCACCAGTACCAGATACGGCAGCATCGTCTTATAGGTAAACGGGATGTATTTGCGGTTCAGCCGGAACTTTCTCATGCGCGCGCTCCCTTTCCGTTCGCATCCGTTCCTTGCGAGGGTTGCCCCATTTTACAACGAAATGAGAGCGGTTACTAGATGGTCGGTATCAACCGGACTGGAAGGCCGGTGTCTCGCGCGCCGTCCGTCGGCATTGATCCTTACAGGAAAAGCGGCATAAAAAGAGGAGCCGCCGGCTCCTCTCGATAGGATTGCTATGGAATTGAGATTCTTTGGTCCGCGTTCGAACGGTCCGACGCTCAGGCGTAGAGGAAGCCGACGGCGCGCAGCGTACGTAGGAGCATCGCCGCAGTCTCCGCGCGCGTAATCTGCTGCTGCGGGCGAAGGCGCCCCGCCGGATCTCCCTGAATCAAGCCGCTATGGACGGCAGCCGTCATCGCTTCCCGGGCCCAGGCCGAGACCTGGCCTGCATCGGCGAAGCCGGCGAGCGCAGTCGGCGAGCCTGCCGCCGGGGAATGACCCGCCGTCGTCATCGCGCGCATGAGCATGACCGCGGCTTCCTGCCGGCTGATGGGCGCATCCGGGCGGAATCGCCCGTTGGCATCGCCCTGGACGATGCCCGCCTGCACGGCGGCCGTGACGGCGCCTGCATACCAGCTGCCGCTGTCCACATCGCCGAAGGCCGGAAGCGTCCCGGCTGTGCCTTGCAAGCCGAGTGCACGCACGATCATCGCCGTCAGCTCCGCGCGAGTGACGGCGGCGCGAGGCGCGAAACTGTCGTCGTCGACGCCGTTGATGACGAGCATGGAAGCCAGCGTACGAACGGCTTCCTCCGCCCACGAACCCTGAACGTCGGCAAACTGCTTGTCGTAGGCCAGCAAGGCGTAGATACCGCCCGTTTGCGTCTTCCATTGGACGGCTGTATCCACTGATATAGCGGGTACGGGCGCAAGCGTCTGCTGACCCTCTACGTAGAGTACGCCCGACAGCGTGCCTTGAACCGCCGGTGCCGGCCGCTGGACCGTAACCGTGATGTAATAACCGTACGGGGACAGCGGCCGCTCGACTCCGCCCGCAACGAGGATCACCTCCAGCTTGAGCTGCTGTCCGTACAAGGCTGCGCCCAGTTGTGCCGCAGCGTGTTCCAACCCGCTCTGTTCGGAATCGCTCGGATGAGACAGCCTTACGCGAAGCTCATCGAACGGACGATCGGACAGATCGGACAGCATCGCTACAGGCAGCTCATAATCCGCAAGGCCCGTACGGACCTGCAGAACGCCGCCCGGATCGAGCAGACTGACGGTAGCCCGAGGCAAGGTCAGCGTCCAGGCGTTCGCCGAATTTGCGAATAATGCCCGGCCGTCCAGCACAATCGCCCCGGCGGCGAGCTCCTCCTGCTTCCACTTCGTATCGCGGGTGGCCTTATCAGCCGTCCATCGGACGATGTACTTGCGCAGCGGGTCTTCCGGCTCGATCGGGTCAGGCTCCGGGCCGGACGGTGCAACGATCGCGCTCACGGTGACAGCCTGCACCGCTTCATTGCCCGCTGCATCGCGGGCATAGACGGTATAGATACCGTTCGCGCCGACAGTGAATGCGCGCGCAGACAGAATATCCGCGCCAACGTCTCCGCCGGAGAAGTCGGCCGCCGTTTTGCTGCCGGCGAGCCATCGCAGCTCGGCAAGCGCATTGCCCGCCGATGCTTCGCCGTAGACGGCGGCGGCCACGGTGACTTCAGCCGTGGATCCGGGAGTCGAGTCTGCGCTCAGTGCAAGCGCAGGCGGGATCGATACGACGCGCACCGCGCTCGTATCGGGCAGGGCGTACGCCAGCAAAGCCGTCCCGACGCCCGATGCCGGCTCGATAGCAGCGCCTTCCGACAAGTCGACGGATGAAGCGAGCCCGATGCCGTCTGTATCCGCCAATCCGGCCGGCACTTCGTAAGCGAACGTCAGCGAGGTAACGGGGGTGCCGGAATCGCCGGTGTACGCAGCATACACGACCAAGGGCTCCGAGCCGCCGTCGAGCGTGACTGCGATACGGGGCTTGCCGGTTACGATTACTTCGTCCCGATAGGTCAGCGTGAAAGCAAGCGTGTCACCTGTACCATACAAGCCTGCGTTCGGCGGCGTCAGCACGATGCCGACGACGACCGCCCGGAATGTCGCAATCGCTGCCTCCAGTGTCGCCCGCGCTGCGTCCAGTTGCACCTGCGTGTAGTTTGCGGCATCGTCCGCAACTGCCTGCGCATCCGCGATCGCTGCGCTTAGCGTATTGCGCGCGCTCGTCGGCGCCTGGCCGACATCCGTGCCCGCCGGATGATCGCTCAGCGCCTGCTGCGCATCCGCGATCGCCGCGTTGAGCGCGGTCGCGTTGCCTGCGCCGATCACGGCGCCGTTGAACGCGTCGACGGCGCTCTCCAGTGTCGCCTGCGCAGCGTCCAGCTGCGCCTGTGTCCGGTTCGCGGCGTCGTCCGCGACTGCTTGTGCAGCGGCGATTGCAGCGCTTAGCGTATTGCGCGCGCTTGTCGGCGCCTGCCCGACATCCGTGCCCGCCGGATGATCGCTCAGCGCCTGCTGCGCATCCGCGATCGCCGCGTTGAGCGCGGTCGCGTTGCCTGCGCCGATCACGGCGCCGTTGAACGCATCGACGGCGCTCTCCAGCGTCGCCTGCGCCGCGTCCAGTTGCGCCTGCGTCCGATTTGCGGTGTCAGCCGCGACCGCTTGTGCCGCCCCGATCGCCGTGCTCAGCGTATTTCGCGCACTCGCCGGCGCCTGGCCGACATCCGTGCCCCCCGGATGATCGCTCAGCGCCTGCTGCGCATCCGCGATCGCCGCGTTGAGCGCGGTCGCGTTGCCTGCGCCGATCACGGCGCCGTTGAACGCATCGACGGCGCTCTCCAGCGTCGCCTGCGCTGCGTCCAGCTGCGCCTGCGTCCGGTTTGCGGCGTCAGCCGCGACCGCTTGTGCTGCTCCGATCGCCGTGCTCAGCGTATTGCGCGCACTCGCCGGCGCCTGGCCGACATCCGTGCCCGCCGGATGATCGCTCAGCGCCTGCTGCGCATCCGCGATCGCCGCGTTGAGCGCGGTCGCGTTGCCTGCGCCGATCACGGCGCCGTTGAACGCATCGACGGCGCTCTCCAGCGTCGCCTGCGCCGCGTCCAGTTGCGCCTGCGTCCGATTTGCGGCGTCAGCCGCGACCGCTTGTTCCGCCCCGATCGCCGTGCTCAGCGTATTTCGCGCACTCGCCGGCGCCTGGCCCACATCCGTGCCTGCCGGATGATCTGCCAGCGCCTGCTGCGCATCCGCGATCGCCGCCACCAGCGCGGCCGGATCTCCTGCACCAATCACTGCGCCGCTGAACGTCGTGATCGCCGTCTCCAGCGTCGCCTGCGCCGCATTCAACTGCACCTGCGTCCGGTTCGCGGCGTCATCCGCGACCCCCTGCGCCGCTCCAATCGCCGCGCTTAGCGTACTCCGCGCGCCAGCCGGTGCCTGCCCGACATCCGTGCCCGCCGGATGGTCGCTCAGCGCCTGCTGCGCATCCGCGATCGCCGCGTTGAGCGCAGTCGCGTCTCCCGCGCCGATTACGGCGCCGTTGAACGTGCCGACGGCGCTCTCCAGCGTCGTCCGCGCTGTGTCCAGCTGCGCCTGCGTCCGGTTCGCGGCGTCATCCGCGACCCCCTGCGCCGCTCCAATCGCCGCGCTTAGCGTACTCCGCGCGCCAGCCGGTGCCTGCCCGACATCCGTGCCCGCCGGATGATCGTCCAGCGCCTGCTGCGCATCCGCAATCGCTGCCTCCAGCGCAGCCGGATCACCAGCACCGATCACGGCGCCGCTGAACGTCGTGATCGCCGCCTCTAGCGTCGCCTGCGCCGCATTCAACTGCGCCTGCGTCCGATTTGCGGCGTCAGCCGCGACCGCTTGTGCCGCCCCGATCGCTGCGCTCAGCGTACTCCGCGCGCCAGCCGGCGCCTGCCCAACCTCCGTGCCCGCCGGATGGTCGCTCAGTGCCTGCTGCGCATCCGCGATCGCCGCGTTGAGCGCGGTCGCGTTGCCAGCGCCGATCACGGCGCCGTTGAACGCATCGACGGCGCTCTCCAGCGTCGCCTGCGCCGCATCCAGCTGCGCTTGCGTCTGATTCGCGGCATCGTCCGCGACCGCCTGCGCCGCCCCAATTGCTGCGCTCAACGTACTCCGCGCGCCTGCCGGCGCCTGCCCGACATCCGTGCCTGCCGGATGATCGCTCAGCGCCTGCTGCGCATCCGCGATCGCCGCCGCCAGCGCGGCCGGATCGCCCGCGCCAATCACGGCGCCGCTGAACGCATCGACCGCCGCCTCCAGCGTCGTCTTCGCCGCGTCCAGCTGCGCCTGCGTCCGATTCGGAGCGTCAGCCGCGACCGCCTGCGCCGCCCCGATCGCCGTGCTCAGCGTATTTCGCGCACTCGCCGGCGCCTGGCCCACATCCGTGCCTGCCGGATGATCTGCCAGCGCCTGCTGCGCATCCGCGATCGCCGCCACCAGCGCGGCCGGATCTCCTGCACCAATCACTGCGCCGCTGAACGTCGTGATCGCCGTCTCCAGCGTCGCCTGCGCCGCATTCAACTGCGCCTGCGTCCGATTCGGAGCGTCAGCCGCGACCGCCTGCGCCGCCCCGATCGCTGCGCTCAGCGTACTCCGCGCACCCGCCGGCACCTGGCCCACATCCGTGCCCGCCGGATGGTCGCTCAGCGCCTGCTGCGCATCCGCGATCGCCGCCAACAGCGCGGCCGGATCGCCCACCGTCAAAATATTGGAGATGCTGATCGTTTTCACTGCCTCATTGCCCGCAGCGTCTTTGGCGTATACCGTATAGGTGCCGTTGCTTGCGGCAGCCAAGCTTTGCGCGACGGTAATATCCGTGCCTGCGCTCGCAAAGTCCGATGCGGCGCGGTTCCCGGCAAGCCACTTCAGCACGCTCAATCCGTTGCCGGCGCCGTCGATCTGCACGCTGGCGGACACGGTCACCGGACCGAACGTATCGCTCGTCAACGAAGGCGTCAGCGTGATGACCGGCGCAGCCGGCATGACGACCGTATGCACGAGCGCAGTCGACACGCTCTCCGCATAATTCTCTTCTCCTGAATAATAAGCCTCGATCGAATGAGGCCCGGCGGACAGCGTCGAGATATCGAGCTCCGCAATCCCGCCAGCCAGCGGCACAGTGCCCAGCACGGTCGCGCCTTCTCTGAACGCGACCGAACCGGTCGGCGTATCCAGGGCACCTGTGACCGCGGCCGTCAGCGTGATTTCCTCCAGATAGGTGGAGGAAGACTTCGAGGCGGACAAGGCAACCACCGACGAGAACGCCAGCTTCGCCGCGACGGTCTGTCCCTCTCCCCAGCTCCATATTCGACCGTCCGCATCGATCGCGAACGATCGCTCGTAGCCTGCAGTGACCGACGCCAATTGGACCGGCGTCCCACCGTCCATAATTGTAATTTTATGAGGGGCCGTCTTGCTTGTCTTCGTGCCGTCTCCCAACTGCCCCTGGTCGTTTCTTCCCCACACCCACAGGTTGCCGATCGTATCCAGGGCCAGCATAAAATGATTGCCGCTGGAAATTTGAGCGAACTTGACCGCACTGCCTCCGTCCATGATCGTCAGCTTCTTTGGCTCCCATACAGTCGGACCGACGCCGCCATCGCCCAGTTGGCCGTAATTGTTAGCGCCCCACACCCAAATGTCCCCGTCGTTCTCGAGTGCGGCTGCAAGATGTCCTCCGTCTCCAAAACCGGCCCCGGCGGAGATCGCTTTGAACTGAGGCGCGACACCGCCGTCATCCAGCATGAACGCTACAAGATTAAGACCGACCAGTTGAATTTGCCACTGATGATCATTCGAGTCGATGCCGATGAGCATGGAATTACTACCGGAAATCGACTTTAATGCGACAGGGTTGCCGCCGCCATCCGTGATCGGAACCAGGGTCGGCACTTGATCGGGTTGGCCCCCGAATACGCGGCCCCATCCCCATAAACGTCCCGTGTCATCCAGCGCGTAGCTTGTATCCCGAATAGCCGCGACCTCGGCGAACGTCACCGGTACGCCCCCGTCCGTGACGACAAGCTTCTCCCAGCTGTAGGAGTCAAGAGCCACACCATTGCCAAGCGATCCCTGCCTGTCTTCGCCGGCCATCCAGATCCCCCCGTCGGTATCCAGCGCGATCGAGCTGAAGAAGCCCGGCTGCACTTGCTTGAAGGCAACCGGCGCGCCGCCGCCATCCGTAACATCGATTCGCGCGGGAGCGCTGTAATCGTTCAATGAGGTTCCGTTGCCGAACTGACCGTATTGATTATAACCCCAGGCCCAAATCGCTCCGTCTTCGTCCAGTGCCAATGTAATGGCTAGCTGGCTCGAGACGGAGGTGAACTTCACGCCCGCTGCGCTCGCCTTGGGCGGCAAAAGCAAATGACCGACAATCAGCCACAACACGATAAAAACCAGAACACCCTTCTTCAATCCCCAACATCCTTTCTTTGCCGCACTTCTATGAGACTTCCTCAGACTCTATCACGGCCCTATGAAAGAACTATGAAAGAGGACGTCCGGCGAACGCGTCCTGTCGCTCTGTTAATAGAAATAAATGTTAACGGCACGTCGCTTTAAGCTATACTTAGAGAAGAACCGGAAGCTTACAACCCGAGGAGATTGCCGTCAGATGAATACAACGCTTCCCAATTTCGCCATGCTTGTCTCCGTCTGTCTCATGCTTGCGTTTTTGGGCTATGCCATTTTGCACAGGCGAGAGCGGGGCATCCGATATTTTGCCTGGATTATGGCCGGTCGCGTGATCTACGCGGGCAGCGTCATTTTGGAGATGACCGGCAGCAGTCTGCACGCCAAGCTGTTGTTTCGCAACATCCAGCAGACCTCGCTTATTTGCTCCGTTCCGCTCGTGCTGTTTTTTACGCTGGATTTGCTGGGGAAAAATAACGCGATGCGCCGGCTTCATCGAAGCCTGTTTGTGTCCCTGTTCGCGCTTTGGTCGCTGCTGGTATGGACGAATCCCCTTCATCATCTGCTTTACGCCCGCACGATCCTCCGGGGGGGCCATCTGGAAGTCGACAAAACCAATCTCTCGCTCTCCTTCAATATCGCCTGCTACCTGCTGCTTGCCGCCTGCATCTTTTTTCTGTTCGATTACCTGCGTCACATTCGTCGCGACATTCGGACGCCCGGCATGTGGCTGCTCCTCTGCGGATGTATCCCCTCCGTGATGGAGGTCGTCAAGCTGACGAATCCCGGATTCACGCCGTGGATTTTGCCCGCCTCGGTGTACTGCGGCTTTTTTGGCATGACGATGCTCTGGATCGTGATCCGATACCGCTTGTTCTCCATCGTGCCGCTGGCCCGCAGCATCGTCGTCGAGACGATGAGGGAGGGGATTCTGATCGCGAACCGCAGCGGCCGCGTCATCGACAGCAACAAGTATGTCGAGCCTTTGTTCGCGGGACGCGTTGACGGTCCGCTCGCGGAGCGGCAGATCGGCGACCTGCTCGCGCCCTGGCCGGAATGGCTGCGCGTTTGCGAGGACATGGCGCCCGGCGAGCTGGAGATCGAAGCTCTGGCGGGCGGCGAGAAGCGCGTTTATTCGGTCAAGGTGTATCCGCTGACTCCCCGGGGCAAGGACAGGCAGGGGACCGTATCGGTGCTGTTCGATATTACGGACAAGCAAAGAAGGCTGGAAGAGATCGTCCGGCTCAATCAGTTGAAGGACCGGCTGTTCGCCGTCGTCTCTCACGACATTCGCGATCCGCTGGCGGTGCAGATGAGCTTGCTGGAGACGCTGGAGGCGGACAAGCCGCTGCTCGGCCGGGATCAGCAGGATGCGATCGATGCGCTGAGCGGGCAGGTTCACAATACGTATAACATGATCGAAAATTTGCTGGATTGGTACCGCAGCCAGAAGGACGAAATCCTCCTGCGACCGCAAACCTTGCGGTTGGCGGACGAGGTCGGCGAGGTTTGCCGCATGCTGAAGGTCAAAAGCGATATGAAGCAGATCGACCTTCTGGCGGATATTGATGATGACGTTGCGGTGAACGCGGACAGGGAAGCCGTCGCGTTGATCGTCCGCAATCTGGCGACCAACGCGATCAAATATTCGCATCCGGGCGGGAGCGTGAGGATACGTGCGCAGCGGGACGGCGGCCAGGTCGTCGTATCGGTCGGCGACAGGGGCGTCGGCATGACGCAGGAGCGGGCGCGTTCGCTGTTCGATCCGCTGAATCTCGGTTCCACCGCCGGTACGGCAGGCGAGAAGGGAACCGGGCTCGGTCTGCAGGTGTGCCGCTCATTCGCACGAATGAGCGGCGGACAAATCTGGGCGGAGAGCGCGCCGGGGCAAGGAAGCACGTTTTATTTTACGCTGCCGGCCGCGACGAGGGGGGAGTAAGCGATGAAAGTCATCGTGATTGACGACGAACCGGCGATGCTGACGGCGATGAGGCTGCTGCTGTCCCGAACGGCAGGCGTAGCGAATGCCGCGATGCTGGGCAGCGCCGTTGAAGCGATCGCTTATGCGGAACAGCATGGCGTGGACCTCGCCTTTATCGATATCCAGATCGCGGAGGACGACGGATTGACGCTGGCAAAGGAACTGCGGCGGATGCATGCCGGGCTGGACATCGTGTTCGTGACGTCCCATAAGGAATATGCGCTGGATTCGTTCGAGGTGTACCCGCTTGACTATATCGTTAAGCCCGTCTCCGGGAAGCGCCTGGCCGAGACGGTCGCGAGAGCCGCAAGCGCCAAGGCGCAAAAGGCCGATGCCGGTCATGCAGGTGCGGAGAAAGAATTAAAGGCAGAGACGGACAGCCAGCCGCGACTGACCATAGAAGCCTTGAGCGGGCTGCGGGTCGGCAGCGAAGCGGGAGGCGCGGTCAAATGGATCTCCCGGAAAAGCAGGGAGCTGTTCGCCTACTTGCTGCTCTACCGCGGCCATGCTGCCGCCAAGATTCGGACGCTCGAAGACGTATTTCCCGAACGGGAGTTAAAAAGCTCGGACCTTTATCTGAACACGGCTGTGTATCAGCTTCGCAAGGCGCTGTCCGCGCATGGCATGAAAGACATCCTGATCACCGATCGCGATCATTATCGGCTGCGCCTGGACCGGACTCGCGTTGACTTTATCGCATTCGAGGACCGGCTGTCCGAGTTCCACACGATCGACGCGGGCAACGAAGCGGCCGCGATCGCCCTCGAAGAGCTGTATACCGGAGATTTGTTCGAGAACTTGCCTTATGGATGGGCGATTGCCGAGCGGGAGCGGCTGAGCGACTTGTATGAGACGTTCGCGAGGCGCCTGAGCCGGGGGTTGATGGACCGCGGGCGGTTGCATCTGGCCATGCCCATCGCCAAAAAGCTCGTGCTGCGCAACGAACTGGACGAGGAAGCGAACCTGCTGCTGTTCGAGGCGTTGGCGGCAGCCCGGGACCGAAGCTCGCTGCAGGCCCGATTCAGGCGGTACGAGGAGCTGCTCGAACAGGAGCTAGGCATTCAGCCTTCGGCGGAGGTCGTTGACTTGTACCGGCGGCTGGTATGACGCCTATTAAAAATCGGCCCCCTTCAACAAGACGAAGGGGGCCATTCCTTTATGCTGCCGGCGTGTAAGTGACAGTGTAGATTACATCCGTCGATTTGCCGTACTTGTTCGTTGCGGTAATCTTGAACTTGTTTTCTCCTGGCTGCAAGGTAGCCGTATAGCTCGTGCTGTAGTAAACTTCCTTGTCGTTGACGTACATTTTAAGCGAGGTATCGTTCTTGTCGGACGCCGTCCAGCTGATCGAGATCGAACTGGAGGCGGTCGTCTCCGGCGCGTGAAGCAGCGTGAGCGTCGGCGCGGTCGGCTCGAATGCGATCGTCTTCGTGACGGTCGTTTCTTTGCCCAGCTTGTTGACGGCGCGAACCGTGATCGTATTCGTACCCGGCACGAGAGCTACGTTGGCGGAGGTCGAGTAATACTGCTCTTTGTCGTTCAGATAGACGCGAGGACTCGAATCGTTCGTATCCTTAACGGACCAAGTCACGTTAACCGAGTCCTTGTCCGTCGTAGCCGGCAGATCGCCAACGGTTAACGCGGAAGTGCCCACGCTGAACGTGATCGTCTTCGTCACCGTCGTGCTTTTGCCGAGATCGTTCGTCGCCTTGAACACGATCGTATTTACGCCTTCTTTTAGCGTGACGGTCGTCGAGTCGCTATAGTACTGCTCACGATCGTTGACGTAGACGCGAGGGGACGTATCGTTCTTATCCTTTACGGTCCAGCGGACCGTGATCGTCTCTTTGTCGGTCGTCTCCGGAAGGTCCGCAACCGTCAGGACCGGACCGCCGCTTGTAAACGCGACATGCTTGGTGACCTCGGCAGACTTGCCGGCCGCGTTCTCGGCTCTCACGGTAATGACGTTGTCGCCTTCCTCCAGCGCGACGGTCGCGGAGTTCCCGTACTGCTGGCGTCCGTTCAGGTAAACGCTAGGGCTGCTGTCGTTCGCGTCCTTGACCGTCCAGGACACGGTGATCGACTGCTTGTCCGACGATTCCGGCACGCCTTTGACCTCGAGGGTCGGCGCGCCTTTCTCGAAGGTCACCTTCTTCGTGACGGATTCCGTCTTGCCGCCGGCCATTCTGGCGGAGATCGTGTAGGTGTAGGTCCCTTCTTGCTCGAGACGGATGCCGACACGGAATGCGCCTTGGACGACCTCGACTTTTTCGTTGTTAATGGTGACTTCCGCTCCCTTGGTGACATCGCCCGTAATATAGAAGGTCGGGGCGTTGATCGTTTCCGGCGCGTCGACGTTTAAAGTGAGCGCGTTCCCGCTGTCTGTCGCGGAATTTTTAATGACGCGGTAGAGCAAAGATGCGGCTTCCGCCCGCGTAACGCTGTTGCCCGGCTTGAGCGTGTAATCGTTGTAGCCGGTCAGCAGCTTCTTTTCTACCGCGATTGCGACATAAGTCTCCAGATTCGGCGAGACGTCTTCCGAGTCGTAAAAACGATCCAGAATATCCGCGTCCTGCAATTCGTCCGGCTGATAGCCCAGCGTCTTTACGAGAGCGACCGCGACATCCTCGCGCGTCGCCTTGCCGGTCGGGTCGAAAAACGCCTTGCCGCTCGGCGGGTAATAGCCGGTCAGAAAGTCCTTGGCCGCTTCGACCGGAGCGAAGGACCAGCGCGATCTGCCTACGTCGACGAAGGACTGCGGCGCATCCGACGCGGGAAGGTCCAGATAGAACGCCGACGTGATGATCTTCGCGAACTCTTCGCGCGTCACTGGCGCTTGCGGCTTAAATGTATTATCTTGATAGCCCTTCAAGACGCCCATCTGGACAAGGCTATTGATCTCATCCTTGGCCCAGAACGTCCCCCCTACGTCCTTGAACGAGGTATCGTCCGCTGCGGCGGCGAATCCGGGAATGACAAGTGCGGCGGCCAGTAGGGCTGAAGCAGCATAGGCGAACCATTTCTTAAACAAGTCGCTTTCTCTCCTTAGGCATATGAGTTAGGAAAATAGTGCCACGAAAAATAATAGCACGACTTGTTTTGACTGTACATATTTTCCTAGGGTTTACTTTCCATCGCTGCTAGATCGTAGGGACCAACACGATCCGCTTTTCCGGATCGGATGGCGCAGTCCAAGCTTCCTCTACTTGGTGAAGGGGCACCGGCTTCGCATCGACCCGAAGCTTGCCGGAAGCGATCGCGTCCATCAGCGCCGGGAACTCGGCGAGATAGCCCTCCGTCGTGACCGAGCCCTGGCCGCTGCCGATCAGGCGGAAGTCGGCGGAACGCAGCGCGACCGAAGGCACCGCGGCCGCCGGACCCGCAACGGAACCGATCTGAATCCAGGACAGCGTCCGGCTGCGATCCGATCTGCGCTTGAGCAGGGGGAGCATCGTCAGCTCGGCCGGCTTGCCCCACAAATAATCGACGACGACATCGACCTCGGACGCCGCGACGGCTACGCTATGCGCAGCCTCCTCCGGATCGCCGGCCAGCGAATTCACCTCGTCCGCGCCCAGCGCGGCCAGCTTCCGGAGGCGGTCCGAATCACGGCCCGCGCCGATCACCCGGCTCGCGCCAAGCAGCTTGGCGATCTGGACCGCCATTTGCCCGGAATTGCCCGTGGCGCCGAGCACGAGCACCTGCATGCCAGGCTGAAAGTCCAGTCGACGCCGAAGCGCCACCCACGAAGACATGGCGGGATTCATCGCGGCGGCAATCGTGACGGGATCAGCTTCCTCGGGAAGCGGCACGCTGCGTCGCAGATCTACCGCCGACTTTTCGGCCATCGTGCCGTATGGCGTATCGGGCGCGACGAAGTAAACCATGCCGCCGTCCGGTAGCCGTGCCACGCCGTCGATACCCGGAATGAGCGGCAGCGCCTCATTGCTGGTATAGTGAGACCCGTTCGCCTGCGACCGCACGCGAGGGTGCAAGCCCGCGGCCAATACGTCGGCGACGACTTCATGGTCGCCCGCCGGCTGCGGCGTCTCGATCGTTCCGTACGTCGGGGCCGATTGAAAAGAACGTACGATTGCTGCATGCATCATAATGATTGCCTCCATCCGCTTAAGTTTCTCCATACGCTTAAGTGTCGCCCTTTCCGGCTTCAGCGCATTTAGTTTGCCTTACAAACAATTTAGTTTGTTTCACGTACAAAGTCAATGGCCGCTGTGCTACAATGTGTGCATACAGTAGAGAAGCGTAGGTGAACCTCTTGAACAACAAAGCTTCCGGCCGGCATGGCGATCTGTCCATCGTTGACGGCCTGGTGCAACTATCGTTCCTCGTTCAGGCGATTCTTGGCCGAATCGGCGCCGAGCACGATCTGTCGGTCATTCAGATTCGCCTGCTCGGCATCCTGAGGGACAGGGAGCCGACCATGCTCCAGCTTGCCCGGCACCTGGGCCTCGACAAGTCCAGCGTCACCGGCCTCGTCGACCGGGCCGAGCGCCGGGGACTGGTGGAGCGCACGGCGACGCCCAACGACCGGCGCGGCTTCAACGTCAGGATGACGGACGCCGGACGGCAGCTCGTGCAGACCGCCGGCGCGGAGATCGAGCGGCAGATTCTGGACGCCGCGGCCGGCATAACCCCGGCCGAGCGCACACAATTCACCGCCCTGGCGGCCAAAATTTTAGGAAATCCATTCCAACAAAACCAAGGCTGAAAATGAGGACGAGGTGTCGGGCCATGCAAGCCATCGTAATCGGAGCTACAGGCGCTACAGGCGCGGACTTGCTGAACTTGCTGCTACAGGATAATGCCTTCCGGCAGGTCGATATTTTCGTGAGACGTAACCCAGGTATTCAGCATGAGAAACTAAAGGTTCATGTGATCGACTTTGATAACCCGGACCAGTGGGGCGAACTGGTTAAAGGAGATGTCTTGTTTTCGTGTTTGGGGACGACCCTTAAGACCGCGGGGAGCCAGGAAGCGCAATGGAAAATCGATTACGAATACCAGTACGCGTTTGCTAAAGCCGCCAGTGAAAACGGCGTCCCTGCCTGCGTGCTGGTGTCGGCCGACTTTGCATCGCCCGCTTCCCGTAACTTTTATTCGCGGACAGCTGGAAGAAGCCGTAAAGGCGTTAGGTTTTGCACGGTTGACTATACTTAACCCGCCCTTACTGGTCCGGAAAAATAGCGATCGGGCACTAGAGGTCGCCGCATCGAAAATCTTGCCGTTTCTAAACAAATTAGGACTGCTCCGCTCCCAAAAGCCGCTGCGGACGGAAATATTGGCGCAAGCGATGTTGAATGCCGCCAAGAGAGACAAGGATGGCCTGCTTAAAGTTAAAGGAAAAGCCATCTGGGAAATAGCCAAAGTAAGAAAGTGAAGTGGCGCCGCGGGTGCGATGTTGGTGTTGGTGCTCGTGCTGGTGCTGGTGCTCGTGCTGGTTCTCGTGCTGGTGCAAGCGCGGACAGACAATCCGTTATTTACTCCAAAACCACCGATTTACGCGACTTTGCGGACACTCGGTACGTTATTGCTGCTGCATGGCCGGGTAATCCGGCGAAAATGCGAAGATAACGGATCTGGTGTCCGCCTCTCGTGGCGTTCTGGCGCATGTGTGGCAAAATAAGCGGAATTCTTTTCCGCTATCGCTTCGGTCGCGCCGGATGCCTTAGCGGAACTCTTTTCCGCTATCCCACCAACCAGCCCCACTTACACTCACCTTTGCGGAACTCTTTTCCGCTATCCCACCAACCAGCCCCGCTTACTCGCACCTTAGCGGAATTCTTTTCCGCTATCGCACCAGCCAGTCCCGCTTACTCGCACCTTTGCGGAACTTTTTTCCGCTAAGGCATCGGCCGCCGGTTATTGCCAAGTGTCGCTGGCCGATACTTCTCCCGGCACACGGTCGGACACGAATTAGGATGTTACGGTATAGCCGGAGTACTAGAGTCTGCCGCCAGCTCCCGGATGCGCGCTTCCAGCGCTTGCGCCGCAGCTCTCGCCTCCGCCAAGGGCAGCGCCCCTTCCGCTTTGTTCGGATTGGTATGCCCGACATGCTCTTTCCAGGCTGCGCTCATCAGCCGGTGCCGCTGCATGATCAGCTCAGCGTACGCCGAGCCGTCCAGCTCGGCAGCGAGTGCCCGAGCATGCTCAGGCGAGACGCCGAACAGCGTGCGCAGGAGCGACTGCGCCATAACGGCGTGACCCGGCGCAAACGGATGGATGCCGTCTCCCGACAAGTAAGCCGGATCCGCAGCCCGTTCCGCCGCGATGTGCGCCAGCAGCTCGTCGTGGATGCTCACCACCGCGTCCGCGGCCTCGTCTCCGAGCGACAGCACCCAGTCCGCGTACCGCTTCAGTACGGACTCGTAATCGGCGAAGGGCGTCTCGTAGCTGTACGCCGACTCTGGCAGGCCTTGGGGCAGCAGCCGCTTCGCCCCATCCGGCAGCGACGCCGGATCGAACGGCGGCGGCGTCATGGCGATCGCCTTGGCGCCCGCCTGCCGGATCTGGCCGAGCAGCCGGAGAAGGCCGGCCCGGTAGGCGCCAAACCGCGCCTCGGACAGCGGATGATAGATGCCGTCGTTCATGCCGTAGCAGACGACCACCCAGTCTGGCCGCGTCTCGGCCAGCGCCCGCGCCAACCGGTCGTGCACGCACGGCCGCGGGAACGGATGGAAGGGCTCGCTCAAGCCCGAAGCCGTCTCGCTGCTGACGCCCAGGTTGATCAGTTCGATCCGGGAAGCCGGGGCGTGCCGGCGAAAGTAGGCATCCAAATAGGCGATGTACGTGCCATCGTCGGTAATGCTGTCTCCGAGGAACGCGATTCTAAGTTCTTCCGGAAGCGGTTTGTCTTTCCCGTAAAAGGGTTCCATGGCTAACTCCCAACTCTCGCAAGGAATGATATCGTCAACGCCATTATACACGCGAACGAACGCTCAAACGAGGATTGCGGCACAGAACAGAACCCTCTAGAGACACCTGCCTTCGGCGTTCTTCCAAAAGGGTTCTGCTTTTTCTGTAGAGTTCTGTTTTTTCTGTGTCCGCGTTGCATTCACAGCTCGGCTAACCGGCGGCTTAAAAACCGCCGAACGGCCTCGTCCGCGCTGAGTCCGATCGCCCGGCCGTATGCCGAGCGCGCTTCGTCAAGCCTATGCAGCCGCGCGTACAAATGACCGGCAAGCGCCCAATAGGGCTGATAACTCGCAACCTCCCCGGACGGGATCGACGCCAGCAGGACCATCCCGCGATCTGGACCGTAAGCCTCCGCGACCGCAGCAGCGCGGCTGACATAAGCACCCAGCGTGGGCCGCACGCTGACAAGTCCTTCGTACAATTGCGCGATCGCTTCCCACTCCGTACGCCCTGTCCGCAGACGCTGGGCATGAACCGATTGAATCGCCGCCATGAGCTGGAACCGCCCGATTCGTCCGGCGTGCGCAGCCGCATGCAAAAACCGCTCCGCCTCCGCAATCAAGCCCCGATCCCATCCGGCGCAATCTTGCTCGGAGAGGGGAACATACTCCCCCGCTTCGTCATGCCGCGCCTCGCGGCGGGCCTCGCAATGCAGCATCAGCGCGAGCAAGCCGTAGACCTCCGCCTCCCCCGGCACGAACTGGAGCAGCAGCCTGCCCAGCTCGATCGCTTCCCCGGACAACCCGCCCCCGGCCAAGCTCCCCGCAGGCGCTCCGGTGCCGGCCTCCTCGCCCCACCCACTCCCGTAAGCGGCGTAGACCGCCTCCAGAACCGAGTCAAGACGCGCCGCAATTTCTGCCGCATCCTCCGCGTCCGCCGCTTCAAACGTAAGGCGCTCGGCGCGAATCTTGGCCTTCGCCCGAGTCAGGCGCTGGCCCATGGTCGCGGGCTTGACGATGAACGCAGATGCGATACGTGCCGCATCCATCCCCAGCACCGTCTGCAGCATGAGCGGCGTACGCATCGCCGGATCAATTGCTGGATGCGCGCACAGCAGCATCATGGCGAGCCGTTCGTCCTGCAGCTCGGCGCCGGACGGCGCACTCGAATGCCCGGCCCTCTCCGACATCGCGAGGAGCGTCGGCAGCGCCTCGGCCGAGACCCGGCCGCGGCGGGCGCGATCGATCAGCCGCCTGCGGGCGATCGTAACCAGCCAAGCCTCGGGCTTATCCGGAATGCCTGTCTTAGGCCAAGCTTCCAGCGCCGACAGAAAGGCATCACCGAGCGCATCCTCCACGTCCTGCGGATTGCGCCAATGAACCGTCAGGTAGGAGAGCAGCCGGCCATATGCCTCGCGCGCCGTCTGTTCGACGATTCGATGCGATTCCATCCGGGCTACTTCAGCGCAGGAATGTTCTGCCTGACCTCCGCCGTGTCGACCGGCCCCCGTGCCGCCCATTCCAACGCGGTCTCCATATCCGGCACGTCGATCACGAAGATCCCGCCAAGCTGCTCCTTCGTCTCGGGAAACGGTCCGTCCTGAACGAGCAGATCCCCACCGCGGCGCTTCAGGGTCGCGGCCGTCTCGGGCGCATACAATCCAGAGCCGAACACCACGATCCCCGACTCCCGCAGCGCATGAACATAATGCGTCCAGCCTGCCAGATAGGCTTCCTGGCGTTCCGGGTCCTTTCGGGCAGCGAAGTCCTCTTCCGTTTCATAAAACAACAGCGTGTAATTCATACGATTAGCCTCCTGTAGACCGCAGGATTTTAGTTACATAAGTCTGTCGTTTCGGCTTGCACGATTTCTACATATCCGAAAAAATGCCGGCACATTTTTTAAAGAAATTCCGTCGTTCTCGGGAAACGAACCGGACGCCTGGCCTCTCATCGCCATCATCCGTTGCAATTTTTCATTGCATTTTCCTAAGTATAACAAAACGCCGCGAGATCGCAGCAAGCGACTCAACAGGGCCTAGAATAACGCAAAGCTGCTCCATCCTAGGAGGAATGGAGCAGCTTCGCATTACCAATGTCAGATTCATGGGGCGCAGAAGGATTCGCCTCGGCGCCCGTACGCGGCATCGGCTCGCGCTGTCGGACGCTCGACGTCAGATGCGTCCGGAAGCAAGCCGTCAGCGCGGGCCGACGATTGTGACGCCTTGGGCGCTGACGAGATCCTGGCTACGGACCGCATACCGCCCAAAGCGACTGCGAATCTCTCATTGCTCATCGCGCTGCGGCTTTGCCGTATGCGCCGGCTATGAGATCATCGAGCAAAGTAGGACCGGTCGGCGCCCAACCGAGCAGTTCGCGCGTGCGCTCGCTGGAGGCGGACATCGTCAGTCCGAAAAATCTGCCGACAAAGCCGAAATGCGGACCGGCTTCCTCCCGCGCGACCGAGACCGCCGGGATGCCGAGCGCGCTGCCGATGGCCTCGGCGATCGTTCGGGTGGAGATCGCTTCCTCCGCGACCGCATGCAGACGCGACCCGGCCGGCGCCCGCTCGATCCCCAGCCGGATAAGCCGGGCTGCATCGGAACGGTGCACCGCGGACCACGCGTGCGACCCGTCGCCGATATACCCGGATACGCCATGCTTGCGCGCGGCGGACATCAGAAAGTTGACGAAGCCCCAATCCCCGGCTCCATGAACCGTCGGCGCGAATCGGACAATGACACTCCGTACGCCGCGATTGACATAGTCTAGCGCGAGGTTCTCCGTGCCGCCCCGTCTGGCTCCCGGTCCGACGGCAGGCGATGGATCCGTCTCCAATGCCGGCCGGTCCAGCGCAAGATCCGATAAACCGTTCGCAACCAGAAAAGGACGGTCGCTGCCTGCCAGCGCCTCGGCAAGCGTCTCC
The DNA here is from genome assembly GCF_042649185.1 of Cohnella sp. GCM10012308. Classification (NCBI taxonomy): domain Bacteria; kingdom Bacillati; phylum Bacillota; class Bacilli; order Caryophanales; family Paenibacillaceae; genus Cohnella; species Cohnella sp. GCM10012308. Next base: position 257,772 of record NZ_JBHRYU010000004.1, read on the forward strand.
ACCGCGGCCCGCTCGGCACGGTCCGACTCCGCCGGGTTCGCCCAATCGTGCTTGTTGGCCAGATGGACGACAGCATCCGCTTCAGTCGCTCCGCGGCGCAGGGAATCGAGATCGTCGAGATCTCCGCGCAAGGCCTTCGCTCCCTTCGCGCGGAGCGACGCCTCAGCCGCCTCCGACCGTGCCAGCCCTGCGACTTCGTGGCCCGCCTCCAACAGGTCATCCACGGCGGCGGATCCGATCCACCCCGTTGCTCCCGTTACAAATACACGCATGTATGTTGCCCCCTTGCAGCCCTTCGGCGGGCCGGCTTTTCATTTACGGCGCTCGCACCGTTAGAAACCGCGCTTAAAATGGCGCCAGTTTCGCCATTAACGAGACACTATGTCTCATAATATACAAGATTCGATACACAGTGTCCAGCAACGAATTTATTTAGCCTCCCGCGCTCAGGATGTCCGCCCGCCTGAGACATGGACAAAGAAAGCGGTCCCCCTGTATAGTGGAGGCATGGAAAAAGAAAATTCAGTTGGCGGCCGCCCCCGCAGCGAGCAAGCCAGAACGGCAGTGCTGCATGCGGTCGACGACCTCTTGGTCGAGATCGGCTATGCGGAGATGACGATGAAAGGCATTGCCGAACGCGCCGGTGTGTCCCGGCAGACGGTGTACCGCTGGTGGTCCAGCAAGGCGGAGATCCTGTTCGAGGCCAGCGCGATCGATGCCAAGCATGAACTTGCGATCGCCTCCGCCGACTCGCCGCTGGCGGAACTCATCGCCTACTTAGAGGCGCTCGTGCGCTTCCTCGCGCATTCGCCGGCCGGCGCCGCCTACCGGGCGCTTCTTGGCGAAGCGCAGCACGACGGTGCCGTGGCCAAGCTGCTGTCCGCAAACGATCCGCTCGGCGATAGCGCCCGGGTCGTAATCGAGCGCGCCTTCGGAGCGGAGGCGCTGCCCTTCCCGCCGGATCAGGCTACGGCACTGCTTATCGGTCCGGCCTTCTTCTGGATTCTGAGCGGACGCGAGCCCGCCCAGCTCTCCCCCCGGCGATTGGCCGAGGACTTCGTCCGAGACCTGCAGGCTAGGCGATCTCGCTGATCGGCTCAGCAACGCATCGTACGGACCGACTCCAATCCGCATGAAAAAAACCGACAGGGGCAAATTGCGAGGCCACTGAAAAAGTCCGGATAATGGTACGGAACAGCATAGGTAGGTAATGGAAAACGAGCCTCTAGAATCGCTTCTAAGGCTCGTTCCGCGTTCAGGAAGACATCTTGTCCCCCTTAAATCTATCATTTTTCTGAAGTCAGCAGTTTCTCAGCGGTCTCGTAAATCGCCTTGACTTTCCTTTTAAGGATTGGCGATATCCGAAACCGGATTCGCGAGGCAAGCCTAGCGCCGGCTCATCCGATAGCCGTTCCGATGGACCCCGCGTATCGCCGCCAGCGCCGTTCTTTCGGCGCAATGCCTGCAAATATACATCTTTTTTTCTGTTTTCGGACCTTTATGTACAAAATAGATGCAAATGCGCAGGCATTTCTCTTTATCAGCCGAATTTCCGGCTTGTGCTTTGCATTTACCTGCATATTTGCAGGCATTCCATCAAGTATCGCGCACCAGCGGAAAATACCTGTACGAATGCAGGCTTTTCGACCCGCAACCCACAAAACCGCAAACCGCAAAACCGCGCCCCGCAACCCGCGACCCGCGACCCGCAAAATACCGAAAAGCGCCGGCACGCCGAAAGCGAGCGCGCTCACCTTTCCGTGAGTGGCCGCCCAATTTTATACTTTCGAATGATCCTCACAGCAAAAACGGAAGCCTCTCGTCCTCGGCTTCCGTTCGTTTCGCGTTTTCTGTTTTCGGCAATTAGCTTGCCGCCCCTTACTGGCTTGTCAACCAATCGGCCAACTCTTCCGTCTGACTCAGAATCGCGATCGGGTCCCAGTAGCCTGAGCGGGCGCTGGTCCATAGAAACACATGATTGTTCTTGACGGCAGGCAGCGAGCCCCAGATCGGATCCGCCTTGATATCGTCCAGCGTCTTTGAATCGGAAGTCAGAACGATATAGTCTCCCGCGTATTTCGACAATGCCTCGGCAGAGAACGCAGCCCAGCCCGGATCGGCCATCTCGGCGGCGATCGCCGCAGGGGGCTTGAACCCGAATCCGTTGTAGATCGGCTGTCCGCCTTTGCCGTAGTCGGTTCCGACAGCCATCAGCTCTTTTCCATTGAGCTCGATAACCGAGAAAGTGCTGTCCCCGGGTACCACCTTTAAAACGCGTTCTTTGGCGCTCGCGATACGGCTGTCGTAGTCCGCGAGCCAGGCGTCGGCCTTTTCCTTTTCGCCCAGCAGCTCGCCGAAATAAGCGACCTCTTCGTGCACCGTCTTTAGCGAAGCGTACGGGATGACGACGGTAGGCGCAATCTTAGCCAACTGCTCGTTCACCTCCGGATAGAAATCATCGACGATGATCAGATCCGGTTTAAGCGCCAAGATCTTTTCTACGTTGCCGTTTCCCTCTCCGATGTTCGTTACGTCTTTCAAATATTCCTGAAAATACGGATTTTTAATATGATGATCGGACGTGCCGACCGGCGTAATGCCCAGCGCGATCAGGCTGCCGAGATACTCGCCTGCCACGATTCGCTGCGGATGGACGGGGATTTCCACCTCGCCGTTGACCGTTTGTATCTTTTTAGTTTGCGGCTCCGCCGAAGCCGCCGGCGCCTCGCTCGGATTGGACTGCGAAGCGGCCGTCTCCGTCGCAGCGCCGTTCGAGCCGCATGCGCTGAGCAACAGCATGAGACTTAACAGCAGTGCCGATGCCAGCGTCGGCCTTCCCTTTTTAAACATGAGATCTCCCTCTCTGCTACCTTGATACTGATAATCGTTATCATCAAAATCAGTATATGGAAACGGATCGGGCGGGACAATGGAGGATCCCATGATTATGGCAGGACGATCTGCTCGTTTCTTCTTTTCGGCATACGCCTCTCTATAACGAATAGGGGAAACGCCCTTGTACTTTTTGAACAGCCTGCCCAGATAGCCCGGATCTTGATAGCCGACGCCCGCCGCGATCTCCCTCAGCGTCGCATCCGTCTCGAGCAGCAGCGCAGCGGCCTTATCGATGCGAACCTTGATCAAGTAGTCGATCGGGCTGAGTCCCGTCCGCAGCTTAAAGTACGACGATAAATGGGGAACGCTATAATTCAGGCTCTCCGACAACGATTCGAGTGTGATCGTATCCGCATAATGTTCGTGAATGATGGCCGCGACCCGGGAAGCCAGATCTCGCTTGGCCGAGCGTTGGCCATGCTCCGCCATCTGCTGCAGCAGCTCGTGCGCGAACTGATAGAGCAGCGTCCGGACGCGCAAACGCGCTAGCGGCTGCGGCTTCGCCCAAGCCCGGAACATATCGGCCGCGATCCGATGCAGCGCTGCCGGATGGTCCGGCGCGACGCTATAGGTCCGGCCGGCGGATAGCCCCCCCTCCGTAAACTCAGCTAGCTCCGACTGGCCGGAAGAGCCTATGACCGCTTTGTAATAAACGCTATAGTAATCCAGTCCCGCACTGCCCGCAACGAGATCGAGCACGGCGCCTTTGCCTGCATGAAGCACGGTGATGCGCAGCATCCGGTGAGCTTCGCCGTCCAGACGGGCTACGGCATCGCCGCGTACGGACATCAGAAACAGACTGGAGGGCACGCGGTAGCCGAGGATGGACTCGCCCGCTCCGATCGTGGTACGGCGAACGTCCACGACTTTGCAATCGGCATGATTCCATAACGCGATCTGCTGATTGATGTCCATACAGCGCGACTCCCCCTCCACGTCGTTGTTCCCTGCTTGGCTATAAGTTTAAATCGCCTTCATCCGATTGTTCCTCGGGTGATGCTCGACCTCTGCCAGACCCAGCTCCTCCATGAGCGGAGGGATATACATGCCGAATCGCCCGCGAAAACCCTTCTTCAGTCCGTACCAGCCGCCGACCGGATTGTCCGCCGAGCGGGCCCACGCCTCTACCGTGCCTTCCTTCGCCGGCTTCTGCTCGTCCGCGCTGCCCAGCTCGATCCAGTCTCCGTGCTGCCGCAGCATCGCATGCAAGTCGGCCAGACAGCGATATTCATAATGCAACACCGTCTTGCCCACCGTACAGACGAGAATTTCCTTGCCGTCCTTCTCGTCCTTGTACATCTCGTATTCGGACGTCTGCGGCGGCGTCTTGAGTTTCCATGGATGTTCCTTCATACCTAATGTCGACACCGATTCGGCCTCCGTCCGTTTGTTTATGCTTTTGGTATAGTGTATCCCATCGGAATGTCCGCAACAAACGCTGCGTTTCTTCCTGTTGACTTAAACCATACTTCAAGTCGTATCCTATTGTTGTCGACATGATTGCACTTAACTTGGAGGCCTCCGGATGACATACCGTACCATCAGCGAAGCATCGGCCGAGCTCGATATTCCCGACTCCACGATCCGTTACTACGAGAAAATGGGACTGCTGCCTTTAATCGAGCGCGACAGAGCCGGGAGACGAATCTTTTCGGAAAATCAGATGACGCTTCTCGGCACCGTCATGTGCTTGAAAAACACGCATATGCCGATCAGCGACATCAAGCAGTACGTGGATTGGATCGTAGAGGGGGAGAGCACGCTAGGGCGCAGGCTCGAGATGATGAACAACCATAAGCAAGCCGTGCTGGACGAGATGGCATTGATGACGGAAAGCTTGAAGGGTATTGATTATAAGATCGACCGGTATACCAAGCAGCTCGGACGAAAATAAACGGAGAAGAGGAAATCGCATGAGACTCACGGACAATACGATCCTGATCACGGGCGGGAGCGCCGGCATCGGCCTCGCTTTTGCGGAGCGCTTCATGAAGGCGGGCAATCGGGTCATCGTCTGCGGCAGACGCGAGCAAGCGCTGCAGGAAGCCAAGGAGAAATACCCCGACCTCATCACTCGCGTATGCGATCTGGCTGTCGCGTCCGAACGCACGTCTTTGTTCGAATGGATCGCCGCCAACCATACGGAAGTCAACGTATTGGTGAACAATGCAGGGATTCAACAGCGCTTCAACGTGCTGAAGGCGGATGCGAAAAACGATTGGACGGCGCTGAGCCAAGAGATCGCCACCAACATCGAGGCGCCGTTCCACCTCTCCATGCTCTTTGCCCCGTTTTTTGCGGCCAAGGACGCGGCAGCGATTATCAACGTGACGTCCGGCTTGGCCTTCACGCCGTTTGCCATCGCTCCGATCTATTCGGCGTCCAAGGCGGCTTTGCACTCTTTTACCATGAGCCTCAGGCTGCAGCTGTCCGATACTTCCGTAGAAGTGATCGAGGTCGCCCCTCCGGCCGTCAATACGGACCTGGGCGGTACGGGACTGCACGTTCACGGAGAGCCCCTGGATGCCTTTGCGGACGGCATCTTTCAGGGGCTTGAAGCGGGCCTGGCGGAGATCGGCTACGGCACTTCGGTCGGCCGTCTGCGCATGTCGCGGGACGAGATCGATCAATATGCGGAAAAGATGTACGAGTCTACGAAAAACGCGATTGAATAAGACATAGCGGCGGCAGTAAAAAGCCCTGCCCTTCGGCATGCGCCGGAGCGGCCGGGCTTTTTCTCAACAAAAACATGTTCCAAATCGAAAATAATTTATTGTAAATCGATAAATTCCATGCTAAGATCACTTCACCATACATAAGCGGGGTGCTGGAAATGAAACGGAAAACGCTCATGCTGCGGGCGGTCATATTCCTGATTGGCATCGCGGTTCTTGCCTTGTGCGTCGTCGGTCTGCCTTCGACCTTCGAAGATGCGACCGCGAATTATCCGATGTGGACCTACTTGCCTCTCTTCATCTGCATGTATGCCTCGGCAATTCCCTTTTATGTCGCATTGGTCCAGGCGATGAGCCTGTTACGTTATATCGACGACAACAGCGCGTTCTCGGCCTTGTCCGTCCGCGCGCTCCACGTCATCAAATACTGCGCGTGCGCGATCAGCCTCCTGTATATCGCTTGCTTGCCCTTTCTCTACCAGATCGCCGACAAAGACGACGCGCCGGGCGTCCTCGCCATCGGCCTGGTCGTCGCGTTCTCTGCCTTCGTGATCGCCGTCTTTGCCGCCGTGCTGCAGAAGCTGCTCCAGAACGCCATCGATATACAATCGGAAAACGAATTAACGATCTGAGGTGAATCCTGTGGCGATTGTCATCAACATCGATGTCATGCTGGCGAAGCGAAAAATGAGCGTGACCGAGCTGTCGGAGCGGGTCGGGATCACGATGGCGAATCTCTCCATCCTCAAAAACGGGAAAGCGAAGGCGATCCGGATCTCGACGCTCGCGGCCATCTGCAAAGCATTGAAGTGTCAGCCCGGCGATATTCTTGAATACACGGATGAAGAGGAGGATGAGCAATGAATCTTCTAAGTCTGAGGAGAGCGGCCGATACGGCAGGCCTTCCCCGCGGTATACGGCAGCTCGTGCGTTTCGGTTGGGTGCAATCCATGTCCTGCGTGTTTCCCGTCGTCATCTTCGTCTCCCTCGCCGTAACGCAGCAATTTTCCCTGCCCTGGCTGCCCCGTTACGACTGGCTGCTCCTTATTTGCCTGGCCATGCAGGCATGGATGCTGCTCGCCGGACTCGAGACGCGCGACGAGCTCAAGGTCATTACCGTGTTCCATCTGATCGGCCTCGCGCTGGAGCTGTTCAAGGTGCATATGGGGTCCTGGTCGTATCCCGGGGAGGGCTGGGCGAAAATAGGCGGCGTTCCGCTCTATAGCGGATTCATGTATGCCAGCGTAGCCAGCTATCTCTGCCAGGCGTGGCGGCGCTTGCATGTCCGTCTGGAAGGTTGGCCGCCGCTCCGGCTCGCCGTCCCGCTTGCAGCCTCCATCTACCTGAACTTTTTTACGCACCATTATTGGTTCGATCTTCGCTGGTGGCTGTCGGCCCTCGTGCTGATCGTATTCCGGCAGGCTTGGGTGACCTATCAGGTCGGCCGGCGCCGGTACCGGATGCCGCTTGTCCTCACCTTCGCGCTGATCGGCTTCTTCATCTGGATCGCCGAGAACGTCGCCACCTTCTTCAATGCCTGGAAATATCCCAATCAATCCGATACCTGGCATCTCGTCTCGCTCGGCAAGATCAGCTCCTGGCTGCTGCTCGTCATCATCAGCTTTCTCATCGTCGCGTCGCTGAAGCAGGTCAAGGAGCGGCGGCTTCCCGACGCCTCCGTCCCGCGTAATTTCTCTTCCCGATTTAAGCGCTAAACGCCGATGCCGCCGGCAGGATTCAACACGCTTTGTGTCGAATTTTGGCTATAGGCAACGGAAGTTAGCTTAAATTGGGAAGGTTGGAACGATTATGCCACGTTCACCCCGCGTTTTGATCAGCATCATGTCTGCAACGTCTGTCGTTCTGCTTTTGGCGTATGCGTATCTGGCCTCTTTCCCTGGCCATGAAACCATGTACGACCTGCCTCGTTTCCACTTCTACGTCATCTCCCCGACGCTTCTGGCCTTGGCCGTCAGCGCGATCATCCTGGGGTGGACGGGGATTCGGCTGCGGGATATGAGCGTACTCATGCTGGCCTTGGCCATCTTTTCATTAAACGGATTTTTTCTGATCCACGCGCTATCGACTCCGGGCTTTATTATCCATGATCAATACCATCTGGCGGGCGTTGCCTCGCAAGTCGCGTTGACGACCTGCGCAGCCTGGATTTTTCTCTCCACCCTGTCTTCGGACCATCCTTTCATTCGCAGCGTATCCAAGCATCGGAGGCGCATCGTCGTCGGTTGGGTGACGCTGATCGTCCTGTTGAACGTCGCGGCGCTGGTGAACCCCGACCTTTCCGAATTCATTCCGATCGACATCGAGCCGCTGAACTACCTTATGGCGGCGATCACCGTCCTCCTGTTCATTTTCGCGGCCATCCGATATTATCAGCAATTCCGGGTCGTCCAGTTTCCGCTGCATGCAGCCATCGTATTCGGCTCCGTGCTGCTGGCGATCACGGAATGCTTCATGATCAGCACCATGATGTGGACCCTCGCCTGGTGGCTGTATCACGTCGTCCTCGCCGCATCGGCCCTGCTGCTGTTGTATGGCATTATCGCCCAGTATCGGTCGAACGTCGCGGTGAAGCAGACCTTCCAGCAGGAGAATCGGCAGTCATCGCAAGATAAGCTGCGTATCAGCATATCCGGCAGCATGCAGGATCTGATCGTCGCCACGGAGACGAAGGATGCTTATACGGCGGGCCACAACTACCGCGTCGCCATGTACGGGCTGCAGCTTGCGCAGTCCATGAAGCTGGATGCGGAGATGCTGCTGGCGCTCGCCCGCGGCGGACTCATCCATGACGTCGGGAAGACCCAGACCCCCGGCGAGATTCTGAATAAACCGGGAAAGCTGGATGCGAACGAGCGGCTCGTCATCGAGCAGCATCCGGTGGTCGGCTACGAGATGTGCAAATATATCGGCTTCATGAGCGAAGAGCTGTCCGTCATCCGCCACCATCACGAAAAGTGGGACGGAACGGGCTATCCGGACAAGCTCAAAGGCACGGAGATCTCGCTGCTCGCCAGAATCCTTGCCATTGCGGACGTATACGACGCGTTGACCTCGCGAAGATCCTACCGCGAGCCATGGCCGCAGGAACGCGCGCTGCAGGTCATTGTCGAAGGCAGCGGCTCGCACTTCGATCCCGATTGCGTCTCGGCCTTTGTCCGGCTGTGCGAGAGCGGCCAGTTGCTCGTGCCTGATGAAGGCGACCGAACGCATAAGTCTGTGTAAATGATAAACGGCTCTTCGAGGGATGCCTAAGCGCATCCGTACGAAGAGCCGTTTTTTATTTCTCGATGTTCGCGATCGCTTCCTTGACCGTTCGCAAGTCTCCCACGATGCGATAGGAGCCTCGCTGCGGCGCATAACCCAGGCTTTGATTCACCTTCAGGATCGCGCCGTTTAAAGAATCGTTGTCCGTCTTCAAGTAGACGGCGCCTTGCCGCTTGGCCATTTGAACGGCGCGAGTCTTGAGCGCTTGCGCGATCTTGCGGCCCCGGTATTCCCGGCGGACGCCGGTGTATTCGTGATACATGCCGCCAGTGGCTTCCTTGTAAGGAATGTTCGACACGGCAGCGTACCTGCCATTGTTGTCGTCGACTGCAAGCAGCACCCGTTCTGGGGCATAGCCCTCGACCCGCAAGTGCCACTTCGACCATTCCTCCCGGTCGGGCACTTCGCCCATGAATCCCGGAATATCGGCCAGCGTCTCCAGATAGACCTGGTATATCTTAGCTTCGTTTTCTTCCGTTACGCCTTCTTCCGCGAACGTCCGGATCCGGATGCCTTGAGCTTCGAGCCGCTCGAACAGACCGGTTTCGTTTAAAATTCGTTCGTCCGCATGCTCCAGCTCCAGCACGGATTGGAACGCATGCCGGTCCACAGAGAATCCTCTATGCTCGGCGAACAGTCGAGCCGCAGGATCGTCGTCCCAAATCTCCGCGACGAGCTTGATTGCCCCCAGCCCCTCGCCCCACTGCAATAAGTGACGCACAAGACGTTCGCCGATGCCTTGTCCGCGATATTCCTTTTTCACGACGACGGTATTGTTAAGATAGCCCGGTTCGGTCCAGGGCGCCCGCCAAGACCAGACATAGCCGACGATCAGATCATCCTCGGTCACCGCGACATAGCGCGTGCGATCATAGCCGGCCAGCAGCCCGTTGTCGTCCATGTACGTATGGCCTACCTCGAACAGACGCGTATCGTCTTCCTGCAGGCGCTCCGCGGATATCGGCTCCGAGAAAAAGGTGTTCAGCAGCGCCGCCAAACCCTCATAGTCCCCGGGTACCTTTAAAGGTCGCAGCTCGTAACGATTTCCCATTCATGTCACGCCTTTTTTAACCAGCTTATCATGGGATTGCCCGTTATGTCCCGGTTATTCCGGACGGATCGTCACTGCTCCTTCGGAAAATCCGTCGAAAAGGCGAGCTCCTTCTGCGCCTCCAGCGCTTCGAGACGGCCCGTGAGCGCTTTGTGAATCGCCAGGTAGGAGTCGCTGCCCAGCGCGATTCTTTTAGGCGCCGGATGCCGGTCGACGCTGTCGATCATGATCTTGGCCATTTTCGCAGGATCCCCCATCGACACGGCCGTCTTATCCTCGGCAATGCGCCTGGCGCCCGCGGCCGGAGAGATGTCGTAAGCCTCCATCCGCGGCCCTAACTTCAAGCTATGATGCCTGAAATTCGTCCGCGCTCCGCCCGGTTCTACGATAGTCACGCCGATGTTGAACGGCGCGACTTCCTGCATCACCGCTTCGGCAAAGCCCTCGATTCCCCATTTCGTCGCGTGATACAGGGAGCCTCCCGGGAATGCGGCCTGCCCGCCTACCGTAGAGAGCTGGATGATGCGACCGCCGCCTTGCGCGCGCAAGTGCGGCAGGACAGCGCGCACCAGCTGGATAGAGCCGATCAGATTGGTGTTGATCTGATGGGTGATCTGCTCGTCGGTCAGCTCCTCGGCCGCGCCGATCAGGCCGTATCCGGCATTGCTGACCACGACGTCGATGCTGCCCAGCTGGGCGAAGGCTTGGTCGACGACCTTATGAATGGACGGCGTGTCCGTCACGTCAAGGTTCGCGACCCATAGGCGATCGCCGTAGGCCGCCTTCAGATCGTCCGCCGCGTCGAGATTGCGGACCGTACCCGCGACGCGATCGCCCCGCTCCAACAGTTGCTCAGTCATATGCCTGCCAAAACCGCTGCTGATACCCGTGATTAACCAAGTGCGCTGTGCCATCTTTATAACCTTCTTTCTCGAAGTACCGATTTTATATAACTAACCGGTTAGTTATAATATAGGTTGTTCTAACCGTTTAGTCAAATGATATACTATGCTGAAACGAAGCCTAACCGCGAATACAGTAAGGATGGCTGCATGATGAGAAATGCCGAAGCCACGCGCGAGCGGATTTTAGACGCTGCGATGGACGAGTTCTCCGCGTATGGCATTGCCGGCGCAAGGGTCGATCGCATCGCCAAATCCGCCGGGTGCAACAAAAACTTGATCTACGTTTATTTTGATAGCAAAGAAACGCTCTTTACCACCGTGCTGCAAAAAAACCTCGATCGCGCGTTCGAGGAGATTCCTTTCTCGCCGGATCGCCTCCCGGAGTTCGCGGTTAACGTATTTGACTTTGCCATGACGCATCCCGATGTCATGCGATTGTTGATGTGGGCGAATCTTGAGCAAAAGACGGACAATCCCCCCCGACGAGAAACCGCCCACGAGGAAAAAATACGGCAAATCGGCCTAGCGCAAAGCGCAGGCCGCTTAAGGTCGGCGCTTCCGCCGCCGTTCTTGTTAACATCCATCATGACGATCGCTACCGCTTGGGCCTCGACCAATCCCTTTGGCCCGTCGCTTAATCCGGAAGCCGCGAAGGATGTGGACGCCTTGCGAGCGTCCGTCGCCAGCGCCGTCCGGCTGCTGGTTCAGGCGGAGGACCGTACCGCGAACTGAATGGTGCTATCCAGGAGCTGCCGACGCGTTCCAAGTCAAAAACCCCTCCACATGGGAGGGGACCTATGCGTATCGCTCACAAAGCTGCAACGCCTTTTCCGAAGGCTGCAGCCCGAGCTCCTGAAGCAGCAACCGCGAGTAGTGGGCGTAGTGGCTGTGGAAGGACTGTCTGTCTCCCATAGCGCCGTACAGATGCAGCAGCAGCAGATTCGAATCTTCCTCGAATTCATTTTGGGACACGATTTTTCTCGCGATCTGCACCGCTTCCCGGTATCGCTCCCGGGTCAGCAGCCAGCCGGCCAGCCGCTTGGCGAAGGCATCGTATACGATCGCAAGCCGCTCGCGCTCCGCAATCGCCCACGGATACGATTTATTCTCGAACAGCCCGCCCGCAAATTGTTTTTCCAGCTCGATGGCCGCCGCTTCATTTGCCGCATGGATGTCAGTTAGTCGTTCAACGCCTTGCTCAAAGCGAATAAAGTCGACCTCGGCCTGCTCCAGGTCCATGCTGTACTGTTCCTGCGCGGAGACGATCATATCCTTGAAGCCGTGCGGCGACAACGCCTTCCTCAGCTGATAGACCGCCGTATGCAGATACGTTTCCGCGTTTTTCAGGGGCATGTCCGGGAAAATATCCTCTAGAATACGAGCCTTGGGGACGCTGCGACCGCGATGGACGAGCATATAGGCGAACAGTTCCATGCTTTTCTTGGACATCCACTTCACGGCGCCCGCGTGCTTGCTGCCGGCCTCTAAGCAGCCCAACCCTCGAACCATCAGCCGAATAACCTGGGACTCGGACTCGCCCGCCCCGGCTGCAGACGCATGGCGCTTGCCGGCGGCTCTCGCGATAGTCTGTTCCAAGCGGATCCTGGAGATCGGCTTCACCATGTAGTCGAGCGGATATACGTCGTAAGCCTCGATGGCATAATCCGCGTGAGAGGTCGTAAACACGATGTCGAGATCGGCGCGAACGGCGCGCAAGCTTCGGGCCAACGCCAATCCGTCGTCCGCGGCGATCCGGATGTCGAGGAAGGCGAGATCCGCGTTCCCTTCGCTGACGAAGTCCAGTACGCCTGCCGCGCTATCGAAGCTGCCTACGAGCTCTATGCCTTCCATCTTCGACAGCAGCCGCTTCATCGCAAGCCGCATGGCCGGTTCATCGTCCACGATGAGCACCTTCATCCCTCTGCCCCGCCCCTCATGGTGAAATAAAATACGCTCCCTTGGCCAGGACTGCTCTCCGCCCATATCGTCCCGCCGCTTCGCAGCACGAACTGCCGGCTGACGAGCAGTCCGAGTCCGGATCCCTTCTCGCCAGAGGTGCCCGGCAGCGAGCTTAGCTGCTTCTCCTCGAACAGGCGGCGCACCTGCTCCTCGCTCATGCCTATGCCGCTATCGCGGACCGATACGACGACCATGTCCTCCGATAAGCGGGCATCCACGCGGACGGATCCGTCCGGACCGGTGAATTTAATGGCGTTGGACAACAGGTTGCGAATGACGAGTCCCAACGCTTCCCTGTCGGCATACACCTGCATGTCAGGACCGATCGAATGGGTCACCTGGATACGCTTGGCCTCGCTGTGCAGACGAAGCAGCTGACAACCGTCTCCCACGACCTCGGACAACGCGAGAGACTGCGGACGAAGCGCCATGTCTTCCCGCTGGCTGCGGAACCACTCCAGCAAATTGTTGGTCATGCTGAGCGTATTGCGAATCTGCTCGCCCAGCTTCTCGACGATCTCCCGGTGATCGGGATGAACGGCGTCGATCTCGTCCTCGAGCAGCTCGATAAGTTGAAACTGCAAGGCGAGCGGGCTGCGGATATCGTGCGACACGATCGTGAACAGCTGATCCTTCAGCCGGCCTAGCTGCGCGATCTGCTCCAGGTGCCGCTCCTTCTCCGTGATGTCGACGATCAGGGAGATGCTGCCCTGTCCCTGCTTGCGCAGGATGCGCAGCGGGTACACGCTCACGCTGTACACCTTTCTCTGCCCGCCCAGCATGACGGCGATCTCCGCGCGGCCCTGCGCCATAGATTCACAGAGCTCCAGCCATTCCGGCCAGGGGGCGAGCAGCGCTGCCACGTTCCGGCCGTCGATTCCTGCATGCCCCATCTCCGAGAACCATTTGGCGGCCTGTACATTGCTGTCGATAATCTTGCCGGCAGCGTTCGCGATCAGGATGCTCTCCTGAATCGTATCGAGCACGATATTTCTGGCAATCGGCACGGTAGAAAAAAACTTGATCCGCAGCATGATCGCCAGCATCAACGTACCCGTAAAACCGCAGTACACCGAGAGCGGGTGCAGCCAGGAGGACCATGCGGGCCTTGCGAGCCTGACGATCTCCAGCACGATCGGAAAGGTGCTCAGAAACAGCACCCACATCCCCGGCTTGCGAAAATCGCCGCGGATGTTCCGCAGATACTGATATACAAAGTAAAGGCACACGGCCAATGCGGCATAACAAATGACGCCGAAGACGGCCGAATAGGGCGACCTTACCGTCATGAGCTGTCCGTCCTCAAGCGTGACCGAGCGGTAGATCACATGAAGCCACGGATCCAGCCACGACAACGAGGACCAGGCCGCGAATGACGTGAATAGCGCGATCACCCATCTCGTCCGGAGCAGCTTGTCGCGGCCGACCAGTTGATACACGAACAGGAGAAAGAACGGAACCATCAAGTTAGTCGCCGTAGATTGAATATGGCGAAAAACGAGCTTTTCCGGCAACAAATCGCCGCTCCTCTCCAGGATGACGCTGGCGGAGTAGACGATCCGGCATACGATCAGGCCGAGCAGATAGCGAACGCCGCGCTCTCTTCTGAACCCGTATACGAAATAGAAGATGATGCCCGTCATGGCCAACGAAGCCATCATCAAAACAAGTTCCGCGAGGGAATTCATGAGGCAGATCCCTTTAGGTCCGGCTTAAAAAGCTAACAAGCTTATCCATTTCTCTCAATATAGTATACGAAAAGATAGCCCGCAACCCGCCGCGGCGCCGGACGCAACGCGAAAAAATGAAAAGGAGCTGCCGCGGCGTAAAGAGATTTCCTATTTCACCTTTTCAATGGAGATGCTTAGTTTATAATTACCGAACCTTAGCACGTCCTCCAGCAGCTTGTTGAGCGCCGCGATCGTGCTCGTTCGTATGCGGAGCCAGTAGCAGCCTTCGCCGCCTACGCGGTGCACCTCCGTCACGGCTTCGGTCGACCGGACAAATTCCAGGAAGGCTTGGTGCGTATGATTGGCGTTCATAAAAACGATTAAAAAAGCATGCACATGCAAGCCGATGCGCTCGGGGTTCCATTGAAGCGTGTACCCTTCGATGACGCCGAGGTCTTGCAGCTTGCGCACGCGCGCGCCGACCGCCTGTCCCGTCAGATGGACCGTTTCTCCGATCTCCTTGTTGGTCAGGAGCGCATTATTCAGCAGCGCTTGGAGGATTTTCAGATCGATCTCGTCGATTGCTTGGTTCGCCACCGGGCCTGCCACACCTTTCAGCGCGAAAGTGAATTCGCCGGAATGCGTTCATGAGGTTATGTATGAAGCAAAACATCGGATGTTATCATCATAGCAGAACAAAAACCAAGGAGGCATTCCGATGAGAATTCAGCTTATTCGTCACGCGACCTTATGGTTGGAATATGCGGGGACGACCTTCCTGGTCGACCCGATGTTCAGCGATCAAGCGAGCCTGCCGCCGATTGCCAATTCCGGAGACGAACGGCGCAATCCGCTCGTACCGCTGCCCGGCCCGATGGCCACGTGGCTCGAACCCGACGCCGTACTGGTGACGCATTTGCATCCCGACCACTGGGATGATGCGGCCGCTCGGGCACTGCCAATGGCGTCTCCTATTTTTTGCCAACAAGGGAATGGAGAGGCAATCGCGTCAGCAGGCTTCGCTCTAACGACGGAAATCCAGGATACGGCGAGCTTCCGGGGCATAAGCATCCATCGGACCGACGGTAGGCACGGGACAGGCGAGATCGGCGAAAAAATGGGGGCGGTGTCCGGCTTCGTGCTGCAAGCCCAAGGAGAACCTACGCTATACATCGCCGGCGACACGATCTGGTGCGACGAGGTGAAGGCAGCGCTTGATCGGCATAAGCCCGATGTCGCCATCGTCAATGCAGGCGGGGCAAGATTTCTGGCGGGCGACGCCATAACGATGGACGAAGATGACGTGATCCGGCTTATCGCCTATGCGCCGTATACCCGGATCGTAGCCGTTCATATGGATGCCATCAATCACTGCCATGTCACGCGCGAACGATTGCGGACTCGTCTCGCAGACGACCGTTTGCTGGATAAAGTCGTTATTCCGGAGGACGGCGATTGGCTGTGAGCTCGCCCGCGCCGCACGCCTGCACGCAAAAAAAGGAACTCTCCGGACTTCGGAGCGTTCCCTTTTTATATCCTGACTCTTCTCGATTACTGGTTGATCTGACCGCCATCCACCGTGTAAATCGATTGCGTCACGTACGAAGCGTCGTCGGACAGCAGGAAGACCGCCACGTTCGCCACTTCCTCCGCTTCCCCGTATCGGCCTAGCGGGACTGCGGCGCCGAACGCTTTTCTTGCGCCCTCGGCATCCTGGGGCACCGTATTTTTCTCGATCTGGCGCATCATCCGGGTGTTGATGACGCCAGGGGCCACCGCGTTCACGCGGACGCCATGCGGAGCGGCTTCCAGCGCGACGACCTTGGTCATGCCGATCACCGCATGCTTGGAGCTGTTGTAGCCGACGAAACCTGGGGAACCGATCAAGCCCGCGCCCGAGGACGTATTCACGATGCTGCCGTAGCCTTGCTTCTTCATGACAGGAACGACGTATTTCAGCCCGAGGAACGCGCCCTTCACGTTGACGTTGAACACCAGCTCGAAGGTTTCGGTCGGATAGTCTTCGACGTTGGCGGTAATGCCTTCGATCCCGGCGTTATTGAAGAAGCCGTCGATCTTGCCGAACTTCGCGACCGTTGCTTCGACATACGCCTTGACCTCTTCTTCCTTCGCCACGTTGGCTTGCAGCGCGATCGCGCGCGATTCGTCGAGTCCCAATTCGGCGATAGCCTGATTCACGGCGTCCAGGTTCAAATCGACCAGCGCAAGCTTCGCTCCTTGATCCGCCAGCTTTTTCGCAGTCGCTTTCCCGATGCCGCCTGCCGCGCCCGTAATGATGATGACTTTATCGTTAAATGAACTCATGTGAAAGCACCTCTCCTTATTGAGCTGTATAGCCGCCGTCGACGGTCAAGCTATTGCCGGTCATGAACGACGAGTCGTCGCAAGCCATGAAGAGCACGGCTTTTGCCATCTCCTCGGCTTGGCCGAGACGCTTCATCGGCGTGAGCTGGGCCAGCGCTTGCTTGCTTTCTTCCGGAATAATAGGCGTATCGATAAAACCTGGGCATAATGAGTTAATGCGAATGTTCTGTTCGGCATATTCGAGCGCGAGCGAGCGCGTCAAATTAATGACCCCGCCCTTGGCCGCATTATAGGCAGCCGACCCGGGCGAGCCGACCCAGCCGTACATCGACGCTGTGTTGACGATCGCGCCTCCGCCGGTCTTCAGCATCTCGCGGATCGCTTCGCGTGCGACCAGAAAGACGCCATCCAGGTCGACGTTCACCGTGTTGCGCCACTCCGAATAGGCCAGGTCGTGCGAAGAATGAACGCGCCCGATGCCGGCATTGTTGAAGACGACATCGACCTTGCCGAAGGCTTCGACGGTTTGTTTGAAAATATGAGCGACTTCTTCTTCACTTGTGATATTGGCTTTAACGAACAATGCGTCGGCGTTAAGCGCCTTTAGCTCGCTCTCGAACGCCTTGCCTTTTTCTTCATTTAAATCGACGAGGACCACCTTGGCTCCCTCGGATACGAATAGCCTTGCCGTAGCCGCGCCGATCCCGGATGCTCCCCCGGTAATGACGGCTACCTTGTTCTGCAGTTTGCCCATCGCTGACGCCTCCAGTAAAATATGTCGTAATAGTCTCAGGCAGCGCCGCCAATTGTGACTATCTTGTTCACAATTTAATTGTACTATTCTGGCCGCAGGTAACAATCATCAACAAATTACGGAGTGTCTACCTCGTAGACAGATGGCGCCAAAGTGTCTTTTTCGGGAGGAAATATCGCGTTGAATAACGAAAAATCCGCGACATCGCCGCGGCGGGACCGGACGAACGAGCATTTAAAGTCGGCGCTGATCAAGCTCATCAAGGAAAAAGGATTTCATGCCGTATCCGTCAAAGATATCGTCGATTGCGCGGCCTATAATCGCAGTACGTTTTATGCGCACTATCAAGACAAATTCGAGCTCGCCGAAGACCTGCTAATTTCTACGCTGCAAGGGCTGGAGTCCGCCGTAGGCGAACCCTACGTTCACGGACAAAAAGTATTTACCGAGAAGCTGAACGCGCCCTCCTTTAATATCGTGGCTTACATCTACGAGCACCGGGATTTTTTCGAGCTAATCAAATATGGCGATACGCTGCCGGGATTGCTTACGGAATTCCCGCAGACGATTTTGAAGATTTACCAGGAACAGTTTGTCTTCGAGACGATCAACAGCATCCCAGTCAATATGGATTACTTTAAGAGATATACGGCCTACGGCTTCTATGGGCTTGTGCTTCATTGGATCCGGCACGACTTTCAAGAATCGAAGGAAGCGTTCATCCAGGAAGTAATCGACCTGACCAAGACGCATATGTATTCGTTCAAGTATCTGGGGAAATAAAGGCTGCTCGCACTACAATTGTGCATCTTCGAGCCCGGCACCCGTCCTCGCACGCCAACATACATTGACAATCGAATAAACCGGGATTAATATTAGAATGAACATTCGATCTAATACCTTGATGCGAATTGCAGTCTCGATATGGCTCGAAGTCTTGACGCAATTAGATTGAACGTTCTATCGAAAATATGGAGGGATTCCCATGACAAAAACAGTCTTTATCACAGGCACGAGCTCCGGACTTGGCAAGCTGACGGCCATTCGTTTTGCGCAACTGGGCTGGAACGTCGCGGCAACCATGCGTACGCCCGAGAAGGAAACCGAGCTCTCGGCCTACGAGAACATCCGGATCTTCAAATTGGACGTCACCGACGTCGGGCAGGTCCGTTCCGCCGTGGAACAAGCGATTGCCGCATTCGGAAAAATCGACGTCGTCGTAAATAACGCCGGCATGGGCACCTACGGTCCGCTGGAACTCGCCCAGGAGGGAGACATCGATTGGCAGTTCGCCGTCAATACGCGAGGTCCGATCAACGTCATTCGCCGGTTTTTGCCTCACTTCAGAGCGAACGACGGCGGCATGTTCATCAATATCAGCTCCTTTATGGGGATCACGACAGCCGTGCCGCTCGGCTCGCTGTACAACATGTCCAAATTTGCATTAGAGGGATTGACGGAAGGATTGTATTACGAATTGAAGCCGTTTAATATCGAGCTCCGACTGATCGAGCAAGGCGGCTCCGCGGGCAACAAGTTCAAAGAGAGTATCGTATGGAACCGCGACGCGCAGATCAGGGACTACGATGAGATGATCGGAAAATTGGAGCAGGTTATGAACAAGGCGGGCGACAGCGGCCAGTTAGACGACCCGCAGACAATTGTGGATGCCATCGTCGCCCAGGCGACGGGCGAGAGCACAAGATTCCGCACGGTAGTCGGCGCGGCGGGCAACGGCCTGATGGCGCTTCGGAACGCAATGCCGATCGAAGATTACCTGGAGAAAATGGCTGAAAGCTATCGGTGACGCCTGCTTGGATCCCATTCCCCGATGCCTGCAAATGAACGGGCTGCGACAGCATTCTTCCGCTGTATTGACGGATAAAAGCATTCTGTATATGCTGAATAGAATGAACGTTCGTTTGGTATCGGGAATGGGGGATTTCTAATGTTCGAGTCTTACAACAAAGTGCAGCGCGCCGTCCTCGAGACGACGCTCGATATCATTATCCGCAAAGAACTGCAGGCCACCTCGATGTCGCTCATCGCGAAGGAGTCGAAGGTATCGACGGGCAATATTTATCATTACTTTCAGAGCAAAGAGGATATCGTCAACGAGCTTTACAAAGCCATCGTTACCTTCAACGGCGAGTACGTGCGGGCAGGTCTGTCGCAAGGGGGGACGATTCGCGAAAAGTTCGAGTTGGGCTGGCAGCGGGTCGTCGATCTGGGCAAGCAGTACCCGCAAGGCTTTCAATTCATCGAGCAGTATTCTTTCTCGCCTTATATTTACGACGACGTGAAGAAAGCCGTGTATGTCGGCGGATGGTGCGGACCCATGAACCAATTGTACGAGGAAGCGATTCGGCAGAAGCTGTTCGTCGCGCTGGATCCCGGCATGATGGTGCAGATGCATTACGGGTCGTTCGTGTACATCCTGAAGGCGCATCTTCAAGGGGTCATCGAATTGACGCCCGATCATGTGAACGAGGTCATCCAATCTTGTTGGAAGGGCGTGCAGCTTGCGGATGCCGCCCTGTCCGGTTAAAAGCTTATTCGCCCAGGCGCGTCGTATACTTCGGGTTACTCGCCGCGTAGACGACGTTCGCCAAGCTGGGGTTGGCACGGGCGTTGACATTGGTAGCATGGCCGTCGTAGCCGCCGACCTTGCTCAGCGTCGTGCCGTTGCGCCAGACCATCATCAAGCCGTGCTCGGCTTCCCACCCGCAGTTCGCTTCCATGAGGACGTACCAGTTGTCGTCGCCGTTCCGCCCCTTTCGCAGCTCGATCCCGCCGGGTGTCACGTAATTCCAGATGTCGGCAGGGGCCTCGGGCACGCCCATCTCCTCGTCGATCCAGCCTTCACCGCCAACCGCCTCATAAAAGTCTCTGTAGTAGGCATACACGTGACGGGTATCCGCCAGCCGATCCGCTGCAGTGAGCGAGAGAAATGCCGCAAGGGTAGCCGCTTCTTCCGGCGCGTCCGGATCGAGCTCCTCGACCAGTTCAACTTCGGCGTTGTCGAAGTACGGAATTTTTAGCATGCTGCAAGCCTCCCACAATTTATTTTACGAAGCCATCCCTTAATACTTTACACACTTCCATGAATTCGAGCTTCAAAAGCGACGTCCTGCTCGATAAGGGGCAAAATATCGTTCATTTGAAACAACTGTTCGATATGATAGACGCCGTGCGGCAGCTCGGCGGTATAGACCCTTTCGGCTACAGCAGCGGCTACCTTGGCCGTTATACGCGCTTCTTCGTTGCCTTGCAGCACATATTCGGCCAAAGCCTGCTGTCCGTCCTTCTTTCCCCGCGCGTCGACTTTTACGGCATATAGATCCTGGCCGAATCGCATCGCGCCGAATAACCGAACGGCGGTATTGCGAGCAAACGGTACGCGCAGGACACGGAACAGCCCCATCCTTCTCGACCATGCCAGCAATCCCGTAGCCGCAGCCGAATCGAAGCATAGCCGCGTGGACACCGTCGGCACGCCCAGCGTGCGCGGCAGCACGTGCTGGTCCGAGAAATTGAACCGGTACGCTTTCCTGCGGCCCAGCCGGTCGCCAAAGCTCGTTGTCACAGGATCCGTAAGACTGGCAACCTCGACCGCCTCGCCTTCCTTAGTGACGCGATACCGCGTGACAAGGTTGTCGATCGTCCATTCGATGGCCGCCTTTCCATGCCGGTCGCCCAACCCCAGCATAATGGAGATATCGAGTTGGTCAAGCTTGTCCATCGTATTCTTGGCGCTAAGCGACAGCAGGTTCGTCAGTCCCGGCGCGAGTCCGACGCTCAGAACCGCCGTCGCCCGGTTCGCGCCGGCAACCGCATGGAGGCCTTCCGCCTGCGTCAGGAAGGAGCCGTTCGCGGAAACGTCGACGTAACGAATGTTGTTTTCGAGGCAATACCGCACAAATGCGGTGTCCGTCTGGTCCAGGCACATGACGACCAGCTTGATGCGGCTCGCAAAGCCCGGGTCAAAGCCCTTGCTCAGCTCCACTTGCAGCGGCCTGACGCGGCCCCCGGTAGAATGGGCGAATGCCTCCGCTCGCGCAAGACTCCTCCCCGCCGCATAGACCTTTCCAGGATAAAGTTCGCCCAGCTCCCTGCAGATCGTTTGTCCGACATGCCCGTAACCGCCGATGATTACGATGTAATTTTTCATTTTTTGCCGCCTCCGATTTGCTGCTTTGATTATTGTTTAGATATTAAACTAGTTAATAAAAAAATTTATTTTTGCAGCATCGCGTTTAATTTTTCAATGCACTTCTCGAAAATCTCAATTTCCTCCTGCCCCAACTCGGCGCGAAGCTGATCGTAAAACTGAATATGCAGCTCTTCGTGGACTTTGTACGCTTCCTTCCCCTTATCGGTCAGTGAGATTAACGTCGCTCTCGAATCCTGCGGATACGCGGAACGAGTCACCAGTTGCTTGGCCTCCAGACGTACGACTAGCTGCGAGACCGCGCCTTTGGTTACGCCCAGGCGGGTGGCGAGCTCGTTCATCAGAACGGCGCCTTCATAGCCGATCCCTTCGATCGTATGAATCTCGCTTGGCGTGATCGAACCGGCGCTTCCGAATTGCTGAGGCTGGCGTTCGAGCCGTCGGAGCTGCAAAAACAATTGGCCGAGATTACGGCTTCCCTTGGAGGGAGATCGGTTGTTTTTATCCATGGACATAGTTTAGTATCTAAACCTATTGTTGTCAACGTGCGCGCAGTTCCCGCAAATGGTTGACGATCAAGCTTGATTTGAGCGGAATACCTGTCGGTGGCTCATCCTCCGCCAGTTCGTTCCGATGGGTTGGGCGATCGGCGCCAGCGCTGTGCTTTCTTTTTGCCGTTTTGCCGTAAATGCCTGCATATATACATCTATTTCGGCCGATGCCGGCCTTTTTAAACCGAATAGATGCAGATGTGCAGGTTTTTTCTTCCATCAGGCCCATTTCCGGCTTATGATTTGAATTTACCTGCACATCTGCAGGTTTTTCATCGCATCCGTTGTTCGGTGGAAAAATACCTGTACAAATGCAGGCTTTTCGACTCGCAAACCTGCAATCCCGCTAACCTGCAATCCCGTAAATCTGCAAACCCAATAACCATCGAATAACCCTGGCATACCGAAAGTACGCTTGCCTGTGACGAATTTCAGCTAAATTTACACGTTCTGTTCTAGCAAGCAAAAGGCACCCGCACAGGTGCCCATCTGCCTCTCGTGCAGGTTCGCGCGGGTTCGCCTTGCCTCTTGTCTTGCTTCTTGTCTTGCTTCTTGTCTTGCTTCTTGTCTTGCTTCTTGTCTTGCTTCTTGTCTTGCTTCTTGCCATGCTTCTTGCCATGCTTCTTGCCATGCTTCTTGCCATGCCTCATGCCTTGCTTTTTGCCTCGCCTCTAGCCTTATTTCTTCCCCTTCGACAGCATGAAGGCCGGAACGACCGCCAGCACGGTGAAGCCGAAGGACCACCAGAATGCCGCCTGATAAGCGTGGGCAACCGCATCGATGCCGGCAACCGCCGCGCTTCTGATCTGATGGTCGATGACCGTCGCCAGAATCGCCGAGCCGAACGCGCCCCCGATCGTCTGGAAGATCCGCGTCGAGATGCTGGCGTGCGGAATCTGCTGCTTGCTCAGCCCCGTATAGGCGGACACCATGATCGGTATGAAGATGCCGTTTAACGCCGCCCCGCGCACGAACTGCCCGACCGCGAGGAGGACATGATTCGTATCCGCTCCGGCGAGCGCGAAGGGAATCGTACCGATCGCCGTCACCGCCAGGCTGAGCAGCACGATATTGCGCGAGCCCATCCGGTCCGCCAGACCGCCGATCCAGCTCCGCGTCGCCAGCATGCCAAGCCCTTGCGGAATGAGCAGCAGCCCGGTATCCAGCACGCCCTCCCCGCGCACTTGCTGGTAATACAGCGGCAGCAGCAGCATTGCCCCGTTCATCACCATCCCCGTCAGGAACAGCGTCACGTTCGAAGCGAGAAAATGACGCGATCGGAACAGCCGCAGATCGAGCAGCGGCGATTGCTTCATGCGCAGCGCATAGGCGATGTAAGCTGCCGTCAGGACGATCCCGCCCGCCAATGGGAGCGAGGCCTTCAGGTTGCCCAGGCCGCCATGCGTGCTGGCCTCGGATATTCCGTAGATAAGGCCGGCAAAGGCCGGGGACAATAGCAGCAGGCCCATGAGGTCGAGCCTCGGCTTGTCGCGGACCGGCTCATCGGTCGGAATATGGCGCCAGCTTAGCCAGATCGCGACGAGCATGATCGGGATGTTCACGTAGAAAATCCAGCGCCAATCGAGGTTTTGAATGAGCAGACCGCCGATGACGGGACCGAGAATTGGGCCGATCAACGCGGGAATGCTAATGATCGCGATGAGCCTGCCGAGATTGCGGCCGCCCGCCGATTGCACGAGCACGTTTTGCATCGTCGGAATGAGCAGCCCTGCGCCGACGCCCTGCAGCAGCCGGAAGCCGATCAGACTGCCCGTATTCCAAGCCAGCGAACATAAGACGGATGAGGCCAGGAATATGACGAGCGAGCATACATACACTTTTTTGCCGCCGAAGCGCTGTATTGCCCATCCCGAGATCGGCACCGCCAATCCCATCGTGAGCACATAACCCGTTACGACCCATTGGATCGCGGACACCGTGCTGTGCAGGTCGGCTGCCAGCTTGTCGATGGCCACGTTGATCATGGTCGAATCCAGCTGGGACGCGACGGCGCCGAAGACGAGGATCAGCGCGATCCTCAGTACGCCGGCGTCTATTTTTTCTTTTGGCGGTTTGACCGCTCTCGTCTCCGCATTGACGCTTGCCATTTGACGTCACCTCTTCTTGTTAATTTAGAGTACGGTACGTACCGTACCTTATATGAATAAGATATGCGATCCCCATGAAAAATGCAATATAATAAATAAAAAGCGTCGTATGCTTCATGTCACAAGAACGTTGAGAGGGATCGATATGGCGGATTCGAAAAAAGAGCAAGCCCCGGGCGGCAGCGCCGGAACGCGCCGGAGGGGAGACGTGCTTGAAAACGCGATTCTCCAGGCGGCATGGGACGAACTGGAGACGACCGGCTATAACCGTCTGACGATGGAAGCCGTGGCCGTGCGGGCGCAGACCAACAAGACGGCGGTCTATCGAAGATGGCCGAGCAAATCGCAGCTCGTCATCGCCGCCCTCGTTAAGTTCGCGCCCAAGCCCTCCATCGAAGCTGCGGATACCGGCGATCTGCGGACGGATGTGCTGACCTTCCTGCAAGGAATTCTGAAGCCGCTGCAAGCGATCGGTCCCGAGACCATCCATGGGCTCATGAGCGAATATCCCGGCCAGGAGCACCCGATGTCCAAGCCGCTGCCGCCGCGGTCCGAGGACGCGCTCTTCGCCGCTATGAAGTCGATCGTCGCCCATGCGGAGAAGCGCGGCGAGCTGCAGCCGGATCAGCTGCCCGAGCGCGTCGTCTCCCTGCCGGTCGACCTGCTGCGGTACGAGATGCTGACCACGCACGGGCGGGTAACCGGCGACACGATCGTCCAGATCGTGGACGAGCTCTTTCTGCCCTTGGTCCGTGCAAGCGCACAAGCCGAATAAAGCGCGGACGAGCCCGACTGCATCGGTTGCAGGGAGGCTTTTTTTATACTTATTTTTGCGAAAAGGAAGGATGTGGAACGCTGCGAGTCGAATGCATCCTAAACATCCAACACATGGGAGGAGGCAATAATGAACGTCAGCGGCATTGCTCGTCGATCGCCGCCCCGAAGCGCGGCCGGCGAATCTATCTCTCAATCTGGAGGTGTCGAACGCGCCCATGTCGAAAAGCTTGCCTAAACGTGGCGCCGCAGGTCCGGCACGCGGGGACGAGGCCTCTTATAGGCAGGCCTCCATGTCCCCCGCTCGCCATATCGGTCCCCGGCCTGCCGCCCAGCTGCAAGCCATCCAGCGGCAGCTTGGCAATCAGGCCGCCCTGCAAATGCTCCAGGCGACCGGTGCCTCTCGTCCAGTCTCGAACGGCGGACCGGTCATTCAGATGCTCCGCGTGCCGACGCAAAGCCAGTCGCTCAAAGGCCTGCTTGGCGAACAAAATGCCGCGCAAATCGAAGCGCTGCAAGGAGAAGGAAGAAGCACTCCGAAGCTGGACGCCTTCCTGGAGAAAAGAAAAAAAGAGTCCGCCGAAAAAGCCCGACAAGCAAACCGGACGTCCGTGGATGCGCCGACCCCGTCGGTCAGCGTAACCGAGCCGCAGGACGAGAAGGAGATCAAGGAAACCAAGCAGGAGGAGGGCGAAATACAGGCAGCCGATACCCCCACGGAGAAATACACGACAGTCGGGCTGGAATTCGAATTCGCGCAATTCGAGACGGGAGAGCTGCTGCAGGGCATCTCTCATCTCGAGGTCGCCAAGTCCGTAGGCGCGCTGCCCTACTCGAAGGAGCACTTTCTGATCGAGACGGATGCCGACCGGGCGCTGGAGCTCGTGACGCCCCCTTTTGTCGTCAACACCATCTCGGACGATGTCAACGTGCCCGATCCCGCGCAGGTCAAGCATGTGAGCGACATCTTCGAGCAGGAGCTCAAAAAAGCCAAAAAGGCCGAATCCGTCGGAAAAATGATGGATGAGCTGGAGAAATCGGGACTTGCATTCGACAGGAAAAATCTCGACAAGGAAATCGCGATCGAGCCAGGCCATCTGTCGACGGAGATGCCGCTTAACCAGTACGAGAAGCTAAAGAAAAACAACTGGAAAGCGACGCTGAAAGACATCCTGGACATGCCTTTGACGAAAAGCTTTAAAAAGGGCAGCGGCAAGCCGCAGATCAATATCGCGACCGACGCGTTGACGGTGCACGAGATGAGAGCCGACGCGGATGCGGAAAAAACGGAACCGACCGACCACTTTAAAATCGCCATGGACGCGCACAAAGCGGAGATTGAAGGCGTCGTACGTCCCGCGGTCTCCAAGCTGCTGGGGAAAAAGGAGCCTAAACCGGAAAAGCCGTCGGCTTCCGGGGGCAAGAAGTCCAAGCATCTTATGTCAAAAGCCGAAGCGCCTGTAGCCGAGTACGAACGCGCTACGGCCAAGCAAGCGGAAGCTTACGTCGCGATGATCGTGGATTCGATCGCGTACAAGATTCTGGAGCCCAGCCTCATGCGCATGCGCGCGATCCAAGAGGAGCTGTATACGTCCGATCGGCTGCCGATCGAGAAAAACAATGTCGACAAGAGCAGCACGCTCGGCGAACTGATGCCGGAGAAGGGCAATGAATTAAACGAAGTGTCCGGCATTACGAGCTACGTCAAAGATCTCTCGGCGCTATGGCTCAAGGACAACATCGCCAACGTCACGATGGGCATCTTCCATTCGGATCCCGATATTCTCGCGAAGCTGGGCGGCCTGTTCATGCACGAAGGGTTTATCGGCGAACTGCTCAAGGTGACGACCGCGCGGCCGCTTAGCCTTAAGGAACAGCGCCAGCAGGCAGCCCAGCAGAAAGAAAAAAGTATAGGCCGCGGGGAAAAGATGGCCGCCCTGTTCCAGAAGAACAAGGAGGCGATGGCCGAGTCGATGCCGGACGTGTTAAAGAAGTATGGCCTCAGCCTGCAACAGCTAGCGGGGTTAAACGATTCGGCCGCTCGCGAACGAATGTTTCACGAGCCTAATACGGACAAGCATCTGTACGAGAACGACAAAGACTTGCTCGGCATCCGCCATGACACGCTCATCTCGGCAGGCAACGTGCAAGGACCGGCGCGGGACGGTCAGATTTATCATGTCGCCGAGCTGCGGCGGGAAGGTCTTGAACAGCTTGAGCACGCCCGAGACAAGCGCAATCGATAATTTTTTCGTCCGGCACTTGCATATTGTCTCGAACTGCTGTAATATGAGAAACCTGACCAACGATCATGTTCAACATGCTTCGTTAACTATCGCGGGGTGGAGCAGCCCGGTAGCTCGTCGGGCTCATAACCCGAAGGCCGCAGGTTCAAATCCTGCCCCCGCAACCAACTTACAATTTCAACCCGGCACATAGATGAGAATGCCCCTTGACCACCGAAGTGGACGAGGGGCATTTTTGTTATTTATACAACACTTTTTCCACGTTGTACTTGGCCTTATATTCGTTAATAATGTACGTCTCGTAAATTTCCCGATGGACGGCATCCTCGACCAGACAAACCTCGATTTTCGTCACTTCGTTCCGCTTGTCCTTGATAACCGACGCCGTATCCTCGAAATGCTTCTTGATCCGCGGCCTCAGCTTCCGCGCCTTGCCGACGAACAGGAGCTCGTCCTTGTCGTTATAGAACATAAAGATTCCCGCTTTATCTCTCGGGATCAGGATAAAATCCGTAAATCCGTAGATGTGGCTTAACTCGGGCGCTTCCTGCTTGTGAATCGTGACATCCGGCGTAGGTACCGTTATTTGTATCATTAACATCCACTCTCTCTTGTGCGTCATATTATTTGGGGCTTGTGGTCCGTATTACATTCTATCCATTATGAACATACCCGTCCACCGATAAGATACCAGCGTGCGGATCATGTTGACAAAATAAAGGCGCGGCGCTGCAATTTGAGGCGGGTCATGCCATATGAGTCGGGTTTTCTATCGTGCGGATACGGGCTATGCGGGGGATACGGGGGTAACGAGGCAAGCGCGCTTTGAGCGTGACGGAGCTTTTCAATGTTTGGCGGTTCGGCGGGTCGGCGGGTCGGCGGTTTGGCGGTTTGGCGGTTCGGCGGTTTGGCGGTTTGGCGGTTTGGCGGTTTGGCGGTTTGGCGGTTTGGCGGTTTGGCGGTTTGGCGGTTTGGCGGTTTGGTTGGTCGAAAAGCCTGCATTTATACAGGTATTTTACCGCCAAACAACGGATGCGATGGAATGCCTGCAAATATGCAGGTAAATGCAAAGTGCAAGCCGGAAATCGGGCTGATGAAGAGAAATAACTGCGTTTTTGCATCTATCCTGATTAAACGAGGCGATATCGGCATGAAAAGATGTATATTTGCAGGTATTGCGGCGAAAGAACGACGCTGGCGATGACACGCGGCCCATGGAACGGCTGTCGGATGAGCCGTCGACAGGCGTTCCGCGCAATCGAGTTTCGGCTGTCCGCCAAACCTCAAAAAAAACGTCAAGGCGACCTGCGACCTCCCCTGACGTTTTTCTTAAATCGTCGATTTAATATTCGCCTTTAATGACAAAGTACGAGCCTCGAATCGTCCCGGCCAGCTTGGACTTCTGTCTCGCGAACTTGAACTTCTCCTCGAGCTCCTTGGGCACTTCCATCCCCTCGGATAGCTTGAAGCCAACGGCGCGCTTCTTGGCATCCTCGACCGTGTACATGACGTTGAGCGACAGACCGTCTTCATAAAAGACGTAAGTAAACAGGATATCCTCTACCTGGAAGCGCGACGTCTCCAAAGGCTTGGCGGCAAACGTGATGCCCCGTTCTTCCTTCAAGATGCGGTTCACATAATCAAGGCTGTCTTGGCTCTCGCTAGCCGGCACAACCGTGAATGCATGCTCGTACTTGTTCATAAAGTAACGGGCTTCGTTGGCACGCAAACCCGCCAGCGCATCAGCTACAGGCGAAGATTCCAAACCTACCGTGGACACGTTTTTAAAGTCGACGACGTAAGACATGGCTTTCCCTCCATTTATCCCTTTATTTTTAACAAAAATGTAGATTTCTGCTGTCATCTGGCCTTTCTATCGGACACCTTTTAGTGTCTTTTAATTATAGAATTCCGTTTGGCGGCATGTCAATGCTGTTTTGTAGCGTACTCCATCACGCAGGCGCCCGCGGACATCAGATGCGCTATTTTCCCCGACTTTGCCCTTTTTTGCAAGGTAGCGGACAGGAGATTCGTTATTGCGCTACTCGCCGCACACTTTGGCCTCCTTTGTCTCGCATAGCAGACCCAATGTCCGTCTTCCCTCCAAATTCCATCGATCCAGGGAAATAGGGGATACTGTGTCCGTTGCTTAACTCCGCGGTGCTGCGAGAATCGGCCTCGCGCTCATCGGAGCCTCCGGGCAGTGTATGAACACGCAAAAAAAGCCGGAGGCAGCCCCGTAAGGGATGCTTCCGGCTCTGGCCGTTAAGCTTGGTTCTGCTCCAGACGATCCGTCAGACGGATGATCATGGTCAGCGCTTCCGCGCGGGTCAAGCCTGCTTTTGCGTCAAAGATATTGTTGCCCTTCCCTTCCATGAGGCCGGCTTCCACGACCGCTGCGACGGCGCCTTGCGCCCATGCAGGGATGCGGTCGGCGTCGGCGAAGGTCAAGGCCGCGTTCGCCGGCGCCGTCAGCTTGAGCGCGCGCGCGACGATGACCGCGATCTCCGCGCGCGTGATCGTGTCGCCCGCACCGAAGGTGGCGTCGGCATAGCCGGTCATCAGACCCGCGCCGGCGACGCTAAGGATGTGGTCCTTCGCCCACGCCGGGAGCTTTTCCGCGTCGGTCAGCCCGACCGAGCCCGCAGCGCTCGGAGCCAGCTTCAGCGCGCGGCTGAGGAACACCGCGATCTCCGCGCGGGATACCGTTGCGTTCGGGCGGAAGCTTCCGTCCGCGAAGCCTTGGGTGATGCCCCGCTCGATCGCCTGCTGGATGGACTTCTCGGCCCAATGTCCCGCCGTATCGGTGAACTTGACCGCAGGCTCGGTCGTTCCGCCGCCGTTTGTATCCGTCGGATTCGTGCCGGTGCCCGTACCGGATTCCGGTGTCGTACCCGAGCCCGGATTCGTGCCGGTGTTTGGATTCGTGCCCGTGTTCGGATTTGTGCCTGTGTCTGGATTCGTGCCGGTGTTTGGATTCGTGCCCGTGTTCGTATTTGTGCCTGTGTCTGGATTCGTGCCTGTGTTCGGATTTGTGCCTGTGTCCGGATTCGTGCCCGTGTCTGGATTCGTACTTTCGTCTTTAAGCTTCTCCAGCGTCAACGCGTCGAATGCCAATTGAATGTCATAGTCGTTGAAGTAGCTCACTTCAGGCCATTCGATCTTCACGTGACCGTCGACAATGCCGCTCAAGTTGGCTACGGTGAAGGACACGATTCTCGTATTCGCCGCCAGGTCGCGGCTGACGACCGTCGTATCCTCGCCGTTCAACTTCAGCTCCGTAATCTCTTTGTCCTTCAACAGCTTGAAGGAAGCCGTGATCTTCGAATCCTTGACGGTTAGCTCGGCTGGCGTAGAAACGTATTCCTGCATGACGGAGGTTTCCTCGGTGCCGAACTTCAAGATCTTGAATTGAACGGAATAACGTCCATCCGCAAGATCCTCCGGTTCAGGCTCGGGCTCGTTCCCGCCGCCGGGCGCCTGTACAACCGCTGCCTGGAAGGTCGCTTGCGCCGACTGCAGAGCGATCAGCGCCGCATCCGTCTGCTGCTGCGAGCTTTCAAGCTTGACCGCTTCCCCGCCAGCCGTGTCGATCGCCAGCTTAAACGCGGCAATCGCCTGCTCTGGGTATTGCCCGGGCTCGGTTCCCGCTTTGGCCGTTCGGTAGACGGCGCTGGCTGCGGATACGGCTTGCGCTAACAGCGCATTGTCTACGTCATTGAAATTCAAGCGAATGTTGTGCGTAGCCTGGTAACTGCCTTGCACGATCCCGACTTGAACGTCGGCCAAAGCAGACGGATTCTCTACGCGGAAACGTACAACTCTCGTATCCTCGGCCGCGTTCGTACTGACGACCTCAGCGTTCACCCATTCGTCGTTCTGCTTCGCCTTGAACGCGGTCACGATAGAGCTGCTCTTGACCGTCAGCGCCGCATACGTCTGTCCGTCTGCCTCAGTCAGCACGGCAGGTTTGGCCAGATAGCTGTCCATCGATGAGAAGGTTGCGGAGGTCGCATGAGCGGCCGTGTATCGAACGTTTCGGGCGGCGTTCTTCACATATGCGGCGACAGCGGATTGCAGCGTCTCTGTCGCATTCTTGATCTGCAGTCTGGTGGAGCCCAGGTTCGACGTCGTCGCAGCCACGCTGCCGATCGCCGTCTGAAGCGCCGCTCGGACGCTTGGCGCGTACTGATCCGGCCCGTACCCTTCGGCGGAACCGTCCAGCAGCGCTTGCGCTTCTTCGGCCTTGGCAGCCAACGCGTTCAGCAGGTTGGCGTTAAAGCTCAGATAGACGGTTTGCGTGACGGCAGGCTCGAGCGTCGTCGAGAAGGTCATCTTAATAATGCCGCTCGTGTAAAGTCCGGCACCGGCCGTATTTTCCGTTATCTGAGTGGCCCAAGTATCGCTGCCGCTCGCGCCGGGGATCTCGACTAGCGTACGGACCGTGCTGGAGTATTCGAAATTTCCGTTGCTGGACGGACGATAGTATTTAATCGAAGTCTTGTCGATACCTGCGATGTTTTTCAACACCAAGTGCTCGTACACGTTATAGCCCGCTCGCAGAACTACCGCATTTTCCTCGAAATAAGAGGCCCATGCAGCGGACGCGCTGGCCGCCGGTACGCTGTCCAGCACGATCATTTTTACCGGCTCTCTGGTCGTTGCGAAGGCCTTGGTGGAAACGAGCGAGTTAGCCAGGCTGCTCTGGGCGCTATTCAACTCGAACTGGCTGACCGATACGGTATCACGAACGGTGGTAGCCGCGGTTATCGCTGAGTTGATGATCGTTACGTAGTTGGCGGGCGTCTCCCCTTCCCAGACGACGAGGCTCGTACCGCTGGTTCCCGTATGTGTTCCTGACACCCTGATGTCTTGCGCATACGCCGTCGCTTCCTCGATCAGCTGCGTCAGGGCGGTCCGGTCGACGGCGACCTTCAGCCGCTCATAGTCCGCGAGGGCGGAAGTCAGCGCATTGAAGACTTGCGTGATTTGCTGCGGCGTCGCGCCTGCGTTGTCAGCCGTCTGCTTCGCAAGCAGAATCGCCGCGTTCAGCGACACTTTGGCGCCCGGATAATAGTTTCCGTCAATGTACCCTTCTGTCGTCGTTCCATAGACAGATTGAGCAGCGGAAATTTGGTTGTTCACCTGCTGCAGGCTCGCATTCGGTACCGGTACGCTGCCACCGCCATCGGCAGGAATCAATGGCAGCGCGGAAGTATCGAACGAGAGCTGCGCGTTGTACCAGTTGTCATAGTTGATAACCGGAATGACAATATGCATCAGAATTTCGACTCGTTGCGAGAGACTGTCGACCGGAATGCTGTACGTCGCGTAGTAACGTTCTACATAACCTACTCCGGGCACTTCGCTGGACTCGGTTGAGAGGACAGGACTTGGCGTATAATCCGACGCGTTCAGGCTCTTGCTCTTGCCTGGCGTCAGGTAACCCCAGTACTTGAACCAATCGTAGTTGTTTACCTTGAATTGGAATGTCATCGCGCCGCCGGCAACGACGAGTTTGCCGGAGTTCAGTTCTACGTAATTAATGGCGACCGAATCAGTCTCCGCATTGTCCTTCAACAGCCGGAACGGTACCGAATATTGTCCGTCGGGCACGATGACTCTGACGGTCGCTGGCGTTTGAGCTTGCGCTTGGCCAATCTGCAGCAGAGAGAATATGAGCGTTAACGTGACGAAAAGAGCGAAAGAACTGCGGAATAACCTGTTCAAAGCGTACACTCCTCTGAAGTTTGATGATGGAAGTATGAAACCCAGGTCTTGCAACAAACCAGCTAAAACGTCGGCTCTCCTTTCCTACGGTTAGCGCCCTTCAAATAAAAATGATAATCATTATCAGTAAAGGGCAAAAAAAAGAAGCTACTGCCAAATCGCCCTGAGGCGATTATATATTCAGCATCAGCTTACGCATCGATTATGAATGGCGTATGAATTTTACATTACGGTTGACGTGCCAGGAGAAGAGATCGGAATTTCCGTTTATTCGTCATTGAATCGATTGTGTAATGGATGTAAGAAGCATATTCCATTATAGTCAAGAGTGATTTTTATGGCGGACTTGCCTACAAGAACAGGATTGCGGACAAGGAGCCTGCCCGGCGTCCATCCCGAAGTACGAAGGGCTTGTCTCGAATTTATAAAATGGCTGCGCCTCACGATGGATTTTCCTATCCGAGTCGTCATCTATTTGAAAAAGGATTATCGCATCCGAACCCGTGACCGCCAGCAGGTCACAGCCTCTTTTTTTGCCCCCTTTAACAAGAGCGACGAGCCCTATATCCGAGTCGCAACCGGCGATTACAAAGAATTGTTGATTAAAGTTGGAAACGACCACGCGTTGGCCGGATTCCTGCACTCCATTGCGCATGAACTCGTGCATTACCGGCAATGGCTTACGGATGCGCCCTTTAGCGAACGGCAGGCGGTGTCGCGGGCTAAAAAAATTGTAGAGGCGTACGCACTGACAAGGGAGCATCCTTAAACAACCGGGTATCCAGCAAGCCAAACTCATTTACTGAAACTTATGTTTAGTGATGCTGCCGTATCGTCCATTCTCCATTCTTATACACAAGCCAATGCTGCGACCTGGCCTCGGACTTATATCTTTCTATGTTGTTATACAACTCGTCGTGATTCGTGATTGTTCCTATGACATGGAGTGGAACCTCCACGCCGGTATGAGACTTAACCAACCTAGAACTCTCTATTAATAAGCCGTCCTTTGCGAATAACTTTAACTGTTCACCGACGTCCGCAGTTATGGGCGGTGTATCTAGTCCATACGTCTTCAACCGGTTTGCAACCAATTGCCTCAACATGCCCGTGTAAAGCTCGGCGTTCTTATAAAAAACCTTGTTGAACCAGCCATCATCGTGTGCCAGATATACAAATTGATTGCAGAGCTTTTCGAAAAACGGACTTTCAAGCGGCTGTTTGAAGTGACCCAGATATAACAATTCCGCTTTCTCTTGTGGCTCGAGCTTATTGAGGACCGCCACTTCCTCAAAGTCCACCCAGCAAAAGTCTCCGTAAGCATATACGTTTTCCTTGTATAAAGCTTGAAGGCGCTCTTTTCTGACGTACTCCATCCTCAGTCCTGCGTGAAATTCCCCCTCGGCATACCCCGAATCGAGAAGCAGAATGTGGTTAATTCCGATTGGCAGGGCATGGACAAAGTCCGCAAATTCGATTCCCGTAGAGGTTACGGACTGCTCATTCTCGTTGTAGACCATGTAGAGAAATTTTCTTTTTCCCATTCGCACACCTCGTGAATTGACTATAGAATAACCGATTATGAAAGAGAAGAAATCAAGCTGTACTGCAAGGAAATTGAAATCATCTCTGTAGAACCGGCTGAATAAACAGCGTAGAAGAAAAAAGCCTGCAAATATACATCTAATTTGGCCGGCGTCGACCCATTTGAGGAGTAAAGATGCAAATATACATCTTTTTCCTTCCACCAGCCCGATTTCCGGATTGCGCTTTGAATTTGCCTGCATATTTGCAGGCATTTCCTCAAGTGGCGCGAGCCGGTAGAAAATACATGTACAAATGCAGGCATTTTTGCCGCCCACCCCACATCAGATAAGCTCGATAGGCGCCAGGATCTCCATTTAACGTCAAAGCCGAAGGAAATCATAATCAAGTAAGTCACCGATTGTATAAGTGCAGGCTCAGGCCCTACTTCGACAAACCGGCACGCTATAGTACTCCGCTAACCTCATCTCGTCAAGAGATCGTATGAAATTTAACGACAGAGCAAGAGACCCCCTCTTGCACCTTTAACAAAGAGATGAATTGCGCCGCATATCGATTTCCTCGGCTTTTTCCTGTTCATCCGTCTCCATGTAAAATAACCTCAGCCAAATGGAGAGTTACGGAGGGGGGATCTGTATGAACAGCGTGGATAAAATCCGATTTATACGCCTTTACGGCGAAGCGCCGGATGCAGAATGTTACGGGTACAGCGAGTCGGATGGGGACGGTCATATGATCGCGCTATTTAACAGTTATGGCGAGGAAATAAATATGTACGGGGGGCATGAATATGTAAAAATAAGGTCGCTCGGCAAATTCGATGACGAGGATCGGGACCACTTTTATTCCTTGTTAGAAAGCGATGGCGTAGGATAGCCGGCACTGCCTAACGTGTTAAAAGCAAGATGTCGTGTCTCGCTTATGCTATATATGCCGGACGAAGCCCGCGCGACCTCGCGCGAGCTTCATCACGCGGCTCCGGAATAAAGCGCAATGCTTGAGTTGGAAGTGCTCCTGCAGGCGATCACTTCGGCATGATGAGGCAAATCGCGCATAAAAACGTCCAGCTCCGCCATGGGGACAAAGAGAGCTCCCACGATGTGCCCGGCTTCGTATTCCTCGTTGGACCTCAGATCCCGCAGAAAGATCGACTCGTCATTGACCTTTTTCATGACCTCGTCCATCGTTAGCGTCTGAATATCGTCCAGGTCACCTTAGGAAATCATCCTCGCATCAATTCTTTCCGTCCTAATAAAAAACGGCAATAGCCTCAGGCTATCACCGAATTCAGGTTAGTCCAAAACGGCCGTCATGTGCGCCTTTGTAACAGCCCAGTGCGTAGCGCTCCAATACTTCGCCTTATCCTTGACGAAAATAATCTGCGGAGATTCGTGCTTGACGCTCAAATCCTCGGCGATTTGGTTCGATACGGGGCGGGATTCGATAACTTTGACCAGCGTATAGTCGACATCCGCGTTCGGCGAATCCTTGAGATATTGTTCATATTCATGAAGCGCATTGGCGCTAACAGGACAAGTCGTACTGTGCTTGAGAATAACCTGTCCGCGCTCCGTGGACTTGGCCACTAGCGCATTCCACTCGTCTATCGTCGAAATTTCTCTCCAGGCCATCTTCGTACGTACCTTCTTTCGTTTTTTAAGATCAATTATTGGATTGAATTTTATCATATTGCAGAACAGGACGAAAGCGCGCCTTGGCTGCGATCACGCGTTCGAAGGCTTCGTTCGCTTGTCCGAGCGGGAACGTCTCGATAAGCTGCATTGGCGTTTCATCCTGTTCCCCTCTCCCGTGCTCGCCGAGATGAAGTATAATTAATCCAAGTAACTCGAAGGCTAACGCACAGCATTCATGGATGAAGTCCTTGCGACGAACACCAGCACAATAAAGGAGACGTACTGAGCCGCCATGGAATTATTTTTTACGATCCTGATCTTACTCGCGCTGGTTGGCGTATCCAACATTCTGAGCGGCAAATTCCCGCTCGTGCCCGTGCCGCTCATGCAGATCGCGCTCGGCATCGTCATCGCGGCCATCCCGTCCGGCCTGCATATGCATCTCGAGCCCGAGCTGTTTTTCGTGCTGTTCATCGCGCCGTTGCTGTATAACGACGGCAAGCACGTATCGAGGGCCGAACTATGGAAGCTGCGCGTCCCCATACTCCTGCTCGCCGTCGGTCTGGTTTTCGCAACCGTGTTCCTGATCGGCTACGCCATCCACTGGATGATCCCGTCGATTCCTCTGCCCGTCGCGTTCGGCCTAGCGGCCATCCTGTCGCCGACGGACGCCGTCGCGGTCAGCAGCCTGGCGGGCCGCATCCGGCTGCCGAACAGCCTCATGCACCTGCTCGAGGGCGAAGCGCTCATGAACGACGCTTCGGGTCTCGTCGCCTTCAAGTTCGCGATCGCCGCCGCGCTCACCGGCAGCTTCTCGCTGGCGAACGCAAGCGTCAGCTTCCTCCTCATCGCGATCGGAGGCATCGCGGTCGGCGCGGTCACGGCGCTGCTCATCTCCGGCGTCCGGGTGTGGCTTCGCCGGTCGGGGCTCGAGGACGAGACGATGCATATGCTCGTCCACCTCTTGACGCCGTTCGCGCTGTACATGATCGCCGAGCACCTCGGGGTGTCCGGCATCCTGGCCGCCGTCGCCGGCGGCGTCGTGCACGCGATCGAGCGCGACCGGATGGCCAGCATCAAGCCTTTGTCCAATGAGCTGTCGGATAACACATGGTCCGTCATCGTGTTCATTCTCAACGGACTCGTCTTCGTCATTCTCGGCCTGCAGCTGCCGAGCGTGTTCAACGAGGTATTCAAAGAGCCGACGCTGAACAACGGCGAGGTGATCGCTTACGCGGTCGTGATCTTCCTCATGCTGCTCGTCCTCCGCTTCGTATGGGCATTCTTGTTCTCTCGAGGCGGTCGATGGATCGGCAAAAAGACGGCGCCCAACGTCAAAATCTCGTTCCGCATGCTGGCGATGACCGCCCTGTCAGGCGTGCGCGGGGCGGTAACGCTCGCCGGCGCCTTCTCGATCCCGCTGCTCTTGAACAATGGGGGGCCGTTCCCGGAACGAAGTCTCGTTATCTTCCTGTCGGCGGTCGTTATCCTGCTGTCGCTTGTCGCGGCGAGCTCCCTCTTGCCGCTGTTCGCGCAGCACCCTGCCGAGAGCAGAGCGGCGGAGCTCGCGGCAGCCGAGCGCAAGGGAGAGAAGCTGATACTGGGCGCGGCCATCCGCGCCGTCCACTCCGCGACGACTGAAGACAATGAAGTCGAGTCGGCGGCCGTCATCTCCGATTATGAGCGCTGGCGCAGAAATCCGGAAATGGATATGCGCCGGATACAGCGCGGCAAGGACGACCTGGAGGAACGGGAACTGCGGCTCAAAGCGATCGACGAGGAGCGGCGGACGGTGAACAAGCTGCTGCGGGAAGACCGGATCACCGAGACGCAAGCCTCGCTGTTCCAGAGCAATCTGGAGCAGATGGCGATGGTGTTGTCCGTGCGCACGAATCTGTTCAAGCTGCTGGTGAAATTCTGGCTGCGGGAGTTGAAGGCGCTCCTGACCAAGCAAGAGTCCCGGTTCAAGGCAATGCGGGACTTGTCGCAAGCGGACCGGGAGGCGATCCG
Organism: Cohnella sp. GCM10012308; assembly: GCF_042649185.1. Taxonomy (NCBI): domain Bacteria; kingdom Bacillati; phylum Bacillota; class Bacilli; order Caryophanales; family Paenibacillaceae; genus Cohnella; species Cohnella sp. GCM10012308. Next base: position 296,060 of record NZ_JBHRYU010000004.1, read on the forward strand.
CGGGCTGAAGGTGCAAACGTGCGAGGCCGCGTTGTCCTCTCTCCGCACGGAACGCATATGCGACGCCAGGGCCGCCGTCATGAGCCAGTACGAGCATATGCTCACGAGATTGACGTCGCCCTACTCGTTCGGGAAGGCTCCTGCAGGCAACGAGGAAGTGCGGCGCGACCTGCAGTGGGTAGCCATTCAAGCCGAGCGGGACGAGGTGCAATCGTTGTTTGAGCGCAACGAGATCACGCGCGACGTCGCCAACAAGCTGCGCAGGACGATTCGGACACGCGAAGCAACATTATTAAGCGAGGCTCTTGATTAGGATTCATACGCCACGCCGTATTGCTCGAAGATCGCACGGTATTTATTTTCGAAAATGGTCCAGCGGTTCTCCGTCCCGTGCTTCTCCTGCAGGGCCTTCAAATAGCGTCTGGCCGCTGCTTCATCGCCGGTTCGCAGCAGCAATTGAAAGCTCTCTTCGCCCAGATGCAAATAGGGCCCTGCGACGTAGTAATCGACGATGGATCTGGCGCCGGTCATCGTATCGTAGAATTGAAGGACCTCATCCAGCCCGTTAAGCAGCGTGTCTCTTAAGTCGTCCATATTCGTATCGGACGTGATCGAAAATCGCGCTGGGACAGACCTGGCCAGTTCCTCGATCCTTGCTCTGAAGTGGCATTCCGGCTCCTGGGGCGCTGTCAGTATTTCCTTGGACTGTAAACGCGCCAGATCGGCCGAATAGACGCCGCAGTTGACGTAAAACATCACATGGTCCGCCGAATTGCCGCCGGACTTCTGGAAGTTGAGCATGTAGACGAGGCCATCCGTGCTTTTGCTGAAATTCAGGCTCTTCTTCGCAAAGCCGCGCTCGGCAAGAAACGGCTTGACATCCTGCTTAATCAGATCGTTAAAGCGCTGCTGCATCACGATTCCTCCCAGTGTTAACTGCTGGTTGATTCAAACCCGGATTGGCTTGCACTGTAACTAATTATACCGGCTCTTGGAAAACAAGAAAGACGCCTTGGGAAGAGGCGTCTTTCTTGTTGTACAGACGGCGTGGTTCGACTATGTCTTCGCCCAGCGCTCCGCTTCGTGCACCTTTCTTGTGCATCTTGGCGTCACATCGCAGTCCCAGGCTCAACCCACCAACTCTAATCTTGCGTCGAACCCTCCGCTTTTTCGAAAAACGCCCCTTCCTGCAGGTCGTTCACGAACCGTTGCAGCCATTCGTAATAGCCGACGGCGTGCTTCAGCTTGTGCAGGTCCTGGAGGCAGAGCTTGCGCTCCTCGTCCGGCGTACCGGCGTCCAGGATGACCTCGGACAGCTCCGGGATGGCCGCTTCGATGGCGCCGCGCATCACGTCGACCTCGCGCTGCAGCTTGACGGCGAAGAAGTTGCGGAACGCCTGGAAGAAGTCCGTCTCGGCCGCGTACAGGTCCTTGCGTTCCTCCTTCTCCTTCAGCTTGGTCACCATCCTGGAATCCAGAAGCGACCGGACGGCGTAGCTCATGTTGCTCTTGCTCATGTTCATGTAGCCCTGCATATCCTCGAGCGTCATCGGCTTATCCTCGAAATACATGATGCCGTACAGCTGCCCGAACGTATAGTTGGCGCCGTACAAGTCCATCGTCTCCGCGATCGCGTCGATCACCTGATGGCGTATCGCCTCGCGGGGCAACGAAGGCTCCTTTAAGCTGCTGCTGGCTTTTTTCACGAACGAACCTCCTCCTGCTCCGCGCTCCGCCCGGCCCGCGCCTTTCGCGTCGATCTGCCGTATTTTACGAAAATTTAATGCTCTCATGATCGAGCTTTAACCATTCATTTAACGAATGAACGTACAATATTTTTTGAACAGAACAGTAATTCGGCTTCACTCAACGCCTATTATAACGAAGATCAAGAGATTTTTGAATCCTATTAAAGGAGGGGCTCCGACCACCCCATGAGACGGACAAGGCTTGCCTCTGAAGGGAAAGCGCTGCTGTTCACGCTGCCGGCGATGATCCCGCTCAGTCTATTCTGGTTCTACCCGCTCGGCTATGTCATCTACCTCAGCTTCACGGAATGGGACTTCATGAGTCCGGTCAAAACGTTCGTCGGGCTCGACAACTATCGGTATCTGTTCGAAAATCCGGAGTTCTACCAGACGCTTCGGGTCACGCTCCTCTTCTGCGTCGGCAGCGTGCTGCCGGTCATGGTCGCCGGGCTCGGGCTCGCTTTGCTGCTAAGCGGTAAACGAAAAGGCGGCGCGATCTACCGGACGCTGATCTTCTCGCCCTGGGTAACGCCGACCGTGGCAGTGTCTATCGTATGGTCCTGGATCTACGAGCCGGACGTCGGACTCGCGAATAACGTGCTGCATGCCTTCGGCTTGTCCGGCGTTCGCTGGCTGGAGGATCCGCATTGGGCGCTCGTCAGCGTCCTCCTCGTCACCATCTGGAAATCCGCCGGCTGGAGCATGATCTTCTATCTGGTGGCGATCGGCAACGTCCCGCCGGACTACCTGGAAGCGGCCGAGCTCGACGGCGCGAACGGCTGGGACAAGTTCCGCCATGTCACGCTGCCGCTTATCTCGCCGACGACCTTTTTTCTGTTCGTCGTCCTGACGATCTCGTCGCTGCAGGCCTACGACCAGATCAACGTGCTGACGCAAGGCGGACCGGCCGGCTCGACGCGAACGATGCTTTACTTCTATTACTTGTCGGCCTTCGACGCCTTCCAGATCGGCGAAGCTTCCGCCGTCGCCATCCTTCTGATCGTCGGATGCGTCGCGCTCTCCCTGCTGTCGTTCGGGATCGGCCGCCGCACCGTTCATTACTCCTGATCCGCGAATCCGAAAGGCAGGGATATCGATGCACCAACGCAGCGGCGTCCGCCGCCTGCTCTCGCACCTTTTTCTCGCTGCGGCCGCGCTCGTCACGGCTTTTCCGTTCTACTGGATGGCGACGAGCGCGCTGAAGACGAACGATGAAATCTGGCAGTTTCCGCCGACGTTGTGGCCGCACGAGCCGCTCTGGCGCAATTTTGCGGATGCATGGGCAGCCGCTCCGTTCGCCCGCTATGTGGGGAACAGCATCCTGGTCGCCTCGGTGATCGTCGTCATCCAGATCATCAATTCCGGTATGATGGCCTACGCTATGACACATATGTCCTTCCGGCTCAAAAACGCGTTCACGGCGCTGATCCTCATCGGCTACATGGTGCCGGTCACCGCCGTCTACCTGCCCGGCTATGTCGTGCTGAGCAACCTCGGCCTGCTGGACTCGTACGCCGGCATTATTCTTTCGAATTGCGTCAGCATTTTCTCGATCTTCCTCGTCCGCCAGGCTTTCCTCCAGGTCTCTCATGAGCTGGTGGAGGCGGGACAGATCGACGGCGCTTCGCATCTGCGCATCTTATGGACCATCGTATTCCCGCTCGCCCGCTCTTCCTTTGCGGTACTGGCGCTCATCACTTTTATCGAGCAGTACAACAACTACTTCTGGCCGATGCTCATCACCAAGAATCCGGACCTGCAGCTCGTCTCGGCCGGCCTGAGAAGCTTCTTCGTGCAAGGAGGTGCATACGGGCTCAAGTGGCCGCTCATCATGGCCGCCAGCGCATTCACGATCCTGCCGCTGCTGGTTCTGTTCCTGCTGACGCAAAAGACGATCATGCAAAGCGTGAATCTGTCGGCCGGCGCCAGCAAGGGATAACGCAAGTCAGAAGAGACTCCGGCACGAAGAAATTCATAGAGAAACCGAAAACGGATAGAAACCTATATCAAAGAAAAGGCGGAGAGAACAACTTATGAAAACGATGAAAAAGACGACGGCGGGATTGGCACTTGCGACGATTATGGCTCTGACGGCTTGCGGCTCGAGCAATTCGGGCAATGCAGGATCGGCGGCCTCGCCTTCCGAAGCACCCTCCTCCGATGCGCCTGCTTCGGCGTCCGCATCCGAGACGAGCCCGGCATCGGCAGAAACGCCGAAGGCGCCCGTAACGATCGAGTTCTGGTATGGACTGGGCGGCAAGCTCGGCGAAAATATGCAAACGCTGATCGACAAGTTCAACGCCTCGCAGCAGGAAGTCATCGTCAAGCCGGTCGTTCAAGGCGACTACTCGGAGACGGAGAAGAAGCTCCAGGCGGCGATCGCTTCCGGCACCGTGCCGGCCGCGGTCCTGTCTTCCAACGTGGATTGGGCGCGCAAGGGCTACTACGCTTCCTTGGACGAGCTGATCGCGGCCTCCGCCGATTTTAACAAAGACGACGTCATCCCTACCTTCCTCGAGCAAGGCAAGGTGGACGGCAAGCAATACTTCCTGCCGATGTACGGCACGACGCAGGTCATGTATTACCGCAAGGATGCCTTGGAAAAAGCGGGTCTGAAGCCTGAGGATCTGAAGACGTGGGAAGCCCTGGCGAAGGCAGCCGAGAAGATGACCGTCAAGGAAGGCGGCAAAACGACGTTCTACGGCTGGGAGCCGATGTGGGGCTATGAGAACATGATGGACGCCGTGCTCGGCAAGGGCGGCAAAATCCTGAGCGACGACGGCAAGACGGTGCTGATCGACTCTCCGGAGTGGGTGGACACGTGGGAGCTGTTCCGCAAGTGGATTCATGACGACAAGATCATGCGCATTCACTCCGGCGGACAAGGCTGGGAGTACTGGTACAAGACGATCGACGACGTAATGAAGGGTCAAGCTGCAGGCTACACGGGCTCCAGCGGCGACCAAGGCGATCTGGACTTCCAGGTTGTCGGCGCGATGGAACAACCGGGCTGGGAAGGCGTCGGCGCCGGCAAGCCGGTCGCTCAGGCGATCATGGCCGGTATCCCGGCAAAGGCAAGCGCGGAGCAGCAAGCGGCGGCGTTCAAGTGGTTCCAGTACTTCATGAGCGCGGAAAATACGGCGTTCTGGTCGATGAACACCGGCTATATCGCGGTGCGTCAATCCGCTCAGCAGGATCCGGCGTTCGTAGAGTTCAGCAAGACGAATCCGCAGATCACGATTCCGCTGCAGCAGGCAGCTCACGGCTCCTCGCCGTTCGCGGATCCGACCGGCGGCAAGATCTCCGATGCGCTCAAGGTAGCCGCGGACAACGTTCAGATCAAGAACATGCCGGCCGCGCAAGCGCTCAAGGCAGCGAAGGAAACCGCGCAGCGCGAGCTGGATCGCGTGAACAAGTAGGAGGAACGCGCATGGCGGTTCTACATGCGGCCGGCGCGTCCTATCGGATAGACGGCATTCTATTCGATAAAGACGGCACGCTGCTGGACTTCATCTATACTTGGGGGAACTGGAGCGAGCATCTGCTCGCCCGTTTCTCCGCTTCGCTAACGGAAAGAAAACTGCCGCCGATCCGCGTCGATCTGGACGCGCTGTGGGGGGTGCTTCGCTCTGAAGAAGGCGACGTCGTCGACTACGATCGGAACGGACCGCTGGCCATGGGAACCGTGGGCGAGATGCTGGCCATTCTGGCTTGGCACGGCTACCGGTCCGGCTTGTCCTGGGCGGAGGCCAAGACGCTCGCGGCGGAAGCCAAGCTAGCGGCTGACGCGCGGCTCGAAGCGACGCGCGCGGCGCGCTTGCTGCCGGGCGTGCTGGACTTCCTCGAGGCATGCCGCGAGGCCGGCGTGCCGCTCGCCGTCGTGACCGCGGACGAGACGGATGCGGCTATCAAGCATTTGGCTTGGCTCGGGATTCAGGCGCGGTTCGATGCGATTGTCGGGACGGACCAGGTCGAACGAGGCAAGCCCTACCCGGACATGGCGCTGCTCGCATGCAAGCGCTTGGGGCTGCAGGGCGGGCGCTTCGCGGTTATTGGCGATACCCAAGGCGATATGCGCATGGCCAAGGAGGCCGGCGCGGCCGCGGCGATTCTGATCGCCGAGCCTGCCGCGATTGCCGCACCTGCCGTGATTGCCGATCCTGCCGCGATTGCCGAGCCTGCCGATCCTGCCGCCTGCAACGTACCCGCCGATCCTGCCGCGCCGGGCGAGAGTTCGGATTGGGACGGAGCGGATGCGGTCGTCTTCACCCTGCATGAGTTGCGCATCACGAAGGAAGACAGCCCCGCATGAAAGGTGCGACAAACATGGGATGGCTTTTGCTGAGCTTGGCGATCGCCTTCGAGCTCTCCGGCACGATCTCGATGAAGCTGTCGGAGAGCTTCACGCGTCTCGTTCCATCGCTGCTGATGTTTCTGTTCTACGGCATCAGCTTTACTTGCTTGAATTTCGCGCTCGGATATATGCAAGTTGCAGTCGTGTATGCCATCTGGTCCGGCATCGGCATCGTTCTGATTTCGATTGCCGGCTACATGATTTTTCAAGAGAAATTGCCGCTCAGCTCGATGCTATGGATCGGCATCATTATCGTCGGCGTCATCGGGTTAAATATCAGCAAAAACGGACATTGATCCGTCAGTCGGCATGGGAGGGACATTGATGAGTCAGAGCGACAACAAACCGGTGATTGCGTTCCAAGTCATCACCGATACGCATGTGACTGCGGACCCGGAGCATCTCTACAACCGGCATTTTGAGCAGGCCCTTAAGGACATCGCGGAAAACGCGACGGACAGCGTCGGCATCATGCATGCCGGAGACGTGACCGATCATGGGTTTCCGGCAGAGTACGAAGAGCTGCACCGGATCGGAGGGTTCTATCAGGACCGGCTGCCTCCCCTCTATATGGCGACAGGCAATCACGACGTGGGGCTGGGCATCTGGGAATCGCGTCTCGGCAACTTCCTGGCTGCGACAGGCATGTCGGCCGCCTATCACGATCACTGGATCGAAGGCTACGCTTTTCTTTTCCTCGGGACCGAGCGGGGCCTGGAGCTGTTCTGCGACCTGTCGGCGGCGCAGCTCGAATGGCTGGACGCCAAGCTGGCAGAGGCGGCTTCGTCCGGCAAGCCTGCGTTTGTTTTTCTCCATCAACCGTTGAAGAACACGACGGCCGGATCGATGGAAGAACAAAAGTGGTACGGCGTCACGCAGGACGACGAGCTAAAGGCGATTCTGGCGAAGCATCCGCGCACGTTCCTCTTTACCGGGCACGGGCATTGGGAAATGGAAGCCCCGCGCAATCATGTAGGCGGCGAGGACCAACTGCCGGCCATGTTCAATGCGGCATCCGTCGCCTACCTGTGGACGGACGCGGACGAAAGAAGGGAAGGCAGCCAGGGCTACTACGTCGAGGTTTACGAGGATTGGGTGCTTGTAAAAGGCAGGGATTTCACTACGGGAACCTGGGTGAAGTCGGCGCAGTACGAGGTGTCGTTAAAGCCGGTTCCCGCTAGGGAGTCTTGAGTGGGCAGAGGAAGAAGCCGGTCTGCGCGAGCAGCCCGGCTTTTTTATTCGCTGCCGGCCTCTCCCTCAATCTGAAACGCCTGCCCATCCTTAAGTAATCAGGGGCAAATTTGCATCGGAAATATATTTGACTTCAAACGTTGTAACTGATAAAGTTACATCATAATCGTAACCAAATTAGTTACAACAAATCCCCTTTAACTCCTGGAGGTTAAATTCATGAATCACCTGATCATTTACGCGCATCCGCATGAAGGAAGCTTTAACAACGCCATTCTGGATACGACAGTCAACGCATTAAAATCCAAGGGCCATGAAGTCCATGTTCGCGACCTGTACAGCCTTGGTTTTAACCCGGTCCTCTCGCCGGCAGATACGGCAGCGCTGCGCGCGGGCAATCCCCCTGCGGACATTGCAGCGGAGCAAGCGTTTTTGGCAAAAGCCGACTTCATCACGTTCATCTATCCGATCTGGTGGACGGGGCTCCCGGCTATCCTCAAAGGGTATGTGGACCGCACGTTTTCCTATGGCTTCGCTTATCAGTACAATAGCGAGGGCGGCATAGACAAGCTCTTCAGCGGCAAAAAAGGGCTCCTTATCAACACGCACGGGACGCCAAGCGAAATTTACGATTCCATCGGCATGAGCCAATCCTTGAAGCAAACTTCCGGCGGCGGCATTTTTGAATTTTGCGGCATCGAAGTCGTCGATCAATTGCTATTCGGCGGCGTAACGAGCACAACCGACGAGACGCGCAAAGACATGCTCGCACAAGTCGAGAAGAAGTTTAACTCCCTATAAGCCGAACAACCGTCAGGGAAAGATCGCCTGACGGTTCTTTTGGCCGTGCGCATGGGCAGCCTCGGTGTTCCTAAGTAGGAACAAGTTCGCCCGGCATTGCGCATTGGGCGCCTCGGTGTTCCTACTTAGGAACAAATCCGGCCGGTCTTGCGCTTGGATCGCCTCGGTGTTCCTGGGTAGGAACAAGTCCAGCCGGCATTGCGCATGGATCGCCACCGTATTCCTAAGTAGGAACGAATCCGGCCGCCCTGGCTTATAGGGTCTCTCGCTGTTCCTACTTAGGAGCAAATCCGGCCGGTCTTGCGCTTGGATCGCCTCGGTGTTCCTAAGTAGGAACAAGTCCAGCCGGCCTGGCGCTTGGAACGCCTCCATGTTCCTAAGCAGGAACTAGATTACAGGTTGATTCGCCCCGCACAGCATCCGAGAGTCCCGTCCCCATGAACGCACGCGCTCATCAACCTGCATATCGCCACCCGAAATTACCGCTGCATCATCTGAATCAGGTTGCCGCACGTATCGTCGAAGACCGCGATCGTAAAGTCGCCCATATTGGTCGGCTTCATCGTGAACTTGACGCCGCTTGCCGATAATCGTTCGTAATCGCCATGAATATCCGCCACGCCGAACATCGTCGCCGGGATGCCGTCCGCAGCGAGCTTCTTTTGATACTCTTTGGCGGCAGGATGCTCGTTCGGTTCGAGTATAAGCTCGGTGCCGTCCTGATCTTCCGGGGACACGACCGCGATCCACCTGAACTTTCCGGTAGGCACGTCATGCTTTTTCACAAAACCAAGCGTTTCCGTATAAAACTTCAAGGCGTGGTCCTGATCCTGAACGAATAAACTGGTCACGATGATTTTCATGAGTCGATCCATCCTTCCAGCAAATGTTTGAGCGGTTCGTTGTTGAAGACGATGACGCGGTACTTTCCTTCTTTTTGCGACTGTACGAGCCCTGCCTCCTCCAGCGCGGCAAGGTGCTTGGCAATGGCTTGGCGCGAAATGGCCAGGTTGTGCTTCACGATAAGGCGCGCCGTTAATTCGTACAAGGTCTGCTCCTTGCGGTCGGCCAGCTCGTCCAACATCAGCCGCCGCGTAGAATCGCCCAGCGCTTTGAATATTTTATCTCTGTCGACTTTCATACATTTATGATAAGCAACCCACAGGTTGCATGTCAAGCATAAGCAACATAACCGTTGCATATTGAATCCCTTATTCATTTCCATTTCCGAGCCCTTTACGATACGCTTTGGGCGTCGTGTCACGATGTTTTCTAAAGGACTGGATAGAGTGGTCGACGTGATTGAACCCCGCTCTTCGGGATATTTCCGTTATCGGATTCGCCGTAGATTCCAGGAACTCGCAGCTTTTTTTGATGCGGTACGAAATGCTGAAGCCTGTCATGAGACGGTCGTCGCCCGGACGAGCGGCGAACCTATTCTCGCCATTATTCTTGCCCACCTCTTATTGGGGGAGGACATTACCTTGTTTCAGTCGATAGGCGGCTTGTTGACGCTTTTTGGCATGGCCATGTACTTCTGGTCCAAGTCGAGAGACGCCAGGAGGTTGGCACTTCAGGCAAACTAAGCAAATACGCTAAAAGACCCCTTTCGCAAGGGGCCTTTCACGTCTCTTCAGTGGCAGATTTAGCTCGGCGAACCGTTTACTTGGCGAAATAGTGCCCTTGCTCGAGGTCGGGGATGAGCGCGGCGTGAACCGGACGCCATCCCAGGAGCGCTTGCGTCTGCGCGCTCGATCTCGGGATGTCGAGCGATGCCAGCATGCCCAGGAAGCCGAAGTGGACGTTCGCTTCTTCGCAAGAAATGCTCGCCGTCGGCAGGTTCAGGTGCTTGCCGATGACGCCTGCGATGTCGCGGAAGGGCACACCCTCGTCGTGCACGCCGTCCAGCCGCGCGCCTGCCGGAGCGGCTTCCGCCGCCAGGCGAAAGAGAGACGCCGCATCCAGGCGGTGTACGGCCGGCCAGCGGTTGGTCCCGTCGCCGATGTAGGCAGACACGCCTTTTTCGCGGGCGATCTCGATCAGTCTCGGTACAAAGCCCTTGTCTCCTTCGTCGTGCACAGTCGGCGCAAGCGACACGATCGATGCCCGTACGCCTTGCTCCGCCAGCGCCAGCGCGGCATTCTCCGACGCCTCCCCGTTCGCGTGCGCCGTAATGACGAGCGGCTTGCCGGAGCCCTTGAGCGCCGTTCCCATCGCCTCGACGGCACGGAGATCCATGCCGAGCGAACCCGCAAAGTCGGAAAAGTCGTGCCTGAACGCCAGGTGAATGACGCCGTCCGCGGCGGCCGCTCCGCTGCGCAGGCTGTCGAGGTCCTCAAGCGATCCCGTATGCACCTCGGCACCAGCTGCCGCAAGCGCCGCTGCCCCCCGATCCGAACGCGTCAGGCCGACGACCTGATGGCCTGCCCCAATAAGCTCGCCGACGACGGCCGAACCGATATACCCTGTAGCTCCCGTGACGAAAATTCGCATGCTGATCTCTCCTTTTACTTTTGATACTCACGGCTTTACTGTAAACTATAGAGTAGACTCTAAGGCAAGCCGTAAATGAGGAGTAAAACGCATGAAAATTCAGGAGCTCGCGGTAGAGACCGGGTTATCGGTCCATACCATTCGTTACTACGAGAAGGAAGGGCTATTGGACGAGCGTCACGTCGGGCGGGATAACAACAATTATCGCCGTTATGACGACGAAGCGATCGAGCGTCTGAAGCTGGTCAAGAGATTCCAAAGCGTCGGCTGTTCGCTCACGGAACTGAAGCAAATCCTGCGGGATCTGGATACGAATACGACGACCACGCAGCAGGGAATCGACTGGGTCTTATCCAAAATAAAAGAAATCGAGCGCAAGAAAGATGAATACGACCTGGTGCTGGCCACGCTTAACCGGATGCTGGAATACAAAATGGCCTTGCAGCGCGATTCCGGGGAAAAGCATCGTTGACCCGGGCGATGCCGACCTTCGACGATCAGTCCCGCCCCGCCTCGTAAAGCTTTTGCGCCACCATAGCCGGCCTTGTGCGCGAATCCGTCATGTGGTCCCCATCGCCGACGATCAGCCGGAACAGACGAGCCGCGTGGACATATGCGGATTCCAGCCATAGCCCTCTCCTTGCGGCAACACATTGTCTTGATAAAAATACAAATAGCTTTTGGGCGTAGGCAGCGCATAAAACGCTTTAAGATTCAGCTTCTCGAAAAGCGGCTTGGCCGGCTCCGGCGAGACGCTTGCGTAGATCCATTTGGCCACGTCCAAGGCAGCCGTATTCACGAACAACGCCCGAAACAGCGGGAACGGCAGCATAATCGTATCGTCCTTCGAGCTCGCCCTAAGCTGTTCGAAGCCTTGCCTCGTTTGAGGCGGCACCTCGTCTACGACCGATTCGCCGTCCTTCAATACGAAGGCGTCCCAAAAGACGAGACGCTTAATGCGCGCAGACACCTGTTCGGCCGCCTTCTGAACAACCGTTCCGCCAAAGCTGTGCCCGACGAGAATGATATCCCGCAAGTCCAGCTTCGTTATAAAGTCGACGACAGACTTCGTAATCATCGCATGCGTGACATTTTTGTTCGAATCTTCGCCGTGCCCGGCATATTCCGGCGTATAGACGACATGCCCGTTCCTGCGCAGCGCAGACGCTATATCGCCCCAGAAGCGAGCGTCTGCCCAAGAGCCATGCACAAGTACGAAGGTAAGCCGCTGCTGCGCACGCGGTTGATCTCTATTGTACGATTCCAACGCGGCGCCGCCGGGCCCAAACCAATGGCCTGCATCATGAGATAAGTAGTAACCCGAGGGCCCATACCCGCGGTCGAAGCAGGGGAAGCGAAGATTTTCCGGGTAATAAGGATACATGCTCAACATCCTCTCGAAACGGCATTGATCAGCTTATGCCCAGTGCGATCGAGAGGTGCCCGCATCCCCTGCTGCAAGCGATGCCCGCTACTTCAATTCGAAGGACATCAAGTCCCGGCCGACCGTGATCGGACCGCCGTAGATATCGCTCATTCCTTCGATGTACGCTTGCTCCGCCGCCTCGTTGGCCTCCGGCGCGGGAATATGATGCGTCAGCACGAGATGCTTGACCCCGGCCCGCTTCGCGATCTGCGCCGCTTCGAGCGTCGTCGTGTGATACTTGGCGGGGTTGGACAGCGCCTTCCCGTGCTGCGGATATTGCGCGATCAGGGCGTCCAGCCACGGCTTGTTGTACGCCTCGTGAACGAGCAGGTCCGCCCCGGCCGCTTGCTTCTCCATGCTCGCCACCGGGATCGTATCGCCGGAGATGATGGCCGTTTTGCCGTTATACTCGAACTTGTAGGCGACGGCCGGATAGACCGGGCGATGGTCCACCTCGAAGGCGGTAATCCGGATGCCGTCTTTGTCGTAGACAATGCCCTCGTTGCATTCGGTATACTCGATGCGCGAGCCCGCTTCGTCCGACAGGTTATAGCTGATGCGCAGCTTGACGTCGAATTCGAACGACTCCCGCATTTTGCCGATAATCGCCTTGGTCGTCTCCGGTCCGTACACCTGCATGGGCACCGAGCGGCCTTCAAAGACCCGTTCGGCGGTCACATGCGTACGCCAGCTCGTGATGAACACGTCGAAAAATCCGCCGTTGTGATCGTAGTGGTGGTGGGTGAACAAGACGTCGGATATCCGCTGAGGCATGACGCCCGCCCGGACCAGCTGGTCCACCGCGGCGCCCCCGCAGTCGACGAGGAACGCCTTGTCGCCCGCGAGCACGACGACGCCGGGCTTCGCGCGCCCGTAAAAGGCACGGGGGGAGCCGGTACCGAGAAGAACGACGGTCAGATGCTCATGGTAGTCCGGGCGTAAATTCTCCTGCGGCTGAATGTAGATCTCTGTCACTGCAGTCATCCCTCTCTTCCTCGGCCTACTTGCCTTCCTGCGTCTCCTTCAGCAGCGACAGATCGTACAGGCCTGCCAGATCCAGGCCGCCTGCGCCCACGTCCTTGATGTAGCCGGCATCGACCGCGACCTGAGCCATGGCCTGCAAGGCGTCCTGGTCAATGTTGGTCGTGAGGCTGAGATGCGATAGCGCGGCCTTGATCAACTCCACGTCCAGGCCCTTGCCGGTCAGCTCCTTCAGCTCGTCGCTGACTAGCGCATAGGTGTCGTCCGGGTGACCCTGGATGAATTGGATGGCGTCCTCGTTAGCGAGAAGCACGGACTTGGCCAGGTCGCGGTGCGCCTTCAGGAAGCCGTCGCTTGCGACGACGATCGTCAGCGGATAATTCCCCTTGTTGGGCGGAATCTGATCCCAGTCGACGGCGATCTCGCCGATGCCTTCGTTCTCGATCTGCGTGCCCCACGGTTCGGGCACCAGCGCCGCGTCGACCTGGCCTTGCTTCATGGCCGTCAGCGTATCGGCCGGCGCCATCGCGATGATCTGCACCCCGCTCTTGTCCGCCGTCACCTGGAGGCCTTGCTCCTGAAGCAGCAGGCGGAGCGAGATCTCGTTGGTGCTGCCCTTGGTTGGGATGGCGACCAGCTTGCCCGCCAGGTCCTTGACGCCCGACACGCCGGCGCCCTTTCTGGCCACGAGCACGGCGCCCCCGTTGTTCGCGCCGGACAGAATCTTGATGTTCTTGCTCCTGACATATTGATTGATGACCGGGCTTGGACCGACATAGCCGATATCGATCTCGCCCGTCGCCATGGCGGTCGAGAAGTCGGAGCCGTTGTTGAAGCCCTGCACTTCGATCTTCACGTTCGCGCCGAGACGTTCTTGCAGATAGCCTTTCTTGATCGCGACAAATGCCGGGGCATGGGTCACGTTCTTGAGCAAGCCGATCTTCACGGTAATCGGATCGGCAGACTTGGAACCATCGCTCCCCGGTTGAGAATTGCCGCAGCCGGACAGCAGCGCCAGTATCAGTATCAGCGCAATCGAAAAGCGCGCGTAAACCGCCTTTTTGGACATGATTGTATCCCCTTTTCTAAGTTAGGCCTATGTTTTGGCCGTGTTCAGGCCATATTGGAGCAGGACCCGGTCCTCGATCCGCTTGAAGACGAGATGGTCGGAGATCGTGCCGAGAATCGCGATCACGAGCACGATGCAGAGCATCAGGGACGTGTCGCCGAGGCTGCGCCCTTCCTCCAGCAGCTGGCCGAGCCCGATGCCGCGCGCGATAAGCTCGCCGGAGACGAGCGCCCGCCAGGCGAACGCCCAGGCCATGCGCATGCCCGTGATGAGCTGCGGGATCGCGGCGGGGACCATCACCTGGTAGAAGAGCCGGAATCCGCGCCCTGTCCCGAACATCTGCGCCGACTTGAGATAGATCGGCGGAATGTTCTTGATCCCGCTCCGGCTCGCGATCGTCATCGTCCAGGTCGCCCCGATCGTCGTAATGAACACGACGGCGAAGTCGCTTAGACCGAACCAGATGATCGCGAACGGAAGCCAGGCGATGCTCGGCACCGTCTGCAGCGCGACGACGACGAAGCCGAACGTCTCGTCCAACAGCCTGCTTCGGGCGAACAGGACGCCGAGCGTCGTGCCGATGACGCACGACAGGGCGAAGGCGACGAGGATGCGTCTCAAGCTGCCAAGCGTCGCCTTGAGCAATTGTCCGTCCGCCATTCCGTCGTAGAACGTCCGCATCGTCTGCAGCGCCGACGGGAAGCGCCAGCCCCAATGCATCGTCCTATATGCCGTCTCCCAGATTATGAGCAGCAGAAGGAGAAAGAGGGCTTTTCTCCAAAGCGTAGTCATCGCCGTATTCCTCCTTCGCCACCTTCTCCAGCTCGACGGCCAACGTGTCCATGATCTGACTCTCGATGCGGTGCAGCAAGGAATCGCCGGGCTCCCGCGGCCGCGCCGCCTGTACGCGATACTCCTTTTTGATTCGTCCCGGCCGCGTGGACATGACCAGCACCCGTTCCGACAGCGTGACCGCCTCACGGATGTTGTGCGTGATGAACAAGATCGTCTTCCGCGTGCTGAGCCAGATCTGCTCCAATTCCTTATGCAGCAGCAGCCTCGTCTGCTCGTCTAGCGCGGCGAACGGCTCGTCCATGAGCAGAATCTCCGGATCCATGACGAGCGCCCGCGCGATCGCTACCCGCTGCTTCATCCCGCCGGACAGCTCATGAGGGTATCGGTCCGCGAACTTGCCCAGGTGTACGGTCCGGATCTGCTCCATGGCCCGCTCGCGGCGCTCCTTCTTCTTGACCCCTTTTTGCTTAAGACCGAAGGCGACGTTCTCCAGCACGGTGAGCCACGGATACAGCGCATGGTCCTGGAAGACCACGATCCGGTCGGGACCGGGCGCCGTGACGGCCTTGCCGTTCGCTTCGACGCTGCCGCAATCGGCCCGCTCAAGCCCCGCCACCAGATTGAGCAGCGTGGACTTGCCGCAGCCCGAAGGACCGAGGATAGAGACTAACTCCCCCTTCCCGATCTCGAAGGCGATGTCGTCCAAGGCGGTGTAGCTGGCTCCGCCCCGCTGCGTAAATGTCTTGCCAATTCCCTCTAGCCGGATCATGCTCCGCCACCCCCATGGCTTTTCGTGTCGTTACAAGCGCCGTTCAAACGAATCCGTATCGAAAATAACGACCTGCTTCTTCTCATAGCGAACGATGCCTTCGTCCCGCCACCGGCCGAGCGTCTCGGTCACCGTCTGCCTGCTGCAGCCGATGACGTAGGAGATTTCCTCATGGCTCAGCGGAAGCGTGACGACCGTCTCCTTTCCCGCGCGAACGCCAAGCTGCAGCAACAGCTGCGCGAGCCTCCAGGCAACCGGCCGCGAGATGAGCGTCTCCACGTAGCGCTGCGTCTGCAGCAGCCGGCGGGCGTTGGCCACCGTGAGCGCGTAGAGGGCATCCGGATGCTGCTTGAGGAGATCCGTAAAGGAGGAGGCCGGGATCGAGAGAATTCGGCTGTCCGTTATGCACCGCGCATAGCGCTGCCTCTTCTGTCCGGTCAGCACCTCGGCCGCTCCAAACACCTCGCCCCTGTGCCGCAAGAACAAGGTGATGCTTTGACCCTCCTGCGCGAACTGCGAGATTTTCACCAGCCCGTCCCGGACGAAGTAGATTTCCTGGCTGTCCTCCTCGCTCCTGAAAATAAAGTCGTTTTTCTTCACGTCCCGGGAAGCGCCGAATTTCTCGAAAAGCTTAGCCAGCGCGAGCTGCTCGGCTTCGCCGTTATCCGAGGCAGCGGTTCCTTCCGAATAGGAGGACATCCCCCCTTGGTTCATCGTCCATGCGCCCCTCTCTGGTCGTTCGCTTAATTCAAAGTTAGCTCATCGGTATTTATGATTATATTTCATAGTTTAAACCAAAAACTGTCGGATAGCCGACAAAATTGAGTTGAATATCGGGGTTTATTTCTTGAAGAGCGCCGCGGAGGCAAAAAAAACAGTTGTCCGAAGGCCTGCCGGCCTATAGGACAACTGTTATAGCGAACGACCTGGCAGCGCCGCCAGCTCGTGCGAGTATCTAGTACGGCCTGCTGCGCTCCAGCTCCGCTTTGGCTTCGGCCAGAAAAGCATCCGCCTGGAGCCGGTTCAAGGCTTCCTTTGCGTCCATATCGGATGCGGCTTCTTCAGCTGCGATGAGAGAGGCGGCACGGCGGCTCCTCGTCTGATACTGCTCGACGATCGCCTTGGCGGTTTGAATTTTACCGGACAGCGTCTCCTGCTTATCCAACAATTCATCCGCAAAGATCCGGTTGCGGTTAGCGTCTTCCTGCAGCCTTTCATGTATAAGGCGCCGGTCGTGAACCTCCTCCAACCGCCGGCGTGCCAGCTCCGCGTTCGAAGCTTGGGCAGCCTCTTCTGCCTGTTCGCGTTTCAGCTTCATCTCTGCCTGAATCGCGCTCATTTTTTCTTGTATGACCAGGCCATCCGATTGCACGCGCTTCGCGGTCGCGGACAATTCGCGCAACGCTTCGGAGCTAGCTTCGATGTAGGCATTCAATATACGCTCGGGGCTTTCCCCGGGCGAACGATCGGCTCCGAACAAATGACGCAGACGGCGAATCAGCCCCAAATGCGGGTCTCCCCTTCCTTACAACTTTAATCCTCGCAATATTTGCGTTCGGCTCCCGACTGGAACGAAGCGGCCGTTATAAAGGTGCTGGGGGCGCCATCGTCTCCATATTCCAATACGAACACATGCCCGCGCGGAATCGTTCTCCCCAAAACTTGTACGGAAGCGGTGGAATTGCGAACGCGATAGACGGCCGGAAAAGGGCAGCAATACCAATACGCGTCTTCCTCGATCAGATTTCTCTCGAGCAGCTCTTCGACCGTGATCTCGTATTCCCGCTCCACTTCCGTTATGAGACAAGCCGACCAATGCTCCTGAAGGTCATCGACCGCTTGCTGCCATTCCCCTGCTCTGCTGATGGCGTCTTTGGCCCTGACTGCGGTTACCTTCCAGATATCGTCGGAGTCGAGCTTGCACAAGCGCTGCAGCGAAGGGGCAGGATTCCCCGGAGCCGGACGGCGGTCGTGCCCAACCGTATCGGGCGCCTTTAGCCCTTGCGCGATGAGCAAATAATCGGAGAGCGCCAGCCAATACTGCTTCTCGGCATCCTCGTGCGTCTCCTCGGATACCCGCCGGCCGCTCGATATGCTACCTACGATCGCGTCCCCCGATTGCTTGCGCGTTCGCGCCGCTTCATACAGCAGGATGACCGACTTGAAGCGCTCCCCTTGCGCGCGAGCCGCATCGACCGCTTCTTTGGTCATGTCGTCCATCCGTTCGGCAGCGCGCCGCAGTCCGGTAAGATGCGCGACCGGGCACGGACGCGGGCCCTCCAGCTGCGGTCCCAGGCGGATCGGAAGCTCGATGCGGGCCGAACGCTCAAAGGCAGCCTCTTGCCGGGCGGCGATCATCAGCTCGGGTATTTTGCCGTACCATATATCCGCCTGGTCATGGGTGATAACGGGGACCGGCTTTACCTGTCCGCCAAGGCTGGGGAACGCATCGCCGATAAGCGCATCGGCCATCGTCTGCAAGGAGCGTGCGGCTTGCATATAAGCAAGCGCGCGTTGACTGTCGCACCCGGCCAGCTCCACATGAAGATCGTACACCTGCTCGCCAAGCCTTTTATAGCTCTCCAGATGCTCGATCGGACATACTTTTTCTCCAGTCATGCTTTCGCGAATCCAACTGAACAGCCCCATCGTCATGACCTCCAACCCCATATTGTTTTCATCATAATATAAATGCTTACGCAGCAAGGCTAAAAAAGACGGAAAAAATAAAAAAAACGCCAGGAAGGAAGGCTCCCCCTGACGGTCCGTTTAGGTTTGGCGGATATTCGAGACGCGATTCGCGCGCAATGCCTGTCGGCGGCTCATCCGCGAGCCGATCCGATAGGCCGGCCTATCGTGGTCCGCGTCACTCCCTCTTGCCGCTTCGCTCTCTCTTCCCGCGACACTCCCTCTTGCCGCTTCGCTCTCTCTTCCCGCGACACTCCCTCGCCGAAATGCCTGCAAATATACAGGTAATTTTGCCGATATCGGCCCTTTTGGACATAAAAGATGCGAAAATACAGGTATTTTCCTTCATCGGCCGGATTTTCGGCTTGTGTGTTATATTTACCTGCACATTTGGTTACTACTTAGGTCCCCCCCTCGGCGGGGGGATTTTTTGTTTTTTTCTAACCTAGAAGGGATTTAAGCATACCCATCGAGAATTAGTAGTTAAACCCAAACGAGGATTGTGAAGAGATGGAATTTAGCAAGGAACAAGTAGACCAAATTTGTAAAGGCGATTCCGAAATTGCTGGCTTCTTCCATGCACTCCTCGAACACAATCGAACGCTAAGGG